>CAIYDT010000001.1 GCA_903924985.1 uncultured Acetobacteraceae bacterium
GAGGGGGCAGAGCCCCCTCGCCTTCCTTACTTAGTGATCGACATCGGACCAAATCTGCCGCTTCACGGCATAGGTGATGCCGGTCATCAGCACCAGGAACAGAGCAATGCGCACGCCCATCTTCTTGCGCTCGACCAGTTCCGGGTTCGCCGCCCAGGCCAGGAAGGTCGTGACGTCACGTGCTTCCTGGTCGGGTGTGTTCTTGGTCTTGTCGGCGTAGTCCACTTGACCATCGGCCAGTGGCTGGCGCATGGCGATCTGATGGCCGGGGAAGTATTTGTTATAGTTCATGCCGGACTGCATCTTCATGTCGGCCGGCGGATCGGCATAGCCGGTCAACAGGGCGTAGATGTAGTTGGCACCACCCTCTCGCGCATTAACGATCAGTGACTGGTCCGGCGGCAACGCGCCGTTGTTCACCGCGCGAGCAACCTTCTCGTTGGGGAATGGGTTTCGGAAACGGCTGGACGGCGTGGCCGGCCCACTGACAGGCTCACCGGCGTCGTTCAGGCCCAACGGCACTTCAAAGCCGGCGGCGATACCCTTGATCTGTTCTGGCGACAGGCCGATGCCCGAGAGGTTGCGGTAGAACATCTGGTTCATCGAATGACAGTTCGAGCAGACCTCTGCGTAGATCTGGAATCCGCGCTGGGCGGATGCGAGGTCGTAGGTGCCGAACAGGCTGTCGAAGCTCCAGGTCTGTTTCGGCAGGGTGATGGTTTCCTCGGCCGGGGCGGGAACGACGAGCGCGGAGCCGGCGAGCAGAGCAAAGCCGGCAACAAGAGAGCGCACAAGAACGGGAAGCTGGGCGCGCATCAGATTTTCTCCATCGGCTTGGCAGCGGCGCCGCCGGGCAGTGGGCCACCGCCGATCCCGCCAAGTACGGGCCGGCTGATGCTTTCAGGCAGCGGCAGCGGCCGCTCCAGGAAGCCAAGCAGGGGCAGAATGACCAAGAAGTGCAGAAAGTAGTAGGCGGTGGCGACGCGGCTGATGACCACGTAGATGCCTTCCGGCTTGTTTGCGCCACAGACACCGAGGGCGACAACGGCAAGCACCCACACCCAGATGAGCTTGCGATAGATCGGGCGGAAGCGCGCGCTGCGGATCTTGCTGGTATCCAGCCAGGGCAACACGAACAGCACGGCGATCGAACCGAACATGGCGCAGACGCCCATCAGCTTGTTCGGGACCGAACGCAGGATGGCGTAGAACGGCAAGAAGTACCATTCCGGCACGATATCGGCCGGGGTCTGCAGCGGGTTGGCCGGGATGAAGTTGTTCGGATCGCCCAGAAAGTTCGGCGCGAAGAACACGAGGCAGGCGAAAACCAGCAGATAAACGCACAGACCAACGCTGTCCTTGGACGTGTAGTAGGGATGGAACGGCAGCGTGTCCTGCGGCGACTTCACGTCGATGCCGAGCGGGTTGTTGGAGCCGGTGATGTGCAGGGCGACCACATGCAGGAACGTGACGCCGACGATCACGAAGGGCAGCAGGTAATGCAGGCTGAAGAACCGGTTCAACGTCGGCTGGTCAACCGAGAAACCACCCCACAGCCAGGTCACAATCGGCTCGCCCACGATGGGGAACGCGGAGAACAGGTTGGTGATGACGGTGGCGCCCCAGTAGGA
>CAIYDT010000002.1 GCA_903924985.1 uncultured Acetobacteraceae bacterium
CAACTTGAGCCGCCAATACGATTAAACCCAGCCTGAACAACTATCCTCGGTTGTATCGGGACGATCCAAACAGCCTGTTGCACGATCCAACTGCCGGATTTAGGATAAATCAGCATCGTGCGTGGGCGCAGATCGCGGATGTCGGAAGCTGCCACTTTCAGGTCCAGAAGGCCTCGGTTGTGCGGACCGACACAAGGGGCGCTCTTGGCCAACCCGCGCAGGCGCGTGTCTTGCGCGGTTTCGGCCAGTTGGCTCCAGACGGGACCGGCAACCATGCTCATCAGAGTCCTGAGCGCGGCCATCGGCCCTCCGATCGTTTCCGCCGCCAGAACCGGCTCGACCATGGCGTCCGCGTGGTCGCGCGGGAGCAGGCCGAAGAGGGTTGGCTCGATCAGGATCAGGCGTTGGATGCGGTCCGGGGCCTGGTTGGCAACGACGAAGGCGGTGGCACCGCCGGAGGAGTGGCCGATCAGGTTGAATCGGCCGATGTTTTCCGCGTTCAGGACGGCGTGCAGGTCGCCGACGTCGCTGGTTCCGACACCATAGTTGGGCGGGATAACGGTGTCGCTGCCGTCGTGGCCGCGGGCGCTGAGCAGGATCAGGCGGAAATGCTGGGACAACGCGTCGCGCTGGTGGGAGAAGGTGCCGCGGCTTGAGAGGATGCCGTGCAGCATTATCAGAGGCGGGCCGTCGCCGATGACCTCGTATTCGATGCGGGCGCCGTCGAAGGATGGGATGGCGCGGACGTCTCCGGGCGGTGGCATGCGGATTACGCTTGAGTTGGCCGATCGGGCACCCAGATGTAGCCGTCGGGGTCGACGATGTAGGCCTCCCGCAGGCCGTGGCCCTTATCGGTGGCGGGGGCCATGATTTCGTATCTACCGGTGCGCGCGGCGGCTTCGGCGGCATCGGGGTCGGTGTGGTGCAGGCGGAGTTCCAAGCCATTGCCGCGCTTGCCGTCCAGGCGGGACCGGATCGGATGGTGGTCGTAGGTATGGTCGGCGTGCAGCATCATCTCCGCCGAACCGTGACGAAGGACGGCGAAATCCGGGTCCTCATAGACCACTGTGGCGTTCAGGACAGTGCGGTGGAAGGCGACCGAGGGTGCGATCTCGCGCACCAGGAGATTGACCCCGAAACCGGAGAGCGATCGGCCATACTCGGCGCCGGTCATCCACGGCTGTCCGGTTCGCAGTTTCATGTTCAGGCATCCCCTTGCGCGCGTCTGGGTTTCGGCACGGTGCCGATGATATCCGCGGCGGCGAGGCGCGTGAGTTCCGTTGCGTCGAGACCCAGCATACCAATCAATATGGCTTCGTTGTCCTGGCCGAGGGTGGGGGCGACCCGGCGGACCGGGTAGGCGTTGGGGCCCTCCCGCCACGCGGCGGAGGATTGCCAGTGCGGGCCGATGAAGGGGCGATCCATGCGGTGCCAAAAGCCCCGGGCCATAAGGTGCGGGTCTTTGTCGAGGTCGCCGGGCACGCGCACCACGCCTGCCGCCACGCCTACCGCTTGCATTGTGTTCATGGCTTCTTCGGCCGGGCGGGTTGCGGTCCAGGCGGAAATCAGGGCTTCCAGCTCGTCTTCCCGAACGCGGCGTTCGGCGGCGGTCAGGGTGGCCAGATCGGGGCGGTTCAGGACGCGGCATGCCGCCAGCCATTGGGTGTCGTTGCAAACGGCAATGGCGACCCACTGGTCGTCGCCCACGCAACGGAAAGCGCCGTGCGGGACGTGGACGCGATGGCGGTTGCCGATGCGGGGGGAGGTGAAGCCCAGCGCGGATTGCTCGATCAGGGAGGGCGCGACCAACGGCAGCATGCACTCTACCTGCGAGATGTCGATGTTCTGGCCTTGCCCGGTACGTTGCTGGTGCAGCAGGGCGGTGATAAGCGCGGCCGCGGCGTTGAAGCCGCCGACCGGATCGCCGTACGCGGTTTGGTTCATGACTGGCGGGTGGTGCGCCGAACCGGTCAGCGTGGGCAGGCCGGAGGCGTGTTCCAGGGTCGATCCATAGGCGCGACAATCGCTCCAGGCGTTGCCGGAGCCGAACGCGGGCATCGACAGCATGACCAGGCCGGGGCGCACGTTTTTCAGGACGCTGTAGTCGAGGCCGAGCTTGCGCAAAACGTCGGCGGAGTAGTTTTCGATGACGGCGTGGGAGGTGGCGACGAGGCGCTTCAGCAGGGCCACTCCCTCGGGGTTCGCCAGGTCCAGCGTCACGTCCAGCTTGTTGCGGTTCATGAGCTGGAACCAGGGGATTTTCTCGTATTTCTGTTCGGCGATGAAGGAGGCGCGGAGGTCCGTGCCGCGCCACCAGTCGGGGTATTGGCAAGCCTCGACCTTGATGATTTCGGCGCCGAGTTCGCCCAGATGCCGGGCGGCGGTGGGGCCGGCCCAGCCCATGGTCAGGTCGATGATTCTAAGACCTTGCAGGACGCCGGTGCCGGCGGGCGCGGGGCCGGCGGGTTTACCGGATGCGGGCACAGACCAAATCGGGTGGTCCTCGCCGGCCAAGGGGGCGGTGCCGCCGGCCAGAGGTGGGGTCAGGGTCAGGAGTTGTGGCAAACGCGGGGCCTCGAACGCTTCGTCGCCGATGCGGATCGGCACGAAGGCGCCGCGCTCGCGGTGGACGCGCTGTTCCAACAGTTCGGCCATGGTCGGAACGACCGCCATCGGCAGCTTGTATTGTAGTGCTAGCTCGAACCATGCCTCGGCGGTTTTCGTGACCCAGACCGGCTGAAACAGCGCGTCGATGTCCTTGGAGGCGGCCAGACGGTCGGTGTTCAGGGAGAAGCGAGGCTCCTTGGCGAGGTCGGGCATGCCCAGCATGGCGCAGATGCCGCGCCACTGGCCGGGGGTGACGATGGTGACGCCGATCATACCTTGCTTCGTTTCGTAGATGCCGACGGGGTAGTTGCGGCCGAAGCGGTTGATGCCGGGGCGTTTGCGGGATTGGCCGGCATCCCAGGCGACAGCGGCTTCGTACTCCGCGACATTGACGGCGGTTTCGTGAATGCTGACGGAGAAGTTGCGTACGCCTTTGTCGCGTCCGTAGAGGCCGCTGGCGGTGGCGATGAAAGCGGCGAGGCCGGCGATGGGGCCTTGCTGGCATTCGGTGGCGAGGATGGGCGGTCCCTCGGCCGGGCCGGTCAGGGCGACGAGGCCGGCAAGTGCTCTCGCAACGGATTCCGTTCCGGCGAATTTGCTGTAGGGGCCGTTCTCGCCGAACCAGTCGATGGCGGTGATGGCGAGGCCTGGGTATTTTTCGGCCAGGCCGTCCGGCGCTTGTTGGGTTAGCAGCACGTCGGCGCCGGGAAGCAGCGCGTCGAGGTTCGCCGGTGTCTCGGTGACGCTCTTTTTGTTGGTGTTCAGCCACGCGAAAGCGCCGCTTTCGCCGTTCGCCAGGATCGGGGGCATGGTGCGGAGCGGGTCGCCGCCGAGCGGTTCCAGTTTGACAACGTCGGCGCCGAAATCGGCGAAGAGTTTGCCGCAATAGTCCAGCGCGATGCCGGAGCCTTGTTGCAGGATGCGGTAGCCGGTCAGGGGCATGCTTATGGTCTCATGGTGAAAAACGACTGGCCCGGCGTGCGCAACGGCGCGACCAAATTGGCCCATTCGCACAGCAGAGGTCTTGTGTCGCGGGGGTCGATGATTTCCTCGATCAGGAAGGCTTCCGCCGAACGGAAGGGGGAACGCAACGCTTGCAAGCGAGCGTCGATTTCCTTCAGCTTGGCAGCGGGATCGTCCGCGGCAGCGATTTCCGCTCGGTAAGCCGCTTCGACCCCGCCCTCAAGCGGCAACGAACCCCAACTGCCACTAGGCCAGGCATAACGAATGCAGGGATGCGTGTGCGGCAAATGCGCGCCGCCGCCGACGCCGAACACGTTGCGAATGATGATGGGGCACCAGGGGACGGTGGATTGGTGGATGGCGCTGATAGCGGTCACCGCGTGGCGCATGGTGGCGGTGGACTCCGCCTCCAGCCCCACCGCGAAGCCGAAGCAGTCTACCAGATGCACGATCGGGAGGTGGAAGGTTTGCGCCATGTCGACGAAGCGGGTGATCTTGCGCGATGCCGCGGCACCCCAGGCGCCGCCGCCATACAGCGGATCGCCGGCCAACACCGCTACCGGCCACCCGTCCAGCCTCGCGAAGCCGGTGATGATGGCGCGCCCGAAGCCCTTGGAGAGTTCGAGAAAACTGCCCTGGTCCACGAGAGAATCAATGATTTTCCGCATCGAGTAGGCCCTGCGGATGCTTTTCGGCACGGCGTGGATCAAAAAATCGTCGCGGCGGTTCGGGTCGTCGGTGGGGGTGGTGCGCGGCGGCAACTCCCACACCGAACTCGGCAAATACGATAGGAAGCGGCGGACACGGGCGAAGGCTTCTTCCTCGGAGTCCACCGCGTCGTCGATGGTGCCGGCTCTGACCTGAACCTCGTGCCCGCCCAGCTCCATTTTGGTGCGTTTCTCGCCCAGGCGTTCGACGACCGGCGGGCCGGCCGTGAAGACGGCGGAGGTATCCTTGACCATCAGCGCGTAATGGCTGGCGGCGAGGCGCGCCGCGCCCAGCCCGGCGACGGAGCCGAGGCCCAGCGCCACCACCGGCACCCGCCCCATGTTCTGCGCGCAAAGCCACAGGCCGGAGCTTTGACCGACGCCGCCGGGGAGGTTGGCGTGGCCGGTGGTCTCGATGGTTTTGACGGAGCCGCCGCCGCCGGACCCCTCGATCATACGGATCAGGGGGATGCGGAACTCGCCCGCCATCATCTCCGGCATCTGGTATTTGTGTTTTATCGACGCATCCGCCGATCCGCCGCGCACGGTGAAGTCGTCGCCGAAGATGACCACGGGGCGGCCGTCCACGCTGCCGCGGCCGAACACGCCGTTGGCCGGCACGAAGTCGGTCATCGTGCGCTGGCTGGCGTCGTAGGTCGCCTTACCGGCGATGGAGCCGATCTCCAGGAAGGTGCCGGGATCGAGCATGCTGTCGATCCTTTCGCGCACCGTCAGCTTGCCGGCCGCGTGCTGACGCGCGATGCGTTCGGGGCCGCCCATCTGACGGGCGATGCGCTGGCGTTCGTGCAGTTCGAGGAGTTCGGGCTGCCAGCCGGTTAGTTGATCCATCCTGGGTGCTCATTTCCTGCGGCGTTTCCGGTGGGGAGGGAACCACCGGGGCGGCGGGGGGTCAAACCGACGGGCTGCCGACGTCCCCCGCCATCACGCGTTTACGGCCCTGATCGGTGTCCAGCAGCAGCGCGCCGTCGTCGTCGAGGCCAGCGAAGGTGCCCTCAATGGGGTGGTTACCGATCCCGGCCCGCAAAGGGGTGCCGATGGGGTGACCTCGGGCCATCCAGGCCTCCCGGATTGGAGCGAAACCTTGATCCCGCCAGGTGGCCAAATGGATGCCGAGACGTTCGAGCAGAATGTCCCGGGCGCCGTCGACGCTGGCGATGCCGCCGCTGGCCGCCAAGGTGGTCGTTTTGTAGGCGACGTTGTGCGGGGCGTACAGGACGTTCAGGCCGACGCCGATGATGGTGGCGGTGTCGGCCTGCTCCAGCAGAATGCCCGCGATTTTGCCGCCATTGACCAGCACGTCATTCGGCCATTTCAGGGTGGCGCGAGTCTGCTTCGGCAGCAGCGCGTCCACCGCGTCGGCCACTGCCAGCGCGGTCAGGAAGCTGAGTTCGGGGAGGCGGCGCAGTGGCGCGTCCAACCGCAGCAGCACCGACATATAGAGGTTGCCGGGGGGGCTGTACCAGGCACGCTCCCGCCGGCCCCGCCCGGCGGTCTGCTCGTCGGCGTGCACCACCGTCCCGTGTTCGGCGCCCAGCAACGCGAGGCGGCGGGCCTCGTCGTTGGTGGAGCCGATGCGCTCGTGGTGCTGAATGGTGAACATGGGGGGAGGCTAGCACAGATTTCAGGGCAGGGTGACCATGCCGGCCCACCACATGAATTTATCTCCATTTTCAATGTCATAGGCGTTGACGAAGGTCAGCGTGCCGTCGTCGCCGATGCGGAATGTGGTCAGACGGCAGGGGATGCCGCCGGCGCCCATGATGTGTGCCACCACCATCATCTTGCCGGAGGGATCGATATGGAACGTCCGCGGGTGGACGCCCTGCGTGTCGACGTTTTGGATCCGGCTGGGCATCCCGGTCGCCGGATCGAGCGCGAACACCGCCATGCTGTTCTGGCCGATGTGATTCCTGGAGCGGTTGGCGACGTAGGCGAAGCGGCCGTTCGGGTGGACGTGTACGGTGCCCACGAGCTGGTGGTCGCTCTTGGGCTGGGTGTGGTCCAGCGTGTCCACCCGGGACAGGGCATCCGGGGTCAGTTTTCCATCCGTCCGTGTGAACAACGCGATCTGGTCCTGCCGCTCCAGCGAGACGTAGATCCAGTTCCGCGTCGGGTGGAAATCGAGATGCCGCGGGCCGAAGCCGTAGCCGCCGTTAGGGGCGATGGTCTGCTGGTTGGACAGGTTGCCGTTGGCAAAGTCGAACACGTGCAGGGCGCCGGGGTCCTCGGGCTTGGTGGCGGTGGCGTCGAAGCCCCGAGCGACCAGGATGACCTGCTTGTTGTCGGGGGTGGCCAGCACCTGGTGGGGGAAGATGCCGGGATTGATTGAGGGGGACTGCGGGACCTCGGCGCCGGGGGTGGCGTCGGGGTTGATCTTGTAGATGCGCACGGCGGGTGGGTTGTTGAAGGCCACCAGGACATGCTCCGACGGGATGTCGGTGGCCATATGGATGGGCCGGGTCGGCAGCGGGATCGGGGTGCCGTGCTGCGACAGCGCGCCGGAGACCGGGTCGATGCGGTAGGCGGTGACGTGGTGGTTGGTGCCGCCGCCCGCCATCCCCGAGCCGCTATCGGTCGAAGCGGCGTAGAGGAATTTCCGGTTCGCGTGGGGCCAAATGTACTGCACGTTCGCCGGGGACGAGACGGTGCCCTTGGGCGTCAGGGTGCAGGCTGCGACGTCGATGTCGTATTGCGTCGTGTTCGGGCCGACGCTGGCGTAGAGGACGGTCTTGGGCATGGTGGCGATTCCCCCGGGATGGCGTTGGAGGGATGATCGTCCGGTTTGGGCGGGGAGGCTAGAGGTCGGCCACAATCACGTGTCGGCGCTTGGCCGGAAATCGTGCCGCGGCGGGGGCTTCATACCGTGTAATGCGAGCAGTTCCTGCGCCAGCGTGGCAAGCGCATTGTTGATCTCCAAAACGCATTCCGCCGCGTCCGCTTCGACTTCGGAGGGCGAGAACGCCAGGACCGGCACACCCGACACGACCAAGGTCCGAGCACGGAGGCGGCCGCTCGGGTCCTCGGGGAGGCGTCTGGTAGGGGCGTGGCATTCGACGGCCAGGAAGCGCACGTCGCCCTTCATGCAGACCTTGAAGATGAGGGCGGGCGAAAGGTCCCGGATGTCTTCGTGGATGCCCCATTTCGTGCCCCACTCCGGGTCGCCATGCATACCCCAATAAAGGTCGCAGAGCGCGTCGTTGTATCCGTCGTTGCAGTCGAGCAAGAGATAGGCCACGAGACGGGCGAGGGTCGCGTCGTTGGCCAGCTCGATTGCGATAAATAACTCATCGCCGAGCGTTTCGAGAATGCGACGGGCGGTGCCGACGTAAGACAGGACGATGGCGTCACCCGATGCCTCGATCGCGGCCGAGATGGCGTCTTCCACAACCTCTTCGGCATGGTTGGCCAACGTCTCGTAGAAGTCGGACGGTGGCGCCGGTATCTCGGCTTCAGCCAATTGGTCCGCCGCGGTCATGACAATTTCGCGGATTACCCCGGGCCGCCAGCGCGGGAACGTGTAGCGGGTCGGTTCATTAGCGGACATTTTGCCTCAAGCCACCGCCACCTGCCGCTTCGCCGTGTAGTGCCACGCCACCACCGCCATCGCGATCAGCACGGGCGGCAGCACCGTCAGGTTCAGCGCCGTCCAGCCCCACACCGCCTCGATCGCGCCGGAGGTCAATGCCGTCGCCGCCACGCTGCCGAACACGATGAAGTCGTGGGTGGCCTGGACCCGCACCCGTTCCTGCGCCGTGTAGGCGGTGGTCAGCATGGTGGTGCCGCCCACGAACATGAAGTTCCATCCCAGGCCCAGCATCGCCAGGGAGATCATGAACACCCCCCAGAACGGCGGGAAATACAGGTTGATGCCCACGCAGGTGAGGGTGATCAGGGACCCGATGCCGATGATCTGGTGCACCCCGAATTTCTGGATCAACCGCCCGGTGAAGAACCCCGGTGCATACATCGATACCGAGTGGGACCGGATCACATCCGCCGTCGCCCCCACCCCGAAGCCGCACAGCACCATCTGCAAAGGCGTCGACACCATCAGGAGGTTCATTGACGCGTAGCCGGCCAACGACGCGCAAACCGCCGCCACGAAATTGGGCCGGGCGAGAATCTCGCGGAAGGGGATGGGCATGCTGATCTTTGGCGGCGCTGGCGGCAACTGCGCGAAATACAGCAGGATGGAGGTGATGACCGGCAGCACCGGCAGGTACAGATACGTCGCCAGAAACTCATAATTCCCGATCAGGTCATGCGTGCGCTTCACCATCTCCGGCCCGACGATCGCCGCCAGCACCCCACCCGCCAGCACCAGCGAAATGGCGCGTGCTTTGGCGTGCGAGTCCGCGACCTCGGCCGCCGCGAAGCGCAAATGCTGGGCAATGCCAAAGCCCAGCCCGGCCGGGATCGCCCCCATACAGTACAGCGCGAAATTATGGCTGTAGATGCCGGCCGCGAAAGTCAAACTGCCGCAGAACGCGATGCCGCACCCCAGCCAGAACCCCGGCTTGCGCCCGAAGCGGGAGAACACGTGGCTCGCCAGCACGGACGCGCCCATGACCGACAGCATCTGGATGGCCATCGGCAGCGTATTCAGCGCGGAACCCGACAGTTTGTAACCAATCAGGGAGGCCATGATGGTCTGGCCGGACATAATGGCGTTCATCAGCGCCTGGCAGCAGAACAGGAGCCACACGTTCTTATTCATCTCTCGGACGCGTCCCTAACCGTTAAAAATGGCTCCAGCCCCCCTTGTCGAAAGCAAGCGATTCTCCGCCGGGGCCCCGCACCATGACCTCTGGCGCGCCGGAATGGAAGGTGCCGATGCGCGTGACAGGGATGCCGGCGGCGCTCGCGGCGGCATGCAGCGCGGCTTCCTTGGCGGAGGGGACGGCCAGCAGCAGCTCATAATCGTCGCCGCCCGTGAGGCGGGTTTGCAACCAGTCCGGCCCGGCGGCACGCGCGGCGTCCGACGCCGGCACCGCCATCGCATCGATCTCCGCCGCCAGCCCGCTCGCTCGGCACATATGCCCGAGGTCCTGCACCAGCCCGTCCGACATATCCATGCCGGCCGAAGCGATGCCGCCTATCGCCAGCCCAACCCGAGGCTGTGGCAGTCGGTAGCGATCCAGCAAAAACCCAGTGCTATCATGCAATTTACCCAGCGCCACCTGAAGGCCGAGCGCCCCGTCGCCGATGGTGCCGGTGACCCAAATGCCGTCCCCGGCCGAGGCCCCGAAGCGGTGCACCGAAAGGCCGGGCGTCACATGCCCAATGATCGTCAATGACAGAGAAATCGGCCCGGGGGTGGAGGTCGTGTCCCCGCCCAGCAACGTGCACCCGTAGGTGACCTGATCGCGTGCCAACCCGGCCGCGAACCCCGCGAACCAGTCATCCGGGGTGCCGCGTGGGGTGGAAACCGTCATCAGATACCCCAGCGGGGTGGCCCCCTTGGCGGCCAGATCCGACAGATTGACCCGCAATAGCTTCTGCCCGATCTGGTCCGGCGGATCGTCCGGCAGGAAGTGCACTCCGGCGACCATGGCATCGGCGGTCAGGACCAGTTGTTTGCCGGGTGGCGGGGTCAGCAGCGCGGCGTCGTCCCGCAGATCGAGCGACCCCGGGCCGGCCAAGGGGCGGAAGTGGCGGGCGATCAGGGAAAATTCGGGGGGAAGTGTCATGCGGCGGGGAAGGTGCGTCGCGGGATGGGTTCCGTTTGTCGCGCCGCTGGTAAGGTTTCGCACAGACCGAACCGCACAGCCCCTGAAACGTTCCCCCAAAATACCACGATCAAGCCTCCCCCACCGCCGGAGGCAACCCGAGCATCGCGCGCCCATAGGGCACGTAGTTGATGTGGCGCAGCACGACCCCATGGGTCGCGATGGTCTGCACGTCCCGCAGGATCGGCTGTAGCGGATCGCCGTCGTGCACCACCCGGGAGCCGGAAAGTTCCACCAGCCGTTCGACACCCTTACGGATCAGTTCCGCCGCGAAGGCTACATCGCGACGGTTGCGCATCCCGTCCTCGACGGTGACCGGGCGTCCGGAGTCCAGCAGGGTCATGCTCTCGTCCCGCCGAGCGTGCATGATCAAACACGCCATATCGATTTCGGCACCGGCTTCGGCCAGTTGCATTTGCACGACTTCGGATTCGCCCAAATCGCGAGTGCCGCGCGACAGCCGGGATCGCAACGAGGCCGGCACCATAGCCAGCGCCCGCCGGGCCAAGGAAAACATGACGGTTGGCAGCGAAAACGGCACCAGAAACCCGCGCGGCGCCCGCAACAGCGGATAATCCGAGTGCACCGTGGCGCCGGGAGTAGTGCCCTCCAGCAGATCCTTCAGCAGCACCGTGCGGTGGGCCGGCACGAACACATCCTTCAGCACCAGCGTTTTGCTGCCGGTTCCCCGCAGACCCAACACGTGCCAGTCGTCGAGAATTTCGATCTCCGACATGGGCACCAGCATGTAGCGGGTAGAGCGGTTGCCGGCGGCGTCCTCGGCACGCACGCCCAGGATGGCCCATTGGGCGTGGTCGCAGCCGGAGGAAAACGGAAACTGCCCGCTGATCCGCCAGCCGTCATCGACGGGTATCCCCATGTTGCGTGGGGCTAACGAAGACGAAGCCACCGCCTCCGGATTATCCCCCCACACATCGTCCTGCGCCCGCTCGGGCATACAGGCGACGATCCATTGGTGCTCCCCGAGCACGGCGTAGACCCAGGCGCTGGACGAGCAGCCCTCGGCCAAAATCTCCACGATGTTTGAAAAGACATCGAAGCGAGCCTGCGCGCCGCCAAAGCGCCGGGGTTGCAAGGCTCGGAGGATGCCGGTGCGGTGGTACTCAGCCACCGTTTCCCTCGGCACGCGGCGCGCCGCTTCCGTCGCGCGCGCCCGCTCCGCCAGTAGTGGCACCAGGGCGCGGGCGCCTTCGGTCAGCATACTAGCCCTCGGCCGGCATGTTCGCGGCGACTGAGGGGCGGGCGTTGAACGTGGCGTGCCACGCCGTCAGTTTCGGGTGCCCATCCCGCCATTTCAGCACATCGAACCGAAAATCCAGGTAGCCCAGCGCCACGCCGATCGCGATGTGCCCGACCGAGAACGGGTCGGCGGCCAATGCGTCGGCCTCGGCTTCCAGCGCGTCCACGCAGGCCCGCAGCTTGGCGCGCCACAGCTCTTTGTGCGGCTCGCTTTGCTTTTCCGGGGGGCGGAAGCCCTCACTCAGCAGCGGCAAAGCGTTGTCCAGCATGCCCTGGCCGAGCGCGTGGCGGCGCAGCGCCGTCAGCCGTTCCGGCCAGGCGGCGGGGTAAAGCCTGGGCCCGCTGTGCAGGCTGTCGAGATACTCGATGATCACGGGAGAGTCGTAGGCGACGGTGCCGTCCCCGATTTCCAGCGTCGGGATCTTCCCCACCGGGTTGATCTTCATCAGCTCCCAATGCGGCGTCGTCCCGCCGGCAACGGTGCGTACGGTCTCGATCCGGTCCTGCAAGCCCAGCTCATGGATCGCGATCATCACCTTCCGCACGTAGGGCGAGCGGGGGGACCAGTGCAGCGTCATTTTTCCGGCCATTGGGGGACCCTTCACGAGACAAGCGGCGCGCTTTACCCTGGCGCCAACATAGGAGAGGGACGTTTGCCATGAACTTTGTCGAAGTCAACGGCACCAGCCTGCGCTACGAGTTGAGCGGCGAGGGGCCGACCACGCTGGTGCTGGTGCACGAAATGGGCGGCACGCTGGACAGTTGGGACCAGGCGCTGCCGGCCTTCACCAACTCCCGCCGGGTGCTGCGCTACGACTGCCGCGGCGCGGGGATGTCGCAGAAGGTCAAGGGGGCCGTGACCTGGGACCAGCAGGCCGACGACTTGAAGGGGCTGCTGGACGCGCTGGGGATCACCGGCAAGGTGGCGCTGGCCGGCATGGCGGTGGGCGCCGCGATCTGCGTGCATTTTGCCGTGCGCTATCCGGATCGGGCGGCAGGCCTGGTGCTGCATGGGCCGGCGACGGGCGCGTCCCCGGATCGCAAGCAGGCGTCGGTGGATCGCGCGGCGGCGGTCGAAGCCGGCGGCATGGCGAGCGTGGTGGATGCCAGCCTCGCGCTGTCCTACCCCAAGGTGGTGCAATACAATCCCAAGGTTTACGCCGAATTCCGCGCCCGCTGGCTGGGCAACGACCCCGAGAGCTTCGCCGCGACCAACCGCATGTTGGCCAATGAGGACATTACCCCCGAGCTGGCAAAAATCGCGTGCCCCACGCTGGTGACCGCCGGCCGCCACGACCCGCTGCGCCCGCCGTCCGCGATCGAGCCATTGGCGAAAATGATCCCCGGAGCGCAGTTCCTGGAACTGAACTCCGGCCACTTCGCGGCGGTGCAGACCCCCGGGATCATGGCGCAGGCGATCCATTATTTCTTCCACGCCATGGGGCAATAGACAAGCGAAGCTACCCGTGAGTATCCTCTCTCCAACCAAACAGTCCGAGGGGGAGAGAGGATGAGCGTCGTCTGGACCGACACGGTCAAAGAGATCGCTGGATGTAAAATTCACGTCTCGCGCGGCGGCAGCGGCCGCTGTGTTCTGGTATTGCATCACGACATCGGCACGCCGGACCGGCTGCCGTTCTACGATGCTCTGGCCGCGAAATTCGATGTGATCGTTCCGCACCACCCCGGTTGGGGCAAGTCGGAGCGGCCGCAATGGCTGCGCCACCCGCGCGACATCGCGGCCATGACCACCTGGCTGCTGTCGGAACTGGACGCCAAGGACGTGTCGGTGGTGGGCCTGGGCTTCGGCGGCTGGATCGCCGCGGAGATGGCCAGCCAGTCACCGCAGACCTTCCGCCGCATGGTGCTGGTGGCCCCGATGGGCATCAAACCGCCCGAGGGCGACATCGCCGATCAGGCCATCGTGTCCTACATCGACTACCCCCAGGCCGGGTTCCACGATCGGGCCAACTTCGAAGCCGTATTCGGCGGTATCAGCGTCGACCAATTGGAGCAGTGGGACGTCTGCCGGGAGATGAGTTTTCGGACGGCCTGGAAACCCTACATGTACTCCCAGACACTGCCGCATCTGCTGGGCGGCGTGCGGACGCCGGCCCTGGTGGTTTGGGGCGACGACGACCGCATCGTGCCGATCAGCGCCGGTCACGCCTACACAAAAGCCCTGCGCAACGCGACAATGACTACAGTCGCCGCCTGCGGTCACTTCGCGGAAATGGAAAAACCCGCCGAAGTCGCCAAGCTCGTCACCGATTTCTTCAACGCCAGCTGAAGGAGGCCCCGCCATGCATATGATGTATTTCACAGAGCAGCCGATGTCGGCGTACGACGCCAAGGCTGGGCTCGACTACGGCGCGACCGCGCTGACGTTCTCCAACAGCCACTTCAACCCGATCGAGGGCAGCCGGCTGTATAACGAATACCTGGAAGACTACCTGCTGGCCGAGGAATACGGCGCCGACGGCATCATGCTGAACGAGCATCATAACGCCCCGTTCTGCATGCAGGCGAAGACCAATATTTTTGCTTCCATTTTGGCCGCCACGACCAAGCGGGTGAAGATCGTTATCCTGGGCAATCCATTGCCGTTGTGCGACAACCCGATCCGCATGGCCGAGGAACTGGCCATGATCGACATGATCTCCAAGGGCCGCTTGGTCCCGGGTTTCGTGCGCGGGGGCGGGCAGGAGCAGTTGGCGTCGGGCGTGAACCCCGCTTTTAACCGGGAACGTTTCATCGAGGCGCACGACCTGGTGCAGAAGATCTGGTCCGAACCCGGTCCATTCCGCTGGGAAGGCACCCATTACCAGCATCGCGTGGTGAATCCCTGGGCGGTGCCGATGCAGAAGCCGTATCCTCGCGTATGGGTGCCCGGTGTGCTGTCGAAGGAAACCATCGTCTGGACCGCGCAACAGCGCTACCCCTATATCGCGCTGAACACGTCGATCGACCATACCAAGGAAATCTGGAAACAGTATTCCGACACCGCCGCCGATTGCGGTTACACGGCGGGGCCCGAAAATTTCGGCTATTTGATCCGCGTCCATGTGCAGGACACGGAGGAAAAGGCGCTGGCCAACGCTCGGCAGTTCATGTGGATGCAGGGCGAGTTCACCGGTCTGGCGCATCCCGTCTGGGCCAATCCGTCGGGCTACTTTTCTCCATCTGGCCGGCGTAGCTTCGTCCAATTCGCCACCGGGCGGGCGGTCAATCCGCGGGGCAATCCGTCGTTCGAGGAGCAGGTTGCCTCGACCATGATCGTGGCGGGGACGCCGTCGCAAGTGATCGAGAAACTGAAATACATCGTGCAGAACACGCGCCCCGGCATCATGGGCATCTGGGCGAATGACGGCAACGTCAGCAAGGAAGACCGCCAGCGCTGCATCAAGCTGCTATGCGGGGAGGTGATGCCGGCGATCAAGGAATACGGCAAGACCCTTGGATTGAAGGATCCTTGGGAGGCGAACGCGCCGGTGCATTTGCGGTATTCGACGGATCTGAAGACGCGGGCTGCCGCGGCGGAGTGACAGGTGCGGGCCTGACCATGACGAAGAGGGGACACGGATGCCGGCACGCTCGGGGAAAGACTATCTGCAAGGCCTTCGCGACCAACCGCGGGAGGTCTACCTGCGCGGGGAACGCGTCGCCGACGTCACCACCCACCCGGGCCTGAGCGGCGGGGCGCGCGCTATCGCGTCGCTGTACGACCAGCAAATGGCGCTCGCCGACACCATGACCTACACCTCGCCCAAATCCGGCGACCCGCTCGGCTTGTCCTTCATCATCCCCCGGACCCAGAACGACCTCGAACGCCGCCGGGCGATGATGCTGAACTGGGCTCGCACCACCTGCGGGATGATGGGCCGTTCCCCCGATTTCATGAACGTCTCCTTTGCCGCCTGGGCGGGGGCGTCGGATTATTTCGGGGAGAAAAAGCCCGAATACGGGACTAATATGCGCCGCTATTACGACTATATCAGCGACAACGACCTGGTTCTGACGCATTCCCTGATCAATCTGCAACGCAGTCGCACCGTTTCGGGCGCTTTTAACCTCGAGGAAGGCACCGCGTTGCAGGCGGTGAAGGAAACCTCCGCCGGGTTAGTGGTGCGGGGCGCGCGCGTGCTGGCAACCCTCGGCCCCCTGGCGGATGAAATCGCGGTGTATTCCCCCCGCCTCGGCCAGCACACCGCCGAACACAGCCCCTTCGCGCTGAGCTTCGCCATCCCCTGCGGCACGCCGGGTTTGCGTTTCCTCTGTCGTGACTCCTTCGACTACGGCAAGTCGCATTTCGACCATCCGCTGGGTTCCCGCTTCGAGGAAATGGACTCCATCGTCTTCTTCGACGACGTGGTGGTCCCGTGGGAACGGGTTTTTCTCTATGGCGACGTCGACCGGTTGAACAATACCGCCTATGCAACGTCGTCATCCGCCCATACGTCCCACCAGGGCGCCGCGAAAAACCTCGCCAAGTGCGAACTGGTGCTGGGTGTCGCGCTGCTGATGACCGAAACCCTAGGCAACGCGCATCTGCCGCACTCGCAGGAACGCATCGGTGAGTTAATGATGTACACCGAACTCATGCGCGCCTGCATGCGGGCGGCCGAGGCGGATGCGAAGCCCAATCAGTGGGGGGTGATGTGCCCGGCGTCTCTGCCGGCGGAAACCACTCGCAACCTGTTCATGACCGCCTATCCACGGATGGCGGAGATACTGCAACTGTTGGGCTCGTCCAGCCTGATGATCCTGCCGACGGAAGCGGATATGACCGGCCCCCTTGGCGGGCATATTCAGCAATATCTGGCGACCGAAACCACGGACGCCCGTTCGCGGGTAAAATTGTTCCATCTGGCCTGGGACATTGCGTGCAGTTCCTTCGGGCAACGGCAAGTTCTCTATGAACGCTTCTTCGCCAGCGACCCGCTGACCCGGGCCCGCGCCCTTGCCGCCATTTTCCCCAAAAAGGAAATCACCGATCGGGTCATGGACTTTCTGAACAAGGAGGATACGCCGTGAGCAACCGCAAGATGTATCTCGGCCACGTCAATATCTACGTCCGCGACGCCGACAAGGCGCATGAATGGTACAAGAAGGTGCTGGGTCTCCACACCTACCACGTCCGCCCTGGCGTGGCGGCGTTCCTGTCGGCGGACCTGGATCAATCGCACGAAGTAGCGCTGATGCAGGTCGGGCCCGATGCACCCTTGCAACAGAAAGGCCAGGTCGGGCTGAACCACATGGCATGGATGGTGGAGAGCCTCGACGCGTTGAAGACGTCCTACCAGCGGCTGAAGGACAACGACGTGAAGATCGAGGCCATCGTCGATCACGGCATTTCGTTGGGCATTTACTTCCGCGATCCCGATGGCAACGGGCTGGAAGTGTCGTATGAACTGCCCCGCGAGGAATGGCCGCGGAAGGAGCAGGTGTTTGGACTGACTCCAGAAGAACGCGGGCGGTTTCCAGGGCCATGGGACGCCGATTCGGCGAGGAAGTAAGTTTATTGTGTTAGCCCCGGGACAAGCCCGGGGATGACGCGGCGGGCAGGGCAGGAACGCACCATCATGAACCAGACCACGAAACTCCGAGCGCTGCTGCGAGACCCCGGCATGGTCGTCGCCCCCGGCGCCTATGACGGGCTGACGGCGATGCTGGTGGCACAAGCGGGGTTTCCGGCTGTGTATATGACCGGTGCCGGAACATCGGTCGCGCATGGCTACCCGGATTTCGGGCTGCTGACGGAAACCGAAATGGTCGCCAACGCCGCCCGCATGGTGCGCGCGGTGGATGTGCCTGTCGTGGCGGATGCCGACACCGGGTACGGCAATGAGCTAAACGTCATTCGTACCGTGCAGGACTACGAACGCGCCGGCGTCGCCGGGATCCATATCGAGGATCAGGTCTCCCCCAAGCGCTGCGGCCACCTGGACGACAAGGAGTTGGTCCCCCGCGAAGACTGGATCGCCAAAATCCGGGCGGCGGCCTATGCGCGGCGCGACCGCGATTTCATGGTGATCGCTCGCACCGACTCCCGCGCGGTGATCGGGTTCGAGGAAGCGGTGAGCCGTTCCAATGCCGCGCTGGAGGCCGGGGCCGATATGGCGTTCCTGGAGGCGCCGCAGACGATGGAGGAAATCGCCGCGGTGCCGAGACTGGTGCGCGGGCCGTGCCTTTTGAACGTGGTCTGGGGCGGCAAGACGCCGGATATCGACCTGCGGGAGGCCGAGAAATTCGGCTACAAACTGGCGATCGTTCCGGGACTGCTGTTCAAGGCGACGATCGGGGCGTGCGACGATGTGCTGGCGGAACTGAAAGCCACCCACCGGCACCCCGTTCCGAAGCGGGAGATGACGGTGCGGGAGGCGTTCAACCGAGCGGGTGCCGAGGAATGGGGGATGTTCCGCACGAAATTCCGTGACGCGGATGTTCGGAAGGCGGAGAAGTAGCGACCCATCGGCGATCCGACCACGTCATGCCGGCATGACGTGGAACACCGGCCTGTACATTACCGCCAACGGCGGCGATTGGTACAGGCCGACTTTTTCCGCCTTGCGCTTACCCTCGATACTCCGGCGTCATTTGCAACAACGGAAACGCGCTGTGCTGGTGCGGCTGCGCCACCAACGGTGCGTGGCGGAAGATGAATCCAGGGTTCAGCTCCCCAAGACTGCGCGCGCCGGCCAGGGCCATCGCGACGCCGGTCTCGTGCTCCAGCAGTTCCAGCATCTTGTGGACCCCGGCGGCGCCGTCGGCGGCCAGAGCGTAGCAATACATCCGCCCCATCGCCACCGCGTCCGCGCCCATGGCGATGGCCTTCACCACGTCGGTGCCACGGCAGATGCTGCCATCCACGATCACCTTCGCGCGCCCGCGCACCGCCGCCATGACCTCCGGCAGGATGTCCATCGAGCCGCGGCCGTGGTCGAGCTGCCGCCCGCCGTGGTTCGACACGTAAACGCCGTCCACCCCATGCTCGCAGCACAAAGCGGCGTCTTCGCCGGTGCCGATTCCTTTCAGAATCAGCGGAATGGAGTGCTTATCCTTGAAGTGCTTGACGTTGTCCCAGGTGAAACTCGCCTGGTACGACTGCCCCGTCGCCACCGCGCGCCAGGGCTTCACGAAGCGGCCGGTGATGTCGCGCTCCCGCCGGGAGTAGGCGGCGGTATCCACGGTGATGGCGAAGGCGTCGTAGCCGTTATCCACCGCGCGCTTCACGATGTCGTCCATCCACTGGAGGTCGCCGCGCACATAAAGCTGGAAGATCTTCGGCCCAGGCGTGGCGGCGGCGATTTCCTCGAGGCCTGGATGGGTCACCGAACTGCACATGATCGGGATACCGAAAGCCGAGGCCGCGCTGCCGGCGGTGGCGGCTCCGCCCGGATCGAAGGATTCGAGCGAGCCGACCGGCGCCAACATCACCGGCAGGCGCAGCTTGCGGCCGAACAGGGTGGTGGAGGTGTCGATTTTCGACACGTCCACACAGACCCGAGGCCGCAGCGCCAGCGAGTCCAGCGCCAAACGGTTGCGCCGCAGCGTGGTCTCGGTCTCGGTCGCACCGACCAGGTAGCCCCAGATGTGGTCGGACAGCTTGGCTCTGGCGGCCGGGAGGAATTCGTGCAGGCATTGGAAATCGCCTGTCGGTTCGAACAGGTGTTTGGCTTCGGCGGCGTCGTCCATGGTGTTTCTCCCGTTATCGGTCGGGGCCTATCAGGCAATGCCGGGGCGCCAAGCGCAAGTGCGGGGGCGGTTAACCCTGCCCCGCACGCAGGGCGGCGATCTCTCGCCGCAACGCTCGCAGTTCCTCGAACCGAGCGGTGACATCGCGCATGATGGCGGCGATGCCGGTCATTTTGCCGGTCGCGTCGGCGAAGGGGACGATCGAGAATTCCACCGAAATGCGGGAACCGTCTTTGCGCAAGGCCGGGACGGACAGGATGTCGCCATTGCCGTACTTGGTATGGCCCGTGCGCATGGTGGCATCGAATCCCGCCGCATGGCGGTCGCGAAGCGAGGCTGGGACGATCACATCGAGGGTGTTGCCCAGTGCCTCGGCGGCGGAGTAGCCAAAAATGCGTTCGGCACCCGCGTTCCAAACCTGGATACGGCCGTCTGCATCCACATGGATCAAAGCATCGGACAGACCAGCAACCAGCGTTTCGGCAAAAGTGGAATCGGGCATCAGGCGTGCTCCCGCAAGGGCGGGTCGAGTCGTAACAAGGCGGCGAGACGCTCGCGGGGTGCGACCAGATCCGCCAGGGTGTAGCTGTCCAGCACTGTCAGAAACGCGTCCAAAGCCTCCCGCAACACGCGGCTCAGCACGCAGGCGTCGTCGATGGCGCAGGTGCCGGAGGCAACGAAGCAGGCCACGAGTTCCATGTCGGGTTCGGTGCGGCGCACCACGGCACCCAGGTTGATGGTCTGCGCCGGCCTGCCGAGCCGTAGGCCGCCGCCGCGCCCGCGGGTGGTCACGATGTCCCCGGTCAGGCCAAGTTGGTGGACGATTTTGGTCAAATGCGCCTCCGATATTCCATATGCCGTCGCGATCTCGGCAATCGTCGCCGCTCGGCCTGGCCGCAGGGCCAAGTACATCAGAGTCCGTAGCGTATAGTCGGTGTAAGCGGTCAGGCGCATGTCAGCCGGCCTTGCGTTGCGGCAGCGCCAGTCCGTCCGGTGGCGCGCCCAACCGGTGAAACACCGCCAACTCAAGGCTGAAGGCGACGCGCCTGGCCTTGACGGCGAAGTCGGCGGCGGGGGCTGACTCGAACAAGTCTTCGGCGGTTTGCGTGAACAGGGCCAGCCAATGCGCGAACATCGGACGCTCCAGCCCCGGTACGCCACGGTGTACACTCACCGGGTTCCCGGAATAGGCGCCGGAGGTCAGCATCACGGACGACCAGAACCGCCGCATGGTGGCCAGATGCCTGGGCCAGGCGTCGGGGGCGATCTTGGCCTCGAACACGGGCCCCAGGATCGGCTCGGTGCGGATGCGGGCGTAGAAGGTATCGACCAATTGGGCGATGCCGTCCTCGGTGATGGTGGGGTGCTTGGGCATGGGTGCCTATAAGATATATTTTAAAACTATCTTATATTGAGCAAGCCTGCCTGGCAACCTGAAAAGCCAGCGCCGCTGCCACGTTCGGCGCATGCCGACATGGCTGCCCTGGAAGAAGCCGCGAGCAAGGAAGGCACCCTGACGTGGCACATCGCGCAGATGTCGTCGGAGGTCGCGGAACCACCGCTGAGATCGCCGAAGGCATCCCCGAGGTGATCGAGGAATGGCGCGACACGTTCGGATCGTGACAATAGGGGCCTGGTTTTCCCCGTCGCAAAGGCCCTTGCCATGAACCGTCGCCTGTTCGGACCCTTCGCGCTGCTCGCCGCCGCCATCGGCGCATCGGCGGCACGCGCCAACATGCCGCCGATGCCGCGGCTGAAGCCCAAGCACCGCCTGGTCTTCCATGTCGGCAGCGGCGAACCGGCGACAATGACCACGGCGCTGCACAACATCGTGAACGCGGCCGCGCATTTCATCGCCGAGGACGAGCATATCGCCCAGAACGGGCGCCTTTGGATCGAGCTGGTCGCCAACAGTGCCGGCTACATGATGCTGCGGGCGGACACGTCGCCGGTGAAAGACCTGATTGCCGAGGTGCACGGAAAGTTCCCCTTCGTCGTGTTCTCGGCCTGCCAGATTTCGCGCAAAGCCGCGGCGAAGCGGGAGGGTAAGGCGATACCGCAGCTTTCGGAAGCAACCGATGTGCCGTCCGGCGTTGTTCGGCTGTGCGAATTGCAGGAAGACGGTTGGAGTTATGTCCGTGTTTAACCGCCGCACTTTTCTGGCCGGCGCCGGCGCCTCGCTGCTGGCCCCCGCCGCCCGCGCCGAACTGCTGGACGCCGCCCGACGGGAAGGCAGCCTGACCTGGTATATCGCCCAGGTCGATAGCGAAGCGGCGGAGGAGCTCGGGCGCCGCTTCACCGCGGATCACCCCGGTATCGCGGTATCGGCGGTACGGACCACTGGCCAGGTCGCGTATCAACGCCTGCTGCTGGAGCTGAAGAATCATGCGCCGCAGTGCGACGTGTTCAGCACCACCGATATTTCTCAAATGCCAATTTTGAAGGAGCGAAACGCTTTATTACAATTTGAACCACCCAACGCCGCGGGCCTGTTGCCGTTGTTCCGCGATTTATCGGACCCCGGTTGGTATTATGCCAACAGTGCGACCAACCATTTTTTGATCCACAATACGAACAAGGTTCCGGCCGCCGAGGCGCCGCGACGTTGGACCGATCTACTGGACCCGCGCTGGAAAAATCAGATCGCACTGCCGCACCCGGCCTTCAGCGGTTGCGGCGGTGTGTGGGCACTGGGTGTGCGCAAACAGTATGGCTGGTCGTTCTTTGAGAAGATGGCCAAAAATAATCCACGCATAGGACGGTCGTTCAACGATCCCGTTACGTTGATTACATCCGGGGAGGCGACTGTCGGCCCCGCCCCCGCGAACGCAACTTTCCCAGCCATGGAAAAGGGGAATCCCCTTGGCATCGTCTATCCGGAGGATGGTTGCAGCCTGTGCGTCGCACCCTCCGCCATTCCGGCGACCGCACCGCATCCGAATGCTGCTCGTCTCTTTTTGGATTGGTTACTCAGTGATATATACTCGCAATTGTCGATCGATCGTGGCAGTGAGGCGTTGCGTCCAGGTCTGGCGCCGAAACCAGGGCATAGGCGGGTAGAGGACCTGACGGTGTTACAATTGACCGTCGCGGAAATTCGGGTGGGCGTGCCGGAAGTGATCGAGCAATGGCGCGACACCTTCGGCAGTTAAATCCACGCGCTGATATCGGGTGCCTCATGACTCCCCTCATTTTTACACAATCCCGAAAGTATCGGTGAACACCGGCACCCCGGCGAGCATCTCGGCGAATTTCTCGATCAATGGCAGCAACCTCGCCTCCTTCATATTCGG
>CAIYDT010000003.1 GCA_903924985.1 uncultured Acetobacteraceae bacterium
AGTCCCGGCTGCTACAGGTGCTAACCGGAAAAAATGGCGTAAATTCAGTGCCCACTCAGGGACTGAAGTGGCGGAAGGGGTGGGATTCGAACCCACGGTACGCTTTCACGCACGGCGGTTTTCAAGACCGCTGCCTTAAACCACTCGGCCACCCTTCCGTCGTATCTGCCTGTTATCCCGCCAAGCATGGCCAAACAAGAGCATGAATCATCAGGTCGCTTCCGAATACCGGTTCCGGAAGTGGCCTGGCGGCACAAAGCCTTGTCGGAGGTTCAGGGTCAGGAGTTGCGCCCGACCACCGCGTCGATCTCGCTTTCGGTGATGCCCACCTTGGCGGCCGCGGCACGAATGTCACGCCACGTCGTCTCGTCAACCGGGATCCCCTTCTCGAGCCGTTCGGCGGTGTAGCGGCGCTCCGGGTCGCCGGGCAGCAGGATCTCCTCGAACCCCGGTGCCCGGCGGGCCGTGGTGATGTGGCTTCGGGTCGCCGCCACCTGTGACGTGACATGTTCCACGCCGCCTAGGCGCGATACGTCGATAATGGTCGCCAGCATGGAATTCATCGTGCCGCCCATGGCCGGCTCGTCGGCACGTTTGCCGCCGGCGATTGCGGTGGTCATGATCTCCGCCATGATCGCAAGGCCTGAGCCCTTGTGCTTGCCGAAGGACACCAGCGCGCCGACATGGTCACGGATATAGCCGGTCGGGTCGTTGGTCGGGTTACCGTCCTTGTCGATCAGCGAACCTTCCGGCACCTCGATGCCCTTGTTGTAGGCGACGCGGACCTTGCCGCCGGCGATCGGGGTCGTCGCCATGTCCAGCATCGCGGCCGGCGTGCCGTCCGCGCCCGGTACTCCGGCGGTGAACGGATTAGTACCGAGCAGCGCCTCGGCGCTGCCATAGGGTGCCTGGGAGTAGTGGTGGTCGGAAACGTTCACAAACGAGATGAACGCCATCCCGTTGGCCGCGCATAATTCAGCATATGTGCCGATACGGCCGATATGGGCACTGTTGCGCAGCGCCAGCACGCAGGCGCCCATTTCACGTGCCTTGGCGATGCCGGCACGCACGGCGTTGCCGCCCATGCGCTGGCCGTAGCCCCGCTTGGCGTCCAGCACCAGAAGGGCGCCGGCGTCGAGCACGACCTCCAGCGTCTGGTTCGGCACCAGCAGGCCATCGGTCAGCAAACGGACATAGGTCGGCAGCATGCCGACGCCATGGCTGTCGTGCCCCGATAGATTGGCGCGGGTCAGGTGATCGGCGACTTCGGTCGCTTCGTCGTCGTTGCTCCCCATGCGGGTCGCGATGAGGTGCGTGACGGCGTAGAGGGCCTTCGAACTAAAATGCAGCACGATTATTCACCGGCCAGGCGAACGGCCGACAACGGCGTTGACAACCTAATGACCGAGGCGATGTCGTTGGCCCGGTCGATCGCCAGAACGGCATCGGCCAGATGGGCAGAGCGCTCTTCGCCCAGCACCGCGTCCGCCAGGCCGGCGAACTTGGCGCGCAGTTCGCCCTCGGTCAGGAAGTTCTCCGGCTCACCTTTGGGGATGACCACCTTCTGCACGAAATCCTGGCCGCGGGCGCGGATGGTCACTTTGCCCGACATGTTGGCGGGGTATTCGGCCTCAATCTCCGGGTCGAACTCACTGCGGATCTTCGGCAGCAGCGCACGGATCGCCTTGTCGTGCAGCAGCTTGTAGCTGTCCCAGCCCATCGCGCCGGTGGTGAGGGCCGAGGCGACGACGAAGGGACCGCTGAACTGGCCGTCCACGACGTTTTCCGGGTTCGACTTCTTCTCGGCCGGCTGGCCGACCAGCAGCATGCCGGCGTTCGGCAGGCCGAGCAGCACGCTTTCGATTTCCTCGGCCTTCAGGTTGTTGGCGTTGCGCAGCATCAGCGCCGCATCCACGCTGGCATGGCCGTAACGGCAGGACGGGTAGGGCTTCACCGCCGTATGCATCAGTTCGAACACCTGGCCGAGATCCTGTACCGCGCGCTCGGGCACGGGGTTCGGGGCGTAGGCCTTGAGGAAGCCATGCGGACCCTCGAAAGCCTGTGCTGCGCCCTTGAAACCTTCACGCACCAGGGTAGCGGCCATCAGGCCGTTGCTGGCGGCCCAGCCGACCTGGAATCTTTTCGTCCACGCGCCGTTGACCAGGAATTCCAGGCTGCCGGCGGTCTGGCTGAGCACGGTGCCGAGCGCACCGGCGATTTGGTCGGCGTTGAACCCGAACACCCGGCCGGCAGCGGCGGCGGCACCGAAGGCGCCGCAGGTGGCGGTCGGATGGAAGCCGCGGTTGTAGTGGTCGCCGGCGGGCAGGGCGAGGGCGATGCGGCAGGTGATCTCATAGCCGGCGATGATCGCAGCCAGCACATCCGCGCCGGAGGCGCCGACCATCTCACCGGCGGCGATCGCGGCGGGTATGACCGGTGCGCCCGGATGCAGGGACCCGGCGGCATGGGTGTCGTCGAAATCCAGCGAATGGGCCAGCGCTCCATTCAGGAAAGCCGCTCCGAGAGGGGTGTAACGAGCGGTGTCGCCGAACACACCGAAATTGCCACCGGCCATGCCCATGGCGCGGGCGGCGGCCAGGAACGATTCGGTGCTTTCCGCATCGTGGCGCGCGCGCACGATGTTGCCGACAAGGTCGAGAACCAGGAAACGAGCCCTGTCGACCACGTCTTTCGGAAGTTTATCGAGCGTGATGTCGGCGCTGAACTGCGCCAGTTCCTGCGTGATACCCATGGGTCCGTCTCCTGCTTTGACCGATTGACGGCAACTTTGGCGCAAACCGCGGTCTGGGCCAAGATGACCGCTGTTCATGACGCAACTGTAAGGCCGGATCTGATTGCCGTGGACTCGGCGTTCATGGCAAGAACCCACTTATGCAAACAAGACGTACATTCCTCGCCGCTGCCGCGTCGGCAGGGGCATTGGCTCCCATGCACGGCGCATTGGCCGCGGACAGCTTTCAGGGGTTCCTGAACGGCGTTCGCGCAGAGGCGCGCAAACAGGGCATTTCCGCCGGCACGCTCGATGCCGCGCTCCGCGGCATCTCGCCGAACCAGAAGGTGCTGGACCGCGATCGCCACCAACCCGAATTCACCATGACCTGGGAACGCTACCGGGCGCTGGTGATCAACGACCAACGTATCGCCAACGGACGCATCGCTTGGCAGCAGAACAAGGGCCTTCTGGGCCAGGTTCAGTCGCGCTACGGCGTGGATCCTCGGGTAATCCTTGGCATCTGGGGGCTGGAGTCCAGTTATGGAACGACTACCGGCAGCTTCAACGTGATCGAGGCGCTGGCGACGCTGGGCTGGGAGGGCAGGCGGGCCAGCTTTTTCCGCGGCGAATTGATGGCCGCGCTCAAGATCCTGGACGCAGGCGACATCACGCCCGGCCGCATGACAGGCAGCTATGCCGGAGCGATGGGACAGCCGCAGTTCATGCCGAGTTCGTATCTGCGCTACGCTGTGGATTTCGACGGCGACGGCAAGCGGGACATCTGGAACAACCGGGCCGACGTGTTCGGTTCGATCGGCAATTACCTCGCCAAATCCGGCTGGCAGTCCGGCCAGATCTGGGGCGTTCGCGCGGATGTTCCCGCCAATTTTGACGCCAGCCTGTCCGGCCGCGAGTTTCGCCGCACGCCAGCGGAATGGAGCCGGCTAGGCGTTCGTGCGGATGGCCGAGGTTGGCCCGGCGGGGATGCACCGGCAGCGCTGGTGCTTCCGGACCGCGTCAATGGTGGCGAGACCGGAGAAGCGTATCTGGTAGGAGCCAATTTTACCGCCATCCGTCGCTATAATCCGTCCGATTTCTACGCCCTCGGGGTCGCTCTGCTGGGCGATCTGGTTGCCGCGTGAGCGCACCGTGCATGCCGCTGGACCGACCGCGATTGGTTCGCCGAGGGGGGTGGTTCGGGGCGTCATTACTGGCTGTTCTGGTCGCGTTATCGGGCTGCGAGCCGCCGGCACCGCGCGGAAATCCACACTACGTGCTGGGCCAGGCCTGGAAGGCTGAGGGCGTCTGGCATTACCCGGCCCAAAGTTTCGATCTGACAGAGACCGGCCTGGCCGCGACCTACGGACCGGATCATCCGGAGCTTACCGCCGATGGCGAAGTTTTCGATCCGGGCCTGCTGACAGCTGCCCACCAGACGCTGCAACTGCCGTCCATCGCGCGCGTGACCAATCTGGAAAACGGACTGCAAATGCTGGTACGCATCAACGATCGCGGTCCGGCCAACCCAGGGCGGATCGTGACGGTGACTCCACGCGTGGCCTCCCTACTGGAATTTTCCGCGACCGGCGCTGCCCGGGTGCGGCTGGACGTGTTGCAGGCCGAGAGCCGCGCCGCGGCGGAGTCGATCCAGGGCGGCAATGCGATAAAGCTGGACGTGGCGACCGCGCCGCGCGCCCGAGTGGAACAGGAAACTCTGGCACCGCCGCCAGGATTCCGGGGGGCAGGCCGAGCGGGACCGGTGGCATCGGAAGCGCCGTCTGCCGCTAGCGACGCCGAGCCGGCCTCGGTTACGCTGAGCGTGCAACGTTTACCCGAGACCGTAACCCGGATCGCTCCCGCGCCGGGCGTCCTCTGGATACGGCTCGGCAGCTTCAGCCGCGCCGAGTTCG
>CAIYDT010000004.1 GCA_903924985.1 uncultured Acetobacteraceae bacterium
ATCCTTCACCAGGCTGTTGACGATGCCGGTGAAGGCCGCGCCGATGATCACGCCGACGGCAAGGTCGACGACACTGCCGCGCATGATGAAGGATTTGAACTCGTCCAGCCAACCCGGCATCTTCGGCAATGGAATCGGCGCCTGCATACTGCTCTCCTTTGATCGAACCCGTTCCGACTATAGCTGTGCCGCGGCGTGGCTTGCCAACTGATCCGTGGTCGTGCGCCAAATTCCCGTCTTGCCGAGCATCCGGGCCAGCGCGTCTCCGAGGTAGCGGATGCGATGCGCCTGCCCGATCACGTGCGGATGCAGGGTCAGGTTGAATACCCCGCCGCCTTCGCCATGCAAGAATTCGAACGCGTCGGAAACGTTGCGGGACCACACATCGGGCGGCACGCGGCGCAGCCACATGCATTCCAGATCGTTCCATTCCGGCTGCGGCGGCAGCGCCAGCAGATGCTTGCCGCTGTAGGGGCCGAGTTGGAACGGACGGTCGTCGTTCGCCCAGTCCATCGTGTAGGCGAAACCCGCTTGCGTCAGCAGCGCCGCGGTGCGGTCCGAGCCGTTGAAATCCTGCCCGACCCAGCCCTGCGGATCGGTGCCGGTGGCGGCATGCACGGCCGCCTGGCTTTCGGCGATGAACGCACGCTCCTCAGCCTCGGTCATGCGGCTGGTGATGCGTTGGGTGGCATGCGTGCCGTGCGCCACGAAGCAGGCGCCGCGGCGGGCGCATTCATCGACCAGTTCCGGATAGAGCTTCGCCGCCCCGGCCCCGAGCGCCGCGCTGGGCGTGATGCCGAAGCGATCGAGCGTCTCCAGCACCCGGAAGATACCGACCCGGGCACCGTATTGCCGCTGGCTCCAGGTCAACCAGTCCGGCTGGAAACCACCGAGCGGGGAGAGGATGCGCGGATCGCGGTCCGCACCTTGCGGCGGGTTCAGTTCCCAATGCTCCAGCATCAGCGTCAGGGTAAAGGCGATTTGCGCGCCGTCGGGCCATTCGAAACGCGGCGCGTCGCGCAGCGTGCGGAACGGATAATGGGCATGGTCCATGCCGGCCAGGCGCTGTTCGCCAACGGGTGGGGCTTTCATCGGGGGCTCAACCATTGGCGGCCTCCCGCGCGGCCAGATGCGCCAGCGTCGCCGGCAGTTGGTTTTCGTTGTACCAATCGGCGATCTTTTCGCCGGTGGTGACCCAGACGCCGGTGTGCGACAGGATGTATTCCATCGCCCGCTGGAACGCCCGGATGCGGTGCGGCTGGCCGACCCAGAACGGGTGCAGCGCGATGCACATCACCCTGCCTTGCTCGCCGCCCTCGGCGTAGACGGTATCGAAATGGTCGCGGATCTGGGTGGCGAAATCCTCCGCCTCCTCGCCCCGGCGATGCAGGATCACGTCGTTCAGGTCCACCGAATAGGGCACCGACAGCAGGCTGCCCTTTTTCACCTTCAGCGGAAACGGCTGGTCGTCGTGATAGAGGTCGGCGGTGTAGGTGAACCCGGCCTCAGCCGCGAGGTCGAAGGTGTTGGCGGTATTCATGATCGCCGGGCTGAACCAGCCGCTCTGCTCGCGCCCGGTCAAACGCCGATGGATCTCGCGTGACTCCAGCATCTGCGCCAGTTCTTCCTCGGGCGTCAGGTTCAGATGGTAGCGGGTGTTGTAGATGCCGTGCGACATCAGTTCCCAGTTCCGTTTCTCCATCGCCTCCAGGATCGCCGGGTAATGCTGGATCACCGCCATCGACAGGCTGACGGTGCAGGGAATGTTCAGGGCGTCCACCG
>CAIYDT010000005.1 GCA_903924985.1 uncultured Acetobacteraceae bacterium
AGTCCAATGACCGAGCGGTAGAGGCGGAGCATGGTCGGCAGGGGAAAGACGAGCTGCATGGCGCGCTCGCAGGCATCTTGCAGAGCGTCCTCCATGCCTTTGAAGGATGGGGGGGCTCGCCAGGGGTCGTTCGGATTGGGGGTCATGCTGGGCCTTGGGCGGTGGCGGGTATAACTAACGGTTACGTCTGAATATCTAACGTAACGGACATGCCGCGCCAAGGGGAATCTGGGGGGCCATCCCGACTCATGGACGGCCCGGAACACGGCGGCCGCCTCGCCCCACAACCTGTCAAAGTCTCGGTGCCGAGGTACTGGTGCGCGAGGGGCTGGAGGTGGAGAACCGGCTTTCCGCGGTCCTGTCCGGGTTCCAGGATGCCGAGACTGTCCAGGTATCCAGCGCGGTGGTGATCCTGCTGCTGGCGTTTTTCACGTTGCGGGAAGCCTCCCGCCGCCTATCCCCGCACCGCCAACGAAAAGCGGCCCCGTCAAAGGGGCCGCTGCCGTTGTGTATCGAACATGAACCTCCCGGAGCGCCAGGCCGGCCCTTATCGCCCCGGCGGGGTCAGACTCTGCTCCTGGATCGGCCCGCGGCTGCTGGATGTGCCGGGCGGATAAGCGGGCGACAATTGCGGGGCATACTGCTGCGTCCCCTGTGAAGGCGGCGCCTGATACCCTTGCGGGTAGGCCGGCGCGTAGCCGGGCGGGGGTTGCATCGGCTGCTGCGCCTGGGCCGGTTCGTTGCGGGTGCCGACGCGAGTCAAAAGCTCGCGCAGCGGATCGGCGCCAGGGTTGGTGCCCTGCATGCTGATTACGATCTGGCGGGAGGCGTATGGTTGTCCATAATAGCCCTTGTCCGCCCGCGAGTCGGCGGACATCACGCTGCCCTCCAACGAGATGCCACCATAAAGGCCGCGCGCCTGGGCGAAAGCAATGATATCCGCCCCCACGGCGGTGGTGGTGGAGCCCTGCACCCCGGCGCCGATGGTCGCGATGGCCAGGCCCGCGTCGGCGCCCAATTTGATCTGGCTGTCCATCACCGCGTTCAGGCCTTTATCGGTCATGATCATGATGATGACCTGACTGTCCTGAATGCCGATCTGCAAACCGAAACTGCCGCTACCGATGGTGTAGAACGCCGGGTAGGACCAGGTGCCGTTGCCGGCGCGAGCGAGCAGCACGCAGCTGCCGCCTTCGCCGCCGAAGAAGAACCCCGCTTTGAACACCCGCGGGCAGATCATTACCGCCTTGGTGCGGCGCAGCATGGTTTGGGGTGAGTCGGACACGGTCTGGCTCACCATCTCCTGCACCGCCAAAGCGGCGCGGTCGACCAGGGTCTGTTCTTCCCCGGGGCCGGTGGAGCATCCACTGAGCCAAAACGGCAGGACGGCGAGCAGGGGGGCCAGGAAGCGGGATCGCATCGTCGGTCTCCTCATGGTGAACGAATCCGATTCGGTCGGCTGTTTAGAACAAGTGTTACCACTGGAGATGTGATTCGCGGCAATTTCAGGGCGTGTGCGATCAATAACCTGGGAGTTCGTTGACACAGACCACCCGCCAGCCCTCCGGATACCGCTCCAGCCGGGTCAAAGAAAGGTTCTGGATGGACAGATGCAGGGCGTTGTCCGGCGCCACGCCGAGCGCATGGGCCACGGCGGCGCGGATGGTGCCGCCGTGGCTGACGATCACCACATCCTCGCCCTCATGGGCGATCGCCAGGCGTTCCAGGGTGGCGCCGGCGCGTTCCACGACTTCCAGCATGCTTTCGCCGCCGGGGGGTTTTTCATGGCCGGCCAGCGGCCAGAAAGCGTGCTTGGGGTGCGCCAGCTTGTCCGGCAGTTCGGCATGCGGCAGGCCCTGCCACTCGCCCAGGGATTGCTCGATCATGTCGGGTTCGATCGCGGGCGGGACGTGCGGGTAGCCGGCGTCGAAGATCGCGTTGGCGGTACGTTGGGTGCGGGACAGGGGGGTGACCACCCATTGCGCGGGCCTCGGCAGGCGGTCGGCCAGAGCGCGGTACATCGGCGCTTGCTCGAGCAAGGTGGTTTCGCACAGGGCCACGTCCATCACGCCGTACAGGATGGCTCTCGCGTTCTCTTCCACCAAAGCGTGGCGGATCAGCCAGAAACGGGTTTCGCTCATTCGCCAATGCTCAAAAGGGCGCCGCGGACGCGGGCCTGGTGGAACTGGCGGGCGAACAGCAGCGACGCCGCGCCGAGCCAGAAGATGTTCAGGGCAGTCGCGGCGGCCAGATGGCCGTAGGAAATCACCCCGTCCAGCAGGATGCCGCGCATCCCCTCGAACACATGCGCCGCGGGCAGGGCCAGCGCAACCGGGTGCAGGAACCCGGGCAGCACGGAGACGGGGTAGAACACGGCGGAGAACGGGGCCATGCCGAACAGCACACCCCAGGCCAGTGCTTCCGCCCCCGCGCCGTGGCGCAGGATCAGGGAGACGACGCCGAGCGCCACCCACCAGCCCATCACCATCATGTTGATGAAGAACAGCACCAGCACGGGGCCGAGGGAGAACAGGTTGAATGCGTAAAGCCCCCAGGCCAGCAGGATCGCCGGCGCCACCCCCGCCAACATGCGCAATACCGACATGGCGATCAGGGCCGCCACCAGCTCCCACGGGCGGAGGGGGCTGACGAAGACGTGGCCGAGGTTGCGGGACCAGATTTCCTCCAGGAAGGAGATCGACAGGCCCATCTGGCCGCGCAAGGTGACCTCCCACAGCAGCACCCCGCCCATTAGGGAGGCGCCGGCGACGATGGCGGTGTTGCCGAGGCGCCCGGTCAGGAAGCTGGCGGTGAATCCCCAGATGCACATGTTCAGCACCGGCCAGTAGGCGAGTTCCAGCAGCCGCGGCCAGGAACGGCGGTAGAGCGCGATGTGGCGATACATCAGGCCCCAGATTCGGCGGAGGGAGGCGGTCATACCGGCACCGGGTGCTGGCGGTTGCGGGCGATGTCCAGGAACACCTCTTCCATGTCGTCGCGGCCGTAGCGTTCCAGCAGTTCGGCCGGGCTGCCGCGATCGACGATTTTGCCCTGCTTCATCATCAGGACGTGGGAGCACAGGCGCTCCACCTCCGCCATGTTGTGGCTGGCGAGGAGGATGGTGCAGCCGGATTGGTCGCGGTAGCGCTCCAGCCAGGTGCGGACGAGGTCGCCGGTGTCGGGGTCGAGGCTGGCGGTGGGTTCGTCCAGCAGCAGGACTTCAGGCTTGTTGATCAGGGCTTTGGCCAGGGCGACACGGGTCTTTTGGCCTGCGGACAACTGCCCGGCGGCGCGGTTCAGCAGATCGTTCAGGTCCAACTCCCCGGCCAGTTCCGCGATGCGGCGGTCGATGCCGTGGACGTTGTAGAGGTGGCCGTAGACCCGCAGGTTCTCCGCCACCGTCAGGCGGGCGGGCAGGGCGATGTAAGGGGAGGAAAAATTCATCCGCGCCAGCGCCGCGAACCGGTCGCGCGCCATGTCGTGGCCGAGGATGCGGATATCCCCCGCGGTCGGCACCAGCAGGCCGAGCATCATGGCGATGGTGGTGGTCTTCCCGGCGCCGTTGCCGCCGAGCAGGCCGACGGTCGCGCCTGGGGGGGCGGAGAAGGAGATCGCGTCGACCGCGAGGACCTTGTCGTAGCGTTTCGTCAGGTTGGTGACCGTGATGGCGTCCATGCCGGGGTGGATAGGGGGAGATTGGGTGGGCGCCAAGGCAGCGGTTCTCATTATGGGTGGCGTGACGCGTTTGTCCCTCTGGCTTCGGAGCCTTTTTTGCCGCGCGATCACGGCGCCAGGGGCGGTGGGCTGGCAAACACCATCGTCCCCAGCTGGTGGTCCCATGACGGGAACACCAGATAGGCGGTCAGGGCCAGCATCGTGTAGAAGAACCCCTGGCGGGTCACAACCTCCCTCCTCACCGTGCCGGGCCAACGCCCCCTCCAGGGTGATCGACACCCGCCAAGTGAGGACTCGCCGGCTGAACCAGCCCTTCACGGCGGCGAGGTAGACAAAGCCCCGTGCCATCGGAATGTAGGTCCTGTCCATGGCCCACGCTTGGTTCGGGCGGACGTCGAACTGCTGCGCCAATTCGGCCACCGACGGCATTTTTTCCTTGGCGCGAAAATCCGGTCCGGGTAAACGGACAAACCATGAACGCGATCAACCCTTTCAGCACAACCATTTCGGCCCCCGTTTTCCGGGGGAGAGCGAGCCATATAATGAAATCCGTAACAGGTGACCCCATGCAACCCGGTGACGAAGGTCCCGGCACCCCCGATTTCAGCGCCTTGGAGGGTGCGCTGCGCGATGCCTGCACCCGGGCTCGGTATGCGATTTTTCCGCTGGCGGTGATGCTGAAGCTCTACCGCTCGGTGACCTCCCTGACGCGGTCGTTGATGCTGGCGCGGGTCGATGCGAGGCTGCCGAAGGGGCTGAGCGAGGAGTTGATCGCGTTGCTGGACGTGGTTAGGGACGCCGCCTGCGGGGCGCTGCCGGACCCGGAGATGCCGGTGATGGACGCCATCCTGGTGCACCGCGCGATCGTGGCGCTGGCGGGGGCGGCGCACCAGGCGCGGGGCGGGCGGCGGGTTGTGGTGGTCGGAGGGATTGAAGAGAATTCTCGTCGTCCCCCAGACCTTGGTCCGCTTTGCGGCCCAAGCCCACAAGGGGAGGGGGAGGTTTTGTCTCAACTTCCTCCCACTGAGGAAGAGCCCGAAGACGACTTTAGTCTGAGCGCCTGGCGGAAGGATCATACGACCGAGCGGGACAAGAAGGCGCACGAGTTGCTGCATACGGTGCTGGAGGAGCGGCTTTTCAAGCCGGCCCGGGCGGAAGGGCAGCGCCTGCGGGCGGAGCGGGAGGCGCGGGAAGCCGCGGAGGCAGCAATTGCCTGACGGTCGGGGTGCCCGTTTGGCCTGGGATTAAAGGACGGGCTCTTTGGTCTTCAACCGCGCCCGCCCGGTCTCGGTCAGCACCACATGCCGCGCTCGGCTGCCGTCGAACGCCACGAGGCCGGCGATCTGCACATCCTCCCACACCGAAAGCCGCGGGCAGGCGCTTTGCCAGGCGTCCAGCACTTGCGCGTAGGTGGGCGTTTCGCTGTCTACCCAGGCAAGGAATTGCAGGATCAGGGCGTCGATCGGGGCTGTCATCGATGCGCCTCGTAACTGACAAAGCACTTGTTCGACATGAACAGATGCGTCTCCGCGTAGTCGTGCACGGTGGGGCGCTGGTCCAGGGCCTCCATCGCGCCGAGCAATGCCATCCAGTTGAGCATCTCGTGCTCCCCGGCCTGTTCCATCTGCGCCCGCGTGCGGCCGCGCCAGTATGCATAGTCCTGGTCCGCCAGAGCGCCGAACAGCGCCAGATCGGCCTTGTGATCGGGCCACAGATACCCGTTGGTGGGCGACAGGAAGCAGTGCGACCAGCTTGAGGAGGCAATGACCGCTACCCGGTAAGGCGACTCCGCCAGCACCTCCGCGACCGCGCGCCCCACCTCCATGCACCGCCAGGGCTGCGGCGCCGGCGGGTCGGGGGCGTCGGTTTGCGGTGGCAGGAACAGCGCCGTCATGCCGCCCTTGGCGTGGATCAGGTTGCTGCCGTAGCAGTTGATCGCGAAAGGAACGACCGGCCAGGGGAAACCCCGCCGGTCCCAGTCCAGATACAGCAGCGTGTTGGTGAAGGCGTGTGCCAGCCCGTCCACATGCAGCGGCTTGTAGGCGTAGGCCATGTCGACGCCGCGATCGATCAACCCCCGCGCCAGGAACTTGGCGGCGTCGCGGTGGCCGGGCAGGGGGATGGTGTGGTCGGCGTCCTCCCCCCACCGGTTCAGCCGGCCGCCGTGCCAGGGCTTCAGGGCGAAATCCTGGTCCAGCCCCATGACGCAGAAGGCGGGGATGATGTCTTCGCGGAAATTCTCGTACTGGTCGTCGCCAAAGATCAGCACGAAGTCCGGGTCGAACTTGTCCAGCGCGGCACGCACCGAGCGGAAGCCGTCCGCCATGCGGGTGCCGTAGCGCCGCCCGGCGGACACGCCCGCGTCGTTCCCCAGTTCCGTCAGCAACTGATCGGGCCAGTTGGTGCGGTCTTTCGCCCAGGCGGGCACGTTGGGGGCTGTCAGCAGATGGTGGAAACCGCCGGGCAGCCGCTCATCGGGGAGCAGCAGGCCGGGGTAGTGGGTGCAGCCAAGACCGAGAACCTCGCCCATCGACGCCTCCTGATACGGTTTAAGTCCGTTTCAGGGAGGCTAAGCGGGACGAGGGGCCCGACGCAACCGGTTAGTACATATGCTGCCCGCCGTTGATCGACAGCGTCGATCCGGTGATGAAGTCCGCGTCGTCGGCCGTCAGGAACGCCACGCCGCGCGCGATGTCGGACGCATGGCCCAGCCGCCCGATGGGGACTTTGGCGACGATCTTGCGCAGCACCTCGGCCGGCACCGCGCGCACCATCTCGGTGTCCACGTAACCCGGCGCTATGGCGTTCACTGTTATTCCAAAGCGCGCGCCCTCCTGCGCCAGGGCCTTGGTGAAGCCGTGGATGCCGGATTTGGAGGCAGCGTAGTTCACCTGCCCGTACTGCCCGGCCTGGCCGTTGATGGAACCCACGTTGACCACCCGCCCGAACTTGGCGGCGCGCATGTCGTCGAACGTCAGCTTGCACATGTTGTAGCAAGACCCGAGGTTCGTATCGATCACCGCGTCCCACATCTCCCGCGTCAGGCGGCCCATGGTGGCGTCGCGGGTGATGCCGGCGTTGTTGACCAGGATTTCCACCGGCCCGACCTCGGCCTTGATCTGGGCGATGGCTTCGGCGCAGGCATCGAATTTGCTCACGTCGAACTTATACACCGCGATCCCATGCTCGGCCTTGAACGCCGCCGCCGCGACATCGTTGCCGGCGTAGGTGGCGACGACCGTACGGCCCTGGGCCTTCAGCGCGAGGCTGATGGCCTCACCGATGCCGCGGGTGCCGCCGGTGACGACTGCTACTCGTGCCATGTCATAACTCCCTCTAACCGATCAACGTTCCACGCACATTGCAACACCCATGCCACCGCCGATGCACAACGTGGCGAGGCCCTTGTGCGCGTCCCGCTTGCCCATCTCGTACAGCAGGGTCACCAGCACGCGGGCGCCCGAGGCGCCGATCGGGTGGCCGATGGCGATGGCACCGCCGTTGACGTTCACCTTCGACGTATCCCAACCAAGATCCTTGTTCACCGCCAGCGCCTGCGCCGCGAAGGCCTCGTTGGCCTCCATCAGATCGAGGTCGTCGTGCTTCCACCCGGCCCGCTCCAGTGCCTTGCGGGTGGCGGGAATCGGGCCGGTGCCCATCACGGCGGGATCGACGCCGGCGGTGGCGAAGGACGCGATGCGCGCCAGCGGGGTCAGGCCGCGGCGGGCGGCTTCGGCGCCGCTCATGAGCACCAAAGCCGCGGCACCGTCGTTGATGCCGGACGCATTGCCGGCGGTGACCGAACCGTCCTTGGTGAAGGCCGGGCGCAGGCGGGCCATGCCCTCCATGGTCGAGTCATGCCGGATGTATTCGTCGTCCTTCACCACCACGTCGCCCTTGCGAGTCTTCACGGTGACCGCGACGATCTCATCGGCGAAGCGCCCGGCCTTTTGCGCGGCCGAGGCCTTCTGCTGCGACGCCAGAGCGAACGCGTCCTGCTGCTCGCGGGTGATCTGGAACTTGTTGGCCACGTTCTCAGCGGTGTTGCCCATGTGGTAACCGTGGAAGGCGTCCCACAACCCGTCCTTGAGCATGGTGTCGACGAACTCCAGCCCGCCCATCTTGGTGCCGTTGCGCAGATGCGCGGCGTGCTTGGACAGGCTCATGCTCTCCATGCCGCCGGCGGCGACGATGGCGCTTTCGCCGGTGCGTATCTGCTGCGCGGCCAATGCCACGGCACGCAATCCCGACCCGCAGACCTGGTTGATGCCGAAGGCGGTCTTGGCGTCCGGCAGCCCGGCGGCGCGCGCGGCCTGGCGGGCGGGATTCTGGCCCTCGCCGGCCGAGAGCACGTGGCCCAGGATCACTTCGTCCACGTCCGCGGCGTCGATCCCGGCGCGGCTGAACGCGGCACTGAGGGCGACGGCCCCGAGTTGCTGCGCGGAAAGACTGGAAAGCGCGCCGCTGAAGCTGCCTACGGGGGTGCGGGCTGCCGAGACGATGACGATGTCGTCCATGTCGGGTTCTCCGGTTGGCGGGTCCATCCCGCGTTCGGTCCGTATTTACGCTCAATTGTGCACCTGCGAAAGGTCTGGGGAACCTGGTTGGTTCGCATACGGCCGCAACGCAATTTCAATCTATAGTTGTATACGATGTTGACCCGGGTATGCGCCAACCGCAGGCGTATAGCCTTGATACCCGGGTATTTCGTGTGATAGCTACACTGTAGCTAGTCGGCATTGACGACCTTATTTTGACAAATAGGCGAAGAAAATGAGTGATTGCCTTAAAAATGTGACACGAATCGCCGCGTTGGGCGTTGCCCTCCTCGGTTCGGGTATCGCTTATGCACCTCATGCCAATGCCCAAGGGTTCTCCCTTGGCCAATTCGATATCTATGGCGTACTGGTCAACAACAATGTTCAGGGCGGCGATATCAACGCCGCTCCCGTCAATGCCAATATCGGCGTCGGCCTCGTGGGCGAAGGATATGTCAACCTCCATAATGAGGTTGTGAATGGCAGGGTCGACACGTCGGGCGCAGCTTCGAGTGTGCTCACGAACTATGCCATCACCGGAACGCAGCCCGTCAGCCTCGGCGGCGCGCCGACAGCAGCCTCGGTGAACTCGAACGTCGCCACCGTCAGCGCCGCGATCACGACAGCGAACAACCTGTCCACGACCTACGGCGGGGCCACCGAACTGGCGCTGGCGACTCAGATATCGATCAGCACCGGGTCGCAGACCATCAATGCCTCGTCCGGTGGGTTGGACAGCACGGGCGTCGAGGTCTTCAAGTCATCGACCTTTGCGATCGGAAATGGAAACACTCTGACGATCAACGGCACCGCATCGCAGTATGTCGTTATCGATATTACCGGCACGCAGACCGACAAGCTGAACGGTGCGCTGACGCTGACGGGCGGTATCACCGCCGACCACGTGCTGATCAACTTTATCGGTGTTGGCGGCACTCTACAGGGTGCCGCCAACGGGGCGACGCTGCAAGGCACCTTCCTGGCCCCCAACATGACGGTAAGCCTGAACAGCCTCACGATCGCCGGCCGGATCTTCGGCGGCGCGGCGAACACCAATTTCCAGTTCGTATCCGGTGCCTTTATCAGTCAGCCGACGATCACGGCCTCAGCGCCAGAACCGGCGTCGATGGCGATGCTGGGCGTCGGCGTCCTCGGTCTGCTCGGCGTTGCGCGCGGAACGCGTTTCAAAGGAACCGCCGCGGCGTAACAACCGAACTGCTACTGCTGGCCCTCAACTTCGGCTTTGACCTCTTTGCCCGAGATATCGAAGGCGTGCACGTTGACCTCGCTTAGCGACGCTTGAGCGATGGCGGTTATCCCTTCGCGCAGCAAGGTGTTGCGGATATCCTCCTTCACCGTCGCGAACGCTGGAGGGGTGCCGATACGACGATCATCGACCCGGATGACAAACCAGCCGGTGGCCGTTTTGATCGCATGCGGCACCGTCTGGCCGGGTGCCAGGGCGAAGGCGATCGACCCGATTTCGGGGGTCAAAGTCTCCCGCCAGTTCGGCGATGATCGAGTCGGCCTCGGCTTCGGTCGCGACCAAAATGACCCGAACATGCGCCTCTACCGGTCCCGGTTTGCCGGCGTACTCCTTATTATATCTATCTAGCATCGTTTTTTCGGTGATGGCCCCCCCGGCGTCCCGCAGCAACAACTCATTGGTCAGGGCGCGATCGGCGGCCGCCTGGACCCGGCGCATCACCACCGGGTCCTTATCCAGGCCTTTGTGTTGCGCGCGGATCACCATCGCCTGCAATTGAATCAATTGCTTGAGGACCGCCGGATACACGGTGTCGAAAGGCAGCGACTGCACCGTGGCGGGAAGCGCCCGTATGGCATCCCCGACCTCCCCTAATGTAATCGTTTTCCCACCTACATCCGCGACCACGGTACTTGCTGCCTTCTCGGAAACGCCGGACATGTCATAGCGCGGTGTCACGGTATCGAATTGCGGTTTGGTCAGGTCGATCGTGGTGGCGGGCGATACCGTCTTGGGTGCGCCCTGCGCGACACAGATCGACGGCAGCATGAGGCACACCATCCCCGTCAGGCCATGCATGATCGGATACTTCACGCCGAGATAGCTCCTTGGTTCGACCGGTCCCGCGGGTTAGGGCTGCGTCCCCACCTCCGCCTGCACTTCCTTACCCGAGATATCGAAGTTGCGCACGGTCACGTCGCTCAAGGCCGCCTGCGTGATGGTCGGAAACGCCTCCCGCAGCAGGATCGTCCGGATATCCTCCCGGACCGCGGCGAAGGCCGGCCGTTCCCCTTGGCGGCGCTCCCCGGCCCGGATAACAAACCAGCCGACGCTGGTTCGGACCGGACGTGCCGCCATTTGACCGGGTGGCAACGTGAAGGCAACCGACCCGATTTCGGGGTTCAAGATGTCCTGCCGCTGGAAGCCGAGGTTGCCGCCGGCTTGCGCCGAGCTGTCGCGACTGGATCTGCGCGCAATGGTCGCGAAGTCGGCGCCACCCGCCAGTTCGGCGATGATGGCGTTCGCCTCCGCTTCCGTTGCGACCATGACGATCGACACGTCCACCTCGTCCGGCCCCGGTTTGTCGCCGAAGTCACGGTCGTAGCGATCGAGCAGCATTTTCTCGGAGATGGTGGCGCCGGCCTCCCGCACCAGCACCGCGTTGGCCAGGACGTTGTCGTACGCCATTTTTGCTCGGCGCAGCACCGCCGGGTCCTTGTCCAACCCCCGGCGTTGCGCGCGGACGACCAGCGCCTGCATTTGGGTCAGTTGCCGCAGCACGCCTGGGTAGATGGTGTCGAACGGCAGCGACCGCACCGCGGGGGGAAGATCCCGTATCGCGTCCCCGACTTCTCCCAGCGTGATCGCCCGCCCGCCGACCTCCGCGACCACGGTACTGGCGGCTTTGGCGGCCGCGCCGGCTACGTCGTAGTGCGGGGTCTCGGTGTCGAATTGCGGCTTGGTCAGGTCGATCGCCGTGGCGGGAGACACGGTTTTCGGCGCCCCCTGTGCCCAGGATATGGCGGGCAGCAGCAGGCAGGCCAGCCCCATCAGACCGGATGCGATCGAGCACTTCACGTCGGGATACCTCCTGTTTCGCGGCGGGCACGCGGCCGCCGGGTTATTTCTTGACGGTGCCGACGAAGGTTCCATTGGCCCAGATACCGGATCTGTCGGGCTTGCCGTTGGGCAAATAGATCGTGCCGATGCCGTTGTATTTGCTGTCGCTGAATTCGCCGGTGTACTTCGCGCGGTTGGCGAATGTGTAGGTGCCCTGGCCACTGAACTGGTCGTTCAGGAACCCGCCCGTGTATGTCTCCCCATTCGGATACGTGACGGTGCCTTGGCCCGTTCGCTTGCCGTCGCGCCAATCGCCGACATATTGCTCGCCGCTCGGGTAGGTTGCGGTGCCTTGGCCATGCCGCTTACCGTCGTTCCATTCCCCCACATATTTTTCGCCCTTGGGGGAGGTATACGTGCCTTGCCCGTTCGGCAGGCCGTCGCGCCATTCGCCGGCGTACGTTTCTCCGTTCGGGTAAGTGTATGTGCCCTGGCCGTTGTACAGGCCGTTGGCAAATGCGCCGGTGTATTTTCTGCCATCCGGATAGGTATAGGTGCCCTGGCCGTTCCGCTTGTCGTCTTGGAATTCCCCGACGTACTGGGCGCCGTCCGGATAGGTGTAGGTGCCTTGTCCGTTGCGGCTGCCGTCGCGGAACGCGCCCTTGTATTTTTCGCCGTTGGGATACGCGAAGGTGCCTTGGCCATTGAAGGTGCCGTCGCGGAACCCACCGACGTATTTGCCCCCGTCCGGCGACGTCAGCGTGCCTTGCCCGTTGTATTTGCCGTCGCGGAAGTCGCCCACGTATTTTTCGCCGTTTGGATACGTATAAGTACCGGGACCGTTCGGCGGGACATCGGCCCCGGTCAGCACGATCAGGACGCCGATGCCGGCCAGAACCGCCAACGGCCGCCTTGCCCGTTGCCCCAATCGCTGCTTCATCGCCGATACCGCTCCTGATGGTCGATGTTCGGTGGGCACCCTAGCAGGTGCCATCCCCTCGCGCGAATTGGGTATTTTTTTAGAATTTAACAATTTTTAGGTTGAATTGCCGTTTGGCACCCTGTAAAGAGTGGTGGTACAATGATGCTATTGGGGGGTGGTTCGAATGTCTTCATTATTTGGACAGGCTGCGCGCCGTATTGGCCTTGGTCAGGCGGTCTTCGTGGCTTTGATGGTTGCCCTCGCACCTGCCGCGATGGCGCAAACCAACCTGATCACGAACGGCAGTTTCGCGATCACGGGCGGTTCGCAGTCCTTCCAGTTCGGAACTTACAATGGTTATACCCCGAGCGGCAGTGCGGCGGGCGAGTCGCTTGCGGGCTGGGCTTCCACCTCGTACGGCTTTGTCTTTACGCCGACGGACACCGTCGCGACGGGCACGTATGGCAACCTGAGCCTGTACAGCAAGACCACGACGCCGAGTAATAGCTTCACCAACGCCAGCCCGACCGGGGGCAACTTCATCGCCGAGGATTCGGGCTTCAATACGACGGCAATAACACAGACGGTCAGCGGTCTGACGTCCGGTAAAACCTACACGCTGTCGTTCTATTGGGCCGGCGCGCAACAGACCGGCTTCACGGGTGCGACGACTGAGCAGTGGCAGGTCAGCCTGGGCGCCAGCACGTTGAGCACGCAGGTTATCAGCGTCGCGAGCACGGGGTTCTCGGGCTGGATGTACCAGACCATGAGTTTTGTGGCGACGAGCACCAGTGAGCAGCTGTCGTTCCTGGCCATCGGCTCGCCGCAGGGCGTTCCGCCGTTCGCCTTGCTTTCCAACGTGTCGTTGGTGGCGGCAGCAGCAGCCCCGGAGCCGGCCAGCGCGACCCTGATGTTCGTGGGTATCGCGGCTTTGGTCGGGTATTCCTGGCGGCGGCGCGCCACGGCTCGCGGTCGCGGTCAAGCGGCCTAACTGCCGGGCGGGGCCCTCTGACCAGAGGGGCGCTAGCTGCTAGCGTGCGATTTCGCTCTGGTGTTCCTTGCCCATAAGGGAGTGTTGGAACACCGCGATGCCATCCATCGCGGTCTGGACCACGTTGCCCACGCGTTCTCTCCGCAACGCATTTGCAAGCTGTTCCCGCATCGCCGGAAAACTCGGCGTCGTCCCGGTCCGGCGTTCTTCCACCTTCGCGACACACCAAGCGCTGCCGGTACGCACCGGGAAGGGTGTGATCTGACCGGGCTGTAACAGGAACGCGGCCGTGCCGGTTTCGGCGTTCAGGTCGTCCCGCGTCTGAAACCCGAGGTCTCCGCCACGCACCGCCGAGGGATCCCGGCTCGATCGCTGTGCCACCAACGCAAAATCCGCCCCACCTTTCAACTCGGCAATGACGGCGGCGGCTTCAGCCTCGGTTTGCACCAGGATAATGCGCAGGTGAACTTCCTCTGGGCCGGGTTTGCCAGCGATGTCTCGGGCATACCGGTCCAGCAGCATTTGTTCGGTTACGGCGGCGGTGGTTTGACGTTGCACGAACTCATTCGCGAGAACGTAGTCGGCCGCCGTCTTCATGTGTCGCCGGACTTCGGCATTGTCGTCCAGGTGTTGCCTGCGCGCACTGCGAACCAGGGCTTCCTGCCGGATCAGTTTATCGAGGACCCGCGGAAACAGGGTCTGGAAGATCTCGCCCCCAAAGCCCGGATGCAATTCTCGGATCGCGTCACCAACCTGCCCGAGCGTGATCGGGGTTCCATCGACCTCGGCGACAATCGTGGAAGCGCCTTTTCCCATCGCGTCATCAAGGTTGTAGGCCGGGGTCGTGGTATCGAATTGCGGGCGAGTCAGATCGAGCTTCGAAGCCGGCGACCTGGTCTGCGGGTCCTGTGCCGACGCCGGGACCGAGACCGCGGCGACGGACGCCAGCGCGATCAGCCCCCCAAGGGACCGATGGATCAAGGGCAGCGCACCCTGCGGCGCACACCGGCCAGGGCGACCAGCCCAATACCGAACATCGCGATGCCAGCCGGCTCGGGGGCGCTGCTGTTGGTACTCGCACTCACCGATCCGTCCGGGGCGGTGCCATAGGAAAAGCTCACGTTGCTGACGGTCGCTGTCGTCGTGCCGGTTGGTAGGGCGAATTGGAAGGTCACGGATCCCTGCGTCAGAAGCGCGGATTGCAGGTTATTGGCGCTGGCCGCATCGGTGAAGCTGTTGCTGACCAGTGAGAAATCCAGCCCTTGCAAGTGGCCGTTGTTGTTGTTCAGATTTTGGGCGCCGGTGGGAAACAGCGCCGCGCTTCCGAAGCTCGGAACCAGGGAACTGTATCCTACCGCGGCGATCCCGTACTGGGCCGATGTCGTGAGGTTGGTTGAGGAGAACCCCGAGGCGGAATACGCGTATCCCCATTCGCCGCCGACGTTGACGTTGCTCCCCGAGCACACGGTCACATAGCTGGCCGCGCAGTTGGATGGGTTGGTGATCGCCTGCGCGATAGCCGTGTTGGGGGTCAAGGTCGGGGCCGCGTTGACCGAGAAAAACAGCCCGCTCAGCAGGTCGTTGTTCTGATATCCCGCGAAGGTCGATGTATTGGTGAGTGTGACATTGAGGAAGTATGACCCGCTGACATTCGACACGCTGAAGATGGCGGAGGCCGTATCGGCGTTACCGGTCACCGGGTTGCTGAACACGCTGGTGAACGTTTGAGCGCTGGCGGTTTGTGCCGCGGCGGCAAAGCCGCTGAGCAGTGCGAGACTGGCGAAGGCGCTTCGTAAATACCCCACAGGTTGCTCCCTGGCACGTCCTGGTTTGTCAGTTTGTGTATAAAATATGACAAAATATCATATTTACGTCAAGTGATTTTTCTAATCGCGACTCGCATACCAGAAAATTTCCTATGACCCGCTGTTGTCGAGTATATTTCAGATAGTGCGTTGCGTGCAAGAATTACAAAAAAACAGCTTTTGGCTGTGCATTAACCAGTCTTTAGCCATTTCAGCAGTGGTCGCCACAACGCCTGCTCCGCCCCCGTACCCGCCACCATCCCGATATGCCCGGCGGCCGGCTCATGTAGCTGCGCCCCTTGGATCAAGTGCGCCAGTGGGCGCGCCGACTCCGGCGGCACGATCCGGTCCCGCCCCGGCACCGCCACGAAGGCCGGCAGCCGTAAGGCGGCGGGGTTCACCGGCACGCCTGCGATGCGCCACGTGCCCCGCGCCGGGGCATTTTCACCATACCATTTGGACAGGCAGTCCCGCGCCACGCCGGCCACCAAGGGCACACCGTCGTTCAGCCAATCTTCCAGCGCCACGAACATGCGGGCGCGGGGGCTGTCGGGCGGCAGTCGCCCGAAGGCGCGGTACTTGTCCCCCACGCCGAACGGGTCGAGCAGCGTGAACAGCGCCTGTAGGGCGTCGATCGGCAAGGTGCCGCTGAAGCCCATCGCCGGCTCCAGTAACGGCAGGCACGCCGCCGCCCGCGGCGACCGGCTGGGATCGGGCGCATGGAAATCCCACGGCGTCGCCAGCAGCGCCAAGGCGCTCACCAGATCGGGGCGGCGTTCCGCGGCTGCCACTGCCAGATTGCCGCCCATACAGTAGCCGGCCAGGACCACCGGGCCGCCGGAAAGATCGACGGCCGCCGCCATCGCGCGTTCCAGTCGTCCGGCCACGTAGTCGGTTAACGAGAAACCGCGCTCGATCTCCCCCGGCCAGCCCCAATCCAGCAGCAGCGGCCGTACGCCCTGGCCCGCCAGGAATCGGAGCATCGAGCCCCCCTCCATCAAATCCAGCACATAGGCTCGGTTCACCAGGCTGGGCACGAACAGAACCGTGGGGCCGTCGCCGGAGGGCAGGCGGTAATCGAGGATACGGCTGCCGCCTTCCTCCCAGACATGCGGCGGGTCTCGCAGGTCTCGCGACCATGGGTGCCGTCGATAGGCGGCGATGCCGCCAATCAGGTCATCGTCAACCGGCGGCGGTGCCTCCGGGCCGGCGTTTCCCAATTGGGCGTTCTGGAGGGCGGCGTGGATGGCTGCCTCGATCCCGCTCCAGCTCTGCCAGTCGGGCTTCGAGTTCGGCGATCCGGCGGCCGAGGCGCGCGACTTCAGCATCGCGAGGGTCAAATGCAGCAGCAACGGGCGCGGGCCGCGCCGCAGCATCGGTCCCGGGGCGTCCGAGCGGTCCGTCACCGGCGGCATCCGGTATCATGGCGTTGGCCGAACGCGCCCATAGCGCCAGCATCGCGCGCCAGGTCTCCTGGACCTCCCGGTCCACGGCGGTCGCGGCCAGCTCGCTCTGCCACAGCGTTATCCAGTCGCGGGCGAGCGTTGCGGGGTCGGTCATGCCTCATTCAGGCTCCTTCCGCCGGATCATACGGCGCCGCATGGCCCAGTGGAATGGGCGACGGAATGGGGGATGGAATGGGGGGCTTTCGCAGTTGCGAAATCCGCCGCATGCTACGCTCGCGCCGACGACGAGGGCGTGCCAAAGAACGAGGGACGCATGGCCGAGACCTCCCAGACCGAACCGGAGAGCAAACCGGCGGAACGCCCGCCGGTCGTCGTAAAGAAATACGCCAACCGCAGGCTGTACAACACCGAAAGCTCCGCCTACATCACGCTCGATAATCTGGCCGAGATGGTTCGCAAGGGCCGCGATTTCGTCGTTTACGACGCCAAGAGCGGGGAAGACATCACCCGCGGCGTGCTGACCCAGATCATCGTGGAAGAGGAAGGCAAGGGCCAGAACCTGCTGCCCACGGCATTCTTGCGGCAACTGATCGGACTGTACGGCGGGTCGATGCAGGGGATCGTGCCGAATTACCTGGAACAGGCGATGTCGGCCTTCGCCGAACAGCAGGAACAGGTGCGCGCCTCGGTGCAGAAGACCATGGGCTCCATGACAGGTCTGTTCCCGTTCGGCAATCTGGAGGAAGTCAGCCGCCAGAACGTCGCCATGATGGAACGGGCGATGACGATGTTCAGCCCGTTCCCTCGCGCCGGACAAAAACCGGAGGATGAGGTGGCGGCGCTGCGGGCGGAGGTCGAACGCCTGCGGAAGGAACTCGCGGCGAAGAAGTAGCCCAAAGCAGTCTAAACACCGCCGGACACTCGATCAGATACCGGCGGCCCAGACGCAGCGGATCGGCGATCAGACGCGCCAGCCACTCCAGCCCGAGGTGTTGCATCCAAGCCGGCGCGCGCCGCCTGGCTCCGGCGAGGAATTCCAGACCCGCGCCGATACATAAGCCGGTGCCGGTCGCGCGCCCGCTCGCCGCGATGGCCGCCGCGAGCATCTCCTGCCGAGGCGAGCCAACGGCGAGGAAAACAAAGTGCGCGGGATGCGTCAGCACGAAATCCACCGCTTCCTGGAACGCCTCCGGATCGTGCTCGAACCCCACGGGCGGATCGTGATGCGCCGGCATGGCAATACCGCATCGCGACATCAGTGCCGGGAGGAATTCGCGGCGCAAGCCGACAATGGTGATGCGCTCACCCGGTCGCACGTGCATTCGCAACAGCGCGGCGGTCAGGTCGCTGCCGGTCGCGACGCGCGGCGGCCGCAGACCCAAGACTCGTGCAGCGCCCGCGACAACGCGGGAGTCCAGCAGCCGCAGCTTCGCGTTTTCGTATAGCGGCCACAAGGACGGATCCCGCGACAACCGCACGAAATGATCCGCATTCGGCGTCACGACATACCCGAACGGCGCATCCGCCGGCCGGGCCGCGATGGACGCTGCGGCGGCTTCGGCGTCCAGGTCCGCGAAGTGAAGGCCCAGGAGACCTTTCCCGTCGTCATCCCCGGACCAGGTCCGGGGAGGGGGATGACATGGTTGGACTGTCACAACCCCAGCCGCACCGTCACCAGTGCCACATCCCGCGCATACCCCGTCGCGGCGGTGTTCAGCGGCCCTGCCCCATGCACCGCGCTCAGGTCGTAGGTCGCTGAAACCCGGGCCGAACGGTTGAACAGCCACGTAATCCCGACTCCCGCGCTTTGCCCGGTCTGCTGCCCTCCCTGCAGAAATGCCGCGTGCCGCAGCCCGGTGGAAGCGTTGATCAGCACGTCGCGCATCAGTTCATGATCGATGCCCAGCTTCCCGGCTGTGTAGGTAAAGCCGGACACGCCCTCCTGCGCCGCGTCCTCGATCGTGCGGGTCATGGTGGCGCGCACCGTGGTCATACCGGTGGGGTTCCAGGTCAGCTCCCCCTCGGCGATCATGGCGGCGTGCGTCCGGTACTGGGGTGCGACGAATTGGCGTGTCTCCCCACCAACCAGCATTCGGGCCCGCCAGACGGTGTCCTCGTCATAGTCGACACCCAATAAAGCCTGGTAACCGGTGGCGTTCAGCGACGGCTGCCCCGGTAGCGGAGTCTCATAATGCTGGCTGAGCGCGCGGGTCACGAACACCAGATTGCGCAGCGGCGCCCACTCGTAGCGAAACGTGGTGCCGCCGCGCAGCATCGTGCGGTCGCGGTATCCCTGCCGGGCGAACTGCCCCAGCATGGTCGTATCGCCGTAATGCCAGGACGAGATTTCAGCCTCCGGTACCACGGTCAGCCGGTCGAAGCTGGCGGCGTAGGACATGCGGGCATCGTCCACCCGAAACGCCACCGGCCGATCGCTCGCCAGCGCGTTTAGATCGGAGCGGTCCTCATGCTGGCTCAAATGCGCCAGACCGACTGTCAACCGGTCCCGCCCGATGTCGATCGCACCGCCGACCGAAGCCGTTCCGTCCGTCCGGCTTTGCCTGGGCTGTCCGAGGTACCGCGTATCGGCGGCGGAAAAATACGCGCCGAACGCATCCCGCGCCCAACCTGAACCGATCAGGAGCGACCCGCCTGTCCCGACCAGCCAACTGCCGCGCCGATCCGGCCCGCTGAGGACGTTGTCGTCGTAGCCGATTGTCTCCTCAAAGCGGGGCTTCACCAGAAACCCATCGACATGAATGGGTGTTGTCTCCGCATCGGGGCGGCTGCGGGACTGCACGGTGACGCCTGGCGCGGTGCCGAATCCCGGCACGCCCTCGGCGAAAATTTCGGACAGGCCGGCACCCAGGGCCTGCTGCAATAGCAGCAGGATCAGCACCGTCCCGAAGATCCAAAGCCGTTCTCTGGTTCCCATGGAACCGGAGACTGGCAGCGAATCCTTAAGAAAAAGTTAACGCTCGGCGGTTTTTTCTTCCTCGGGCAAATTTGGTTCCCAGCCACCGCCCAGCGCTTTGTACAGAGACACGAGATTGGTGGAGATCGTGGCAGTGCTGTCGGCGAGTTGCTGCTGCGTCGCCAGCAGATTGCGTTCGGCGTCCAGCACCGCCAGGAAGTCGGCCACGCCCTGCTGGTAGCGGCTTTGCGCCAGACTGAGCGCGTGGCGGTTGTCCGCTTCGGCCAGCAGCAGTTCGTCGCGCCTGGCTTGTTCGCTGGCGTAGGCGGTCAGGGCGTTGTCGACTTCGTGCCAAGCGCTCAGCACCGTCTTCTCATAAGCGATCGCGGCTTCCTGCTGCGTCGCTTCGCGGAAATGCAGTGTGGCCTTCAGGCGGCCGCCGTCGAACAGCGGGAAAGAGATGCCCGGCCCAGCGGCATATAAATGTGAATTCAAATCGAACAAGCGGGCGAACTGCACCGATTGCAGCCCGATGCTGCCCCCGATTTTGACCGAGGGGTAGAAGTCGGCGACCGCCACGCCGATGTCGGCGGTCGCGGCGTGCAACTGTGCCTCCGCCTGACGGATGTCAGGACGCCGGCGCGCCAGTTCCGACGGCACCCCCACCGGCACGCGCGGCGGCACGGGCGGCACGGGTTTGGCGGTTTCCAGCTCCGCCCGCAGCGCGTTCGGCGGCTGCCCCAACAGCAGGCTAAGGGCGTTGATCGCCGCGGCCTCCTGTTGCTCCAGCGTGGGAATTTGCGACGTGATATTGCGCAGTTGGGCGGACGCGTTGGCCACGTCCAGATCGGTGGTGACTCCTCCAGTGGCGCGCTGCTGCGTCAGGCTGAGGCTTTGCCGCGCGGTTTTGACGTTGTCGCGGGCGATGCGGAGTTGGGTCTGGGTGCCGCGCAAGGAGATATAGTCGCGTGCGACTTCCGCCAGGGTCGACAGCAGCAGGGTCCGGCGTGCTTCGGTCGAAGCTTCGACCAACGCCGAGGCCGACTCGACGGAGCGTTTCACGCCGCCCCAAAGATCGATCTCCCACGATGCGTCGAAGCCCACCTGGAAAACATCGAACGCGTTTAGCCGGCGCGCGCCCGATAGACCGCCGGCGGTGCTGCCAGAGGCGCCATTGGCCCCCAATGCATCGGGGGCGAGCACGAACTGGCCCGTGTTGCTGGCCTTCTGCCGCGTGTACGAGCTGTTGACGTGCGATGTCGGCAACTGCGCGGCCTGCGCCACGCCCAGCTGTGCCCGCGACTCCGCCAACCGGAATGCAGCAGCCTGAATGTCGAGATTGCCCGATGCCACTCGCTTTTCCAGCGCCGTCAAGACGGGGTCGTTGAACAGCGTCCACCAGTTGGGATCGACGGGCTCCGCCACCGGCACGCTTTTCGGGGGGGGGGACTTCTTGACCAGTTTGTCCAGCCACGACGTCGCGGACGCGGCGCTGGGTGGCGTGAAGTCGGGGCCCACCGCCGTGCAGCCGCCGAGCAGCAGCGCCGTCACCATAGTCGTCCCAAGCCGTCCCGTCCGCCGCATTCCGTTCTCTCCGCCAGCCCTGGCCATGGGCTCTATTGGCTATACGCTGGGGGGCGGGCGTTTCCAACCGGGCGGGATGTGCTAGCGTATGGTGCGGTTCAGCGGCAGCCAGTTTTAATCAGGTCCGACAGATGCAATGGGCGTTCCTTGTGCTTGGCCTGCTCGCCGCCATGGCGGAAATGCACACCGGCACGATTTACCTGGCAGGGGTCGCCGCGGCTGCCCTGCTGACCGCTGGTTCGGGGTTCTGGCTGCCCGGCAACTGGCTGATTTTTGTGTTCGTGGTGTTGTGCGCCGCCGTCACCATCCTGGTCATGCTCACCCGCCGCCGTCGCATGCTCGGCCAGAAATTGGTGGATTTCGACATCGGCCAAACCGTATCGGTGCGCGATGTGTCCCATCCGGACAACCGCCTGATCGTCACCTATCGCGGCACGATATGGGAAGCCACGATGGAGGACGGTGCCGCCGTCGCACCCGGCGATAACGCTGTCATAGTCCGCAAAACCGACAAGCTGCTGCACCTCGTCAGGCCGCCCATTCCAGGAGAACCATGATGTCCAGCGAATTCCTGACCCCGATCGTGCCGCTCGTTCTGCTGCTGATGTTTGGCTTCGGGCTGCTGCGGTCGACTCTGCGGATCGTGCCGCAACAGCAATCGTGGATCGTCGAGCGCCTGGGGCGCTTCCATCGCGCGCTGGAGCCGGGCCTGAACATTCTGATGCCGTTCATTGACCGCGTCGCCTATCGGTTCGACCTGCGCGAAGTACCGACCGAGGTGCCGCCGCAGGTTTGTATTTCATTGGACAATACGACTTTGACGGTCGATGGGTTTCTGTATCTGCAAATCACCGACGCGAAGAAGGCCGCCTACGGATCGAGCAGCCCGATGGTCGCCGCGATGCAGCTCGCGCAAACATCGATGCGGTCGGAGATCGGCAAGCTGCACCTGGATCAGGCGCTGTCGTCGCGCCAGATGCTGAACACCGCGGTCGCCGCGGCGGTGGAGGAAGCCGCCGTCAACTGGGGCATCAAAGTACTGCGCTACGAGATCAAGGACATCACCCCGCCGCAGGAAATCCTGCACGCCATGGAGCTGCAGATCACCGCCGAACGCGAAAAGCGCGCGATGATCTTCAAGTCGGAAGGCCAACGGCAGCAGCAGATCAACACGTCCGAGGGGCAGCAACAACAGGAGATCAACCTCGCCGACGGTCGCAAACAAGCGGAAATCCTGCGCGCCGAGGGCGAAGCCCGCGCCATCGCGCTGGTCGCCACGGCCACCGCCGATGCCATTCGCGCCATCGCGTCGGCCGCCGTGGTCGATGGCGGCATCGAGGCGCTACAGATGCAGCTCGCCAAGGACTACATCGACAAATGGGGCAATCTGGCCAAAGTGGGCACGTCCATCGTGGTGCCGGCCGACCTGGGCAATATCGGTGCGATGGTGGCAACCGCGATGCAGATCGTGAAGGGTAACTCGATCGCGCCGCCCATGCCCACGGGTTCGGTACCAACGGGGGGTTGAGCGATGTCGAACGAACTGATCCGCCTGACGGCGACCGAGGCCGTTGCCCGCCTGAAGCGGCGAGAGATTTCCCCGCTGGACTTGATCGACGCCGCCGCCGCCCGCATCGCGGCGGTGGAACCGGCAGTCAACGCGCTGCCGACCCTGTGCCTGGACCGCGCCCGCGATCACGCGAAACGGTTGATGGCAGGCCAGGGGACCGAGGCCGACGACGAACCCGGCTGGCTCGGCGGGCTGCCGGTCTCGATCAAGGATCTGGCCGACGTGGCGGGCGTGCGGACGACATACGGGTCGCCGATCTTCAAGGACCACGTGCCGGATAAGTCCCACCCGCTGGTGGAACGGATCGAACGCAAGGGCGGGATCGTCGTCGCTAAATCCAACACCCCGGAGTTCGGTGCCGGCGGATCGACGTTCAATGAGGTGTTCGGCCGCACCCGCAATCCGTGGAATACCGCGCTGACCTGCGGCGGCTCCACCGGGGGCGGGGCGGTTTCGGTCGCAACGGGGGAGGTGTGGCTGGCCCAGGGCTCCGACCACGGCGGATCATTGCGCCGGCCAGGGACATATTGTTCCGTAGTAGGATTGCGACCGTCGCCCGGGCGGGTGACACGGGGAACGTCGAATAACCTGTTCTCTCCCTTGTCGGTGCAGGGACCGATGGCGCGGAATATTCCCGATTTGGCACTGTTTTTGGATACCATGGCGGGATATTGCCCGCTGGACCCGCTGACGTATGACGCCCCCTCGGTGTCGTACGCGGACGCCGTAGCGGCGGCCCGGCCACCGAAACGGGTTGCATGGTCGGCGAATTACAGCGGGTCTTTGGACGTGGACCGCGAAACCCGCGACATCTGCGAACGCGCCGTCCGCCGCTTCGAAGAAATCGGATGCATCGTGGAGGAATTCAATCCCGGCCTCGGCAATCTGGCAGAAGCGTTCATGGTGCTGCGATCCCAGCATTTTGTGGTGGACCGCGCCTTGCAGATCGCGGCGCACCGGGATCTGATCAAACCGGACATCATCTGGAATACCGAGAAAGGCCTCGCACAAACGCCCGCCGAGATCGCGTGGGCAGAACGCGAGCGCGCCGCCTTTTACCGCCGCGTGGCAGCGATGTTCGAGAAATACGACATCTTCGTCACCCCCAGCGCCGCGACCCCGGCGTTCGATGTGAATTTGCGCAATCCCGAGATGGTGGATGGCAAGAAGCTGACCAATTACATGGGCGCATCGATGCTGAACGCCGCGATGACGATGGCCAGCGCGGCGGCCGTGGCGATCCCGGCCGGGTTCGACCAATTTGGAAGGCCGGTGGGATTGCAAATCGCCGCACCGACACGGGGAGAAGCGACGGCGCTCGGCGCGGCGGCTTTGTTCGAGCAGCTAAGCGGATTCGATAAGCTGCTGCCGGTCGATCCGCGGGCAGGGGCGGTGCCGAAATAAAGGATGGAGTGGCGGAAAAGCGAAATGCCTTCCCACACTTTCTCGCTACTCCGTCAAAAACGCGCTGATCAAATCATTGACCCGCCCGGGTGCCTCGACCTCCGGCAGATGCCCGGCGCCGTCCAGCACGACAAGACGTGCGTTCGGCAAGGCCTTTTCCAGCACGGCGGCGTTGATTTCGGTGGGATTCACGTGGTCCTCCGCGCCCTGGATCAGCAGGATGGGCATGGTCAAATGTTCCGCGAAATCCGGGGTATAATAATCCCCTAACCCAAAGCGCACGGCTTGCATGAAGCCCCTGGGGTTGGTGGCCCGTAATACCTCCCGCACCAAAGCAGCGGTCTCCGGCGCCGCTTGCTTGCTCAGAAGCGCAGAGACGCGGGCGCCGAAGCCGTAACCGCCCGCTGCCACTTGCTGTTGCCGCATGGCGATAATGCGGGATTTTTCTTCCTCCGGCATGTCCTTCCGGCCGGTGGCACTGCCGGTCAGCACCATCTTGGTCACCCGCCCCGGATAATAATTGGCGAAACATTGCGCCACGCGGCTACCGAACGAGTTGGCCATGATCTCCAGCCGGCCAATCTTCAGCGCGGCGAGAAAATCCGCCAGCGAGTCAGCGTAGTCGCGGCAATCCGGGGAATCCTTCACCAGATTGTCACTGAGAATATACCCCGGCGCGTTCCAGGCGATCACATGCCGCGTCTCGCTGAGCGCCGCCAATTGGAACCGCCAGTGCATCGAGTTCGCCCCGACCCCATGCAGCAACACCAGTGGCAGTGCATCCGAACGGCCGGATTCCATATAGCTGAACCGGTCGCCGGTGTAGTGCGGGCGCGAGGCCTCGGGGATCGGGGCGAACCGCAATTCCGGCAACGGCGGCAGAGGTTGGGCATGCGCGGCATATGTCATCAGCGTCACCACCAGTGCGAAAACAATCCGGATCATGCCCGCCCCAACGCCCGCCAGCCGATATCGCCGCGGCAGAAGCCCTCGGGCCAGTCGACCAGTGCGACCGCGCGGTAGGCGGCATCCCGAGCCTCGGCCAACGTGGTGCCGGTGCCGCAAATCGTGAGCACCCGGCCACCGGCGGCGCGTATCGTTCCGTCAACGTCCGCCATCGTCCCGGCGTGGAACACCATCACCCCAGGCACCGCTCCCGCTTTATCCAGCCCGCGGATGATGCTGCCACGCTCTGGAGCTTCAGGATATCCGCGCGCCGCCATCACCACCGCGACCGCCGCCGTATCGTTCCAGCGGAGGTCGAAATATCGCAACTCCCCGTCGCATGCCGCCTGCAGCGCCGGCAGCAGGTCGGATTTCAGTTTCAGCATCAGCACCTCGCATTCGGGATCGCCGAAGCGGGCGTTGTATTCGATCAGCTTGGGGCCGTCGTCGGTCAGCATCAGGCCGGCGAACAGAAAGCCGCGAAACGGGGTGCCCCGCCGCACCATCTCGGCCAATGCCGGGCGGATCATGCGGTCGAACGCTGCCTGCTCCAGCCCTGGCGGAAACGCCGGAACGGGTGAGTAACAACCCATTCCGCCGGTGTTCGGCCCGGTATCGCCGTCCCCCACCCGTTTATGGTCCTGCGCCGAGCCCAGCAGCAGCGCGGTTTCCCCGTCGCACAGGGCGAACAGGGAGACTTCTTCGCCCACCAGGCATTCCTCGATCACCACGGCCGCGCCGGAGTCGCCGTAGATCCGAGCATCCATGATGGCGTCAATGGCGGACAGCGCTTCGTCTTCCGTCGCTGCGACCACCACGCCCTTGCCGGCCGCCAGCCCGTCCGCCTTCACCACGATCGGCACGCCCCGGCGCCGGATAAATTCGCGGGCGGCATCTGCGTCCTCGAATCTTTCCCATTTGGCAGTCGGGATGCCGGCGGCGTCGGCGATCTCCTTGGTGAAAGTCTTGCTGCCCTCCAGCTGCGCGGCCGCCATGGAGGGGCCGCAGCAGGCGATGCCGCCGGCCGCCATCGCGTCGGTCAGGCCGGCGACGAGGGGGGCCTCGGGGCCCGGAACGACCAGATCGATCTGGTTGTCCTGGGCGAAGGCGACCAATTCGGAAAAATCCAGCACGCCGATGGGCACGCACTCCGCCACCGCCGCGATTCCAGGGTTGCCGGGGGCGCACCACAGTTTTTCCAGCAGCGGGCTGGCGGCGATCGTCCAGCACAAAGCGTGTTCCCGAGCCCCCGATCCAACCACCAGCACCCGCATGCCCGTACTCCCTCTGGTTCCGGCGCGGCCCTGTAGCATAGATTGGCGGCCATGGACGCCCCCGTTATCCCCCCATCTGGGACCAATGTTCCCGAATACACCGTCACCGAGATCTCCGGCGCGGTAAAACGCACGCTGGAGAGCCAGTTCGGGCGCATCCGCGTGCGCGGGGAAATCACTGAGCTGAAGAAATATCCCTCCGGGCACATCTATTTTTCGCTGAAGGACGAGGGCGGCAAGATCGCCGGGGTAGTCTGGAAGTTCTCGGTCCCACGGCTGGGGATGGCGCCGGAGAACGGCGTCGAGGTGATCGCCACCGGCAAGATTTCTTCCTACGGGGAACGGTCGTCCTACCAGCTCATTGTCGAGCGCATGGAATACGCCGGCGCCGGCGCCCTGCTGGCGCGAATCGAGATGCTGCGGGTGCGCCTCGCCACCGAGGGATTGTTCGACGCGTCCCGCAAGCAGCCGCTCCCCATGCTGCCCCGCGTCATCGGCGTGGTCAGCAGCGAGCGCGGTGCCGTCATCCAGGATATCCGCACCACGATTGCCCGCCGCTTTCCACGCGCCATCTTGCTGTGGTCCGTTCCGGTGCAGGGGGAGGGCGCGGCCGAGCAGATCGCCGCCGCCATCGCCGGCTTCGACGCCATCGCGCCGGGCGGACCGGTTCCGAGGCCCGACGTCCTGATCGTCGCGCGCGGCGGCGGCAGCCTGGAAGACCTGATGGCCTTCAACGATGAGGGTGTGCTGCGGGCGGTAGCGGCCTGCCGCATTCCGCTGATCTCCGCCGTCGGACATGAGACGGATACCACCCTGATCGACTTCGTGTCCGACCAGCGCGCCCCCACCCCCACGGCGGCGGCCGAGATGGCCATCCCCGCGCTGGCCGACCTGCAAGCCGACATCGCCCAAAAGGCCGCCCGGTTGGCCGGATCGCTGAACCGTTTGACGCAGGAATGCCGCCTGCGCCTGTCCCGCGCCGAACGCGGCCTGCCCGATCTGCCCAGCCTGCTCGGCGGCGCCCGCCAACGCCTGGACGACCGCGCCGAACGCTTGATCCTCGCGCTGCCCAATCTGGTGGAACGCCGCCGCACCGCGCTGACCGCAGCCGAGCGGCGGCTGCCGGACATGCCGGGGATCATCAACGCCGCGCGCGAACGACTCCGCGATCGCGGCGTCCGCCTGATACTGGCACTGCCCGGGCTGGTCGCGACGCGACGCTCCGGCTTGGACCTGGCGAGCCAGCGGCTGGCCTCCGGCCTGCGGCAATCCGTGGGCGCGGTGCATAACCGTGCCAACCGCCTGCTCGGGCGGCTGACGGATGCGCCTGTTCGCGCGAGTTTGCGGGAGGCACGGGCTCGGCTGGATGGCACCGCGGCGCGGCTGGAGTCGGTGTCGCCGCTGGCGGTTCTCAGTCGAGGCTACGCCTTGGTGACCGACCGCGCCGGTTTGCCGATTACGAGCGCGGCTGGCGTGAAGCCGGGCGCGCGGTTGGGGCTGCGGTTCGCGGATGGGGAGGTGAAGGCCACTGCGGATGGCGGGGGTGCGCCGACGCGGCAGGGGCTGTTGCCGTTGTAGAAAAAGGCGGCGCCCATCCGCCAGGTCGTCGCTGCCTTCATGGAGGAGGTCGCGGAAGCGCTCCACGATATGCAAAGCTTCCATTCCGGATAGGCTCGGGTCTAGGCTTCCCTCCAAGAAAACGGAGGCAACCGACCATGGCCGAAATCCTCGGATTGGGCGTGACGCATTCGCCGTTGCTGCTGGGCTCCGACGCCAGCATGGCGGGGATCACCGAGCGCGTGCTGAAAAGCCCCCGTTTGCCGGACCGGATGCGCGATCCCGCGTCCTGGCCCTCCGGGATGCAAGCAGAATGGGCGGAACACCAGGCCGGCCGCGCCGCCCCCGCCCACCGGGAACGCGCGCTCAAAGGCTTTCGCGCCGCCCGCGCCGCGCTGGACGCGTTCGACCCGGATTTTGTGGTGATTTTCGGCGACGACCAGTATGAGAATTTCCGCGAAGACGGCGTCGCCCCGTTCTGCGTCTTCGCGCTGGATGAGGTGGACTCCCACCCCTACCACCGTTCCGGCACCGCCAACGCCTGGGGCGAACCGGCGGGCACCGTCATACGCACGAAAGGCCACCCGGCCGGCGGGCGGTACTTGGCCAGTGCACTGGTGGAGCAAGGTTTCGACATTACCTGGGCCTACCGCATGCGCCACGAGCACGGCCTGCCGCACGCCTTCATCAACGCCATGCTGCTGCTGGATTACGACCGGCGCGGCCTGCCCTCGCCGGTGCGATGGACACGCTGGGGCGCAAGCCGCAATGGGTGGACATGGCGGAGACCTATATCTACGCCGCCCCAAAGGTGTTCGCCGTATTCAATCCGCCGCTCGCCAACGCGGCCGAATAAATGAAAATGAAGGAAACGCCACCATGATCCATCGTCGTACCGTAACCGCCTCGCTTGCCGCCGCTTTCGCCGCGCCGAACATCGCTTTGGCTGGAGCGAAAGCGCCGGGCAGTGTGTTCTACAATGCCGTGGGCCCGACTTTGGCCTGGTGGCGGGCCGACATCGCGGCCGCGTCGTTGACCAGACAAGGCAGCGTAAACCTGCCGGCTTTGGTGCAATACGCGTGGCGGCATCCCCGCTTGCCGGTGTTGTACGTCGCATCCAGCAATTTCGTGCCGATGGATAAACCGGACGGCAAGCACCACCTGACGGCGTTTCATATCGATCCCGCGAACGGCGCCTTGGCCCCGTATGGCGAACCCGTGCCCATCAAGGCTCGGCCCATCCACATAAGCGTCGATCATGCCGGCGCCTATGTGCTGACCGCTTACAACATCCCCAGTTCGATGTCGGTGCATGCCATCAATTCCGACGGCTCGATTGGCGCCGAGGTGAAGCAAGCCGCACCCATAGACGGCGGCATCTACGCACACCAGATCCGTACGATGCCATCGAACAACGCCCTGATCCTGGTGACGCGCGGCAACAACGCCGCGGCCGGCAAGCCGGAGGACCCCGGCGCGCTGAAAGTGAAGCGCTTCCAGGGCGGGCAGGTCACCGACGTCGCCTCGGTCACGCCGCCCAGTGGCGGTCTTGGGTTCGGGCCACGACACATCGATTTCCACCCGACCAAGCCGTGGCTGTTCGTGTCGGTGGAGCGGCAGAACCAGCTCCAGGTCTGGCATCTGAGCGGGGACACGCTGGATACGCCACCCATGCATGTCGTTACGACATTGGCCGAGCCGGCGCATCTGCATCCCGAGCAGATGGTGGGACCGATCCATATCCATCCGAACGGGCGGTTCGTCTACGTCGGCAACCGAGCCAGCGGACTGATCGAAACAGACGGCAAGAAGGTCGCGGCGGGCGGTGAAAATACTGTTGGCGTGTTCGGGATCGATCCGGCATCGGGCAAGCCGGAGATGATCCAGTCGATCGATACGCGCGGTTTCCACCCGCGCACCTTCTCGATCGATCCCAGCGGCAAGATGCTGGTGGTGGCGAACTTGCTGGCGGTGCCGCTACGGGATGGCAGCACCCAGCCGGCGACGTTGTCCACCTACCGCATCGGCACCAATGGCAAGCTGGACCACGTCCATACCACCGACATCGAGACCAACGGCATGACGCAATGGTGGAGCGGGTTTATTACACTTTGACCCGCTCCAGCTTGCCCACCACGAAGATGTAGGACAGCACGCCCAACACCTCGATGATCGCGATGAACACCAGCGGGGTGCGGAAATCTCCGCTTTTTAACAGGAACCCAACGATGATCGGGGACAAAATCCCCGCCAGCCCGCCCATGAAGTTGAACACCGAGCTGGTGAGGCCGATCAGCCGTTCGGGCGCGGTGGCGGAGACCAGGGACCAGTGGATCGACGCCACCCCGTTGCTGAAGAAGGCGAATGTCATGAAGGCGATGATAAGCGGCTGGCTATCGACGTAGTTGGCGCCCACGATGCTGGTGGCGCAGATCAATCCGCCGATGATCGGCGCCTTGCGCGAGAAGGTCAGGCTGAAACCGCGCCGCACCAGAAGGTCGGAAATCGCCCCGGAAAACAGCACCCCCAGAAACACCGCCAGAAAGGGCAACGTGATGTAGAAGCCGGCCTTGATGAAGGTAAAGTGCCGGTAGGTGACCAAATAGGTGGGGAACCATGTACGAAAAAATGTTCCGACCACGCCCCATACGAAATGCCCGAAATAGATGCCCCACAGCTTGCGCCGCCCCAGCACGATGCCCAGATCGCGCCACGGCGACCCACCCCCGATCGCGCGCCGGTCGGCGGATCGTTGCGAGAGATCGGGGATACCGCCGCTCTCGGCGATCTTGGCGATCTCCGCTGCGTTGATCCCGGGATACTCGACCGGATCGCGGTAGGAACGGAAGAATATCACCGACCACAGCAGACCCAGCGCGCCGGTGAAGAAAAAGACCGACGGCCAGCCGAACTCCACCTTCATCCAGACCAGCAGCGGGGTCAGGAACGCCAGCCCCACGGACTCGGCCGCGGTGTAGACGGCGATGCAGGTGGCACGCTCCTTTTCCCCGAACCAGGTGGTGGCGATGCGGTTGTTGATCAGGAACGTCGGCACCTCGAAGAAACCCACCGCCATGCGCAACGCGATCAATGCCACCAACCCGTTGGCCAGCCCCAATGACAGCGTCGCCAGCGACCAGAGCATGATGATGAGGGGATACAGAATGCGGGGATGCACCCGGTCCACCAGCCAACCGCCCGGCAGTTGAAAAGGCGTGTAGGTCCAGCTGAACGCGGAGAACACCAGTCCCATCTGCACGGGGTCGATGTGGAACTCGCTGGCCATGGATGGCGCGGTGATGGAGATGTTGCTGCGATCGAGGTAGTTGATCACCACGGTGACGAACAACAGCCCCATGATGCGGAAGCGGCGGCTGGTGGCTTGCATGGCGTTTCCCTCCGGCTTGTTTTCTCGCACGTTAAGCCCGGTTGCCGCCGTTGGCCACGCGTGGCACGGTCAGCCGACAGCTAACCCCAGCAGACGGACATCGCCGTGACCCTGATTATGGCCAGCAGAGCCAATGTCTACTCGTCCTCCCCGCTCGACCGCATCCACACGCGGCGGGACGATCACCCCTGGATCGCCGAGAAACTCGAACATCCCGAGACGCTGTTCGTGCCGGTCTGGCGCAGCCGCAACCTCGTGCGCGGCATCGATGCCGGTGGCCCGCCGGAGGCTGTCTACCTCTCCGGCGACACCGCTGCCGCCTTGCGCGCGACGGGCGGCAACTGGGCCTTCCTGGGGATGCTGGACGACGCGCCGGTGTTCGGCATCGATATCAGCGGAGAAGAAGACCCGACCCCGCTGGTGCCCGCGGACCTCGGCACGTTTGCCGATCTGCGCTCCGTCGGCTGGGGGGAGCCGAAGCCGGAAGCATCCGTCCTGGCGCATGCCCGCGGCCTGCTGCACTGGCGCACAAGGCACCAATTCTGCGGCGTTTGTGGCGGCAAGTGCGAGTCCCGGTCCTCGGGCCACGTGATGCACTGCACGTCCTGCGACACCGATCATTTCCCCCGCACCGACCCGGCCGTGATCATGTTGGTGCACCGCGGCGACAAGGCGTTGCTGGGCCATTCGACCCGCTTCCCGCGCGCAACGATGTACTCGACCCTGGCCGGCTTCGTGGAGCCCGGTGAGACCCTGGAAGAAGCCGTGCGCCGCGAAGTGCTGGAAGAAAGCGCCATCGTTTGCGGCGCGGTTCATTACCACTCCAGCCAGCCCTGGCCGTTCCCCGGCAACGTCATGCTGGGCTTCTATGCCGAGGGCCTGACGGAAGAGATCACCTTCGATACCGAGGAGCTGAAGGACGCCCGCTGGTTCACCCGCGACGAAATGCGCAACTGCGACAAGCATGGGTTCCAACTACCCCGCGTCGACAGCATCGCCCGCCGGTTGATCGAGGACTGGTTGGCGGCGGGGTAACATGGCCGACGAGCTTCTCACCATAGGCTACGAGGGGTGCACGATCGATGGCGTGATCGGCACGCTTCGTAATGCCAGGGTCGAGCTGCTGATCGACGTGCGGGCGGTGGCGGCATCGCGCAAACCAGGCTTCTCCAAGCGCCAACTGGCGGCGGCGCTGGACGAGGCTGGGATACGGTATGTGCATCTTCAGGGCCTGGGCACGCCGAAACCCGGGCGCGATGCGGTGCGAGCCGGGCATCCAGAGCGGATGGTGCCGATTTTCCATGAACATATGACCTCCGACCGCGCCCAGGCCGAACTGGTCATGGCGAAGGGCATGGTTCGGGAGGCGCGCGCTTGTTTGCTGTGCTTCGAGAAAGACCCTGCCACGTGCCATCGCCGGCTGGTGGCGGGGCTGGTGTGCGAGGAAACCGGACAGGATGTGACCGATCTGACGGTCGAGTGACGATCTCATTTCTTTTTACAAATGTGAAGCGGATCACTTTTCCCACTGGCCGGACGGGTTATCGTACTCGGACATCGTAACCACCATGGGAGATCCAAATATGTCCGATCAGTATGGCCATGTCGTTCCGCTGTACGCGGTGCCCATCCACGACACCATCGCCAGCGGCGACCTCCAGAAGATGAAGGCACTCGCCGCCCAGGCCGACAGGCAACTCGCCTCGCAAGGCGATGTCGGCAAGGCGCTCGCGGCCCTGAAGGCCGAAATCGCGAAGCTCGAGGCTCGGCGTTAAATCCCAGGCCGGGTCCGGGTTGAGCCCGGGCCCGCATAGGCAGGGGAGTATCATGATGTCGCAATCACCCAGCCATCACCCCATCACCCCATACGGTGCGGCAATCCATCAAAGCATGGCCGGGGGCGATCTTCAGAAGATGAAGCTGGTCGCCACGCAGACCGAACAATACCTCGCCCAATATGGCGATGTCAGACCCGCACTGGCGATGCTTCACGCCGAAATCGCCAGGCTGGAAGCCAAGGGCGGTTAAGGGGCGGCAACCATGACCCCGTCGTGGTGGCCCTCGCGCGCTCCACGACGGGCAGGAGACAGCACATGAGCCTTGCCGAATCCCCGCTGCCGGTTCGCTTTCTCGCGGATGTGGATTTCGCGCGATGCGTCCCCGTCCATGTCGTGTGGGAAATCACCCTGGCTTGCGATCTGAAGTGCCTGCATTGCGGATCCCGCGCCGGGCACCGGCGGCCAACCGAACTGAACACCGCCGAATGCCTGGCCGTGGTGGACTCCCTGGCGGCACTGGGCACGCGCGAAGTCACACTGATCGGGGGCGAGGCCTACCTGCGGAAGGACTGGACGGAGATCGTTGCCGCCATCCGTGCGTACGGCATCAACTGCGCCATTCAGACCGGCGGGCGCAACCTCACGCCGGAACGGCTGCGCAAGGCGGTCGAGGCGGGGCTGACGGGTGTCGGTGTGTCGCTGGACGGCCTGGCACCATTGCACGACCGGGTGCGTAACGTCCGGGGATCCTTCGATCGGGCCACCGATACCCTGCGCCGGGTGCGGGAAGCCGGCCTGGCGATCAGCGTCAACACCCAGATTGGGGCCGATACGATGGCCGACCTGCCGGCGCTGATGGATCACATCATCGAACTCGGCGCGAAGCAGTGGCAAATTCAGTTGACGGTTGCCATGGGCAACGCCGTGGATAACGACGATCTTCTGTTGCAACCATACCAGTTGCTTGAGCTGATGCCGGTGCTGGCAAGTCTTTACACGCAAGGGGCCGAGCGCGGATTGCTGATGATGGTCGGCAACAACATCGGCTATTTCGGCCCCTACGAGCACGTCTGGCGCGGCTTCGGCGACGAACGCGTGTGGCGCGACAATCTGTATGAGAAAATGCGTCAATCAGGATGAGAAACTGTGACCGCGACGGGAACGATGTTGTTCGGTCTGATTGTCGCTGACAAGCCCTAAATTATGGTTTGATTGTCGCGCAGCGACACGCCTTC
>CAIYDT010000006.1 GCA_903924985.1 uncultured Acetobacteraceae bacterium
CCGTAAAGAGCCTCGAACCCCGCTTCGCTGAGACCCTTTTGGAATTGCACCTTGTTTCGAGCCATCGTCCCTGCCTCGCTAAATCGAATGTTCACGATATGTGCCACGAAAGAGAAGCTGAGAAAAGTGCGTAAACAGGATGCGCTTTGACGGCGCTGGCGAGGAAACGTTGAAGAAATTTTTGCCACTCTTGGTTCTGCTCGCCCTCGGGGCAGGTGCCGTGTCGTTCCAACGGGCCCGCTCGTCCGACGAAAATAGGATTTCGATGGCGAACGACGCGGCTCCGCCCGACGAGAAGTCTTTCGTACAGGCGGTTTCTGACTACGGGGGCTCAAAGTTCATCAATTCCAAGCCGCTGGAGGCCGTCCCGCTAAGGCGGCAGCGCGCCGCCGCCATTTGCGCTGCCGTGCCAAGCGGCATCGTCTCGAACTGGGTGGGCCGCGTCGAGGAGGTCAACGCCACGAATCGTGGAGATGCCATATTGCGTCTCTACCTATACGGTAGCGGATCGGTTTTTCTCGAGAATTGGAACGAGAAGACCAATGCCGACGAGGACAAATTCCCCGTCCCTGAGAACTCTCCCGTTTATATCGAAATCTCGAAGCTAGAGAAGAATGAGCTTGTCAGGGTCAGCGGTTCCTTCCAGCCGAGCCAGAGCGACTGCTTCCGCACGTCCGGAAGCAGTAAGGCGAACGAAAGCGGCAACCTAGCGGGAACCATGATGTCGCCAACCTTCATCTTCCGATGGGACAGCGTTCGCCCCCTTAAGTAGAGTGCTGCCTCAAGCCGTCTGTCGTAACTCACGGAAATCCCAAAAATCTTGACTCTTGCGCGCGTGAAGGAGACGAGGCTTAAGGAGATGGTGCCAATGCGCACGCCGGCCCATCGGCCAGCTTTTAGTAAATCCGTATTTTAGCCGCTGACCTTGGCGCTTACTAAACTACAACCGTCTCGGGAGACTCACCATGCCGTCTCATTTTTCCATGAAACAGCGCTACGTCCGTGAAGCCATTGCAGAGATACAACGGCGGCTCACGTTGCCGGACGACGCGATCCGATGTATGTCGATTCCGTACTAGTCAACTTCCGCATCCGGAATTCGAGCCGTACGGATGGTGACGTAATCCGCGAGGTTTTCGCAAACCTGTGCGCACGTCATGGATGGCAACCACCCCATATCGAGACTTGGAACAATAGAGAGCCTGCGCGCCCATACATTGTGGAACTGCGTAAGACCGGCAGTTCGCTGTCAAAATCTTTGGCACTTCTTCCCGAATAGTAAGCTGTAGGACGCGTTTTCCTGGGAATCGCACTAAATTAATCCCAGAACACCCTGGATCAACTGGGGTTCAAAATCCGCCTACCCTCCGGCAAGACAAGATCGTCCGCTGCTAACAGGCATTTGGCACCTGGCGGTCCCGCGCAATACCCAACTCATGCCATCGGGAAAACGCTCCGGTAGATCGTTCCGCTGTCCCCGGTTCCGCCGGACCTCACGGCGGATCGCGTCCACCACGTTCGCTGGTCGCCCAGGGTGTCTGCGCTAAATCCCCTCGCAAAGCCCCCGGCAAGCCTTCCGCATCGTCAGCAACCTCGGGGCTAGGCCGCACATGAAGCTCCGCACCGCCAGCAAACGCCACGCCCCCGATATCGGCGCCTAGCTGCCCGCCCCCATCCCCCATGGAACGTCCCTCCGGGCGCACTGGCGAGATGTCAAACCCCAGTTCCGCGTCCGAAAAGCCGCTGAGGTCGACGTCAATGCCAAGATCCGCGCAGATGCCAGCAACGATCACGCCGATCGGGCGCCAGCCGAGTTCCGCCTCGATATCCGGATCCTCCAGCCGCTCATCCAGGTCGAACCGAAGATTCTCCGCCTCATGCCCCGTGGCCTCGGCAGCGATCGCCTCCTCCACCACGCGCCGCACGCGTGCCTTCAACTGCCGTCCGCGCACCCGCTCCCTGGCGGCCCGGCCGGCCTCGGCCGCCATGCCAAGCCGCGCACCCGCCGCCGCGTCGCTCGCCAGCCTGGCCTCCAGCGCCACCGTCTGCCGCACCGCACGGGCGATGCGGGCGAACACCAACCCCAAATCGGCTCGCACGCCGGTGCCTGTCTCCCTCGCGCCGGTATCACCCGCCGCTGCGTCCATCCGCTCCGCGTCAGGCTCCAGCGCCTGCCGCCGCAAATCCCGCGCCAGCTCCATGCCGATCTCCGCCAGCTCCGCCAGCAACCGCAGATGCCGCGCGGTGCGCTCGGCCCCGGCGGCGGCGGATATGGGTTCTGGAAGGATCTCGGGCGACGGACAGGACATGAACAAAACAAGAACACAAGCCCAACAAAAAGTCAAGATTTCCATCGCGCAGTCGGAACAACATCGGGGAAGCAGGCGCGGGCTCAGCCGCCTTCCGTCCTCCGATCGCCCCCGCTCAGTTGCCGGCCAGCCGCTCCGCCAGGCGAATGAACAGTGGCACCGAATCGGCAAGTTCCCGCAAGCTCACGCTTTCGTTCGGCTTGTGCGCCACCTCGATGCTGCCGGGCCCGAACACCACGCACGGCGCGATGGCCTGCAGTTCCGATGCGTCCGTGCCATAGGGCGCGGTGCGCGGTGCCGCGCCGCTGATCTGCTCGGTCAGCACGATCAGCGGATGATCGGCCGGCAGTTCCGGCGGCAATCCCTCGCGCGCCTCGCTCAGCGCGATGCCGTGGTGCTCGGCCGCATCCCGCACTGCATCCACCACCGGCGTCGGGTCCACCTTGGCGGAATAGCGGAACTTGATCTGCGCCGTGGCTTTCGGGACCGTCACATTCATCGCCGCACCATGATTGTCCAGGATCAGATTGAAGTCGGAAAATGGCGGATCATAGTCGGCATCCTGCAGACTGGCATCGGTGCGTAAACGTCCGAAGATCGTCTTCATTTCTACCAGGAACGGGATCAGGTCCCAATTGGCGTTATGCCCCTTGCCGGTGCTGCTATGCGCCTGGATGCCGGTGGCCACCGCGGTGAAGGCGATATGGCTGCGATGCCCGCGCACCGGGATCATGCTGGTCGGCTCCGCCACCACGATGGCGCGCGGCTGCACACGCCGCACCAGCGTGGAGTGCGCGGCGATCCAGTGAGCGCCCTGCTTGGTGGTTTCCTCGTCCGTGGTGATCAGCAGCGTAACGGGCATCCAGGCCGGCAATGCCCGGGCGGCGGCGATGATCGCTGCCACCGGTCCCTTCATGTCCGTGCTGCCCAGCCCGTGCAAAATGTCGCCGTCGATCCGCGCCGACCACGGGTCCGCCTTCCAGCCGGTGTCGGGCACCGTGTCCATATGGCCGGAGAAGGCAATGCCGCCCGCCCCGCCGCGATGCGCCACCAGGCAGCGCTTGGCGACGCCGGCAGGATCGACATAATCCAGCCGCTCGATCTCGAAACCATCCAGCGCGGCCTCCACCCGCTCGGCAACCGCGATGTTGGAGACGAAGCTGCGGCTGTCGATCGCCACGAGGTCGCGGGCGAGCGCGGTGACTTCGGCCAGGAAATCGGTCATACCGGGTGGGTCCTTCGCGGTGTTCCCCGCGTTCTAGCCATAATCGGGTCCCGTTTGCCATGACCGTCGCGTATCTCGACCCGCGCAGCGGGGAAACCTTTCCGATCGACCAGCCGCGCTGGTGCGGCACGGCCCGGGCGCCGCTGTTGCTGACGGAGCTGCCCGGCATCGGCCGCGACGAGATCGATGCGGCCACGCGCAGCCTGTGGCGCTATCGCGCGGCGCTGCCGCTGGCCTGCGACGCACCGATCACCATGGGCGAGGGCTGCACGCCGCTGATCGCGCGCCGGCTGCACGGCGCCGAGGCGCTGCTGAAATGCGAATGGTTCATGCCGACCGGCAGCTTCAAGGATCGCGGCGCCAGCGTCATGCTGTCGCTGCTGCGCGCGCAGG
>CAIYDT010000007.1 GCA_903924985.1 uncultured Acetobacteraceae bacterium
AGAAATACAACCGCCTCGGCAAAAGCGCCGCAGTCTGCCGTCACGTCGTCCATGGCCGTTCCCCTCCAAGCGAATCCAGAGGGTCGCCATAGATTCAACGTTTTAGGGATTTGTCGAGGACTTTTTCACCCGATTGGCCTGAGCCCATCGCAAACTCCGATCGCAGCACCAGTGTGGCGGCGTCGGCGTGATCTGAATTGATGCGTCTCGCAGATTCACGCGTCCGCGCAGAGGCGTTTCCACCATCTGCTCTATCCGCATTTAGACCAGCCGCAGTGAACGCAGGCCAGACAGCCGGCTTCCTTGACCAATCCTGGCTGGCTGCACTTGGGGCAAATCGGGCCAAGATGCGTCCCTGGACGCGCGTTTGTGGCAATTGGGGCGGTAAGGCCGCCTGCGAGTTCAGGTTCGGCCAGAAATCCGATTTCCAGCATGTGGCGCTCGATAACATCGCCGATCGCCGCCACCAGGGACGGCACATAGCGGCCGTTACTCCAGTGGCCGCCTCGCGGGTCGAACACCTGCTTCAGTTCCTCGGCGACGAACGCGACTTCGCCGCCACGGCGGAACACCGCGCTGATCATCCGCGTCAGCGCCACCACCCAGGCGTAATGCTCCAGGTTCTTGGAGTTGCAGAATATCTCGAAGGGGCGGCGGATGCCGTCCTGCTCGATGTCGTTGACCGTCACGTACATCGCGTGCTCGCTGTCCGGCCAGCGCAGCTTGTAGGTTATCCCGGACAGCTTCTCGGAGCGAAGCAGTAAGTCGCCTGGTATTGGCGCGGCGGGCTTCACTTCGAGTACCGAACCGGTGATCGCGTTCGGGCGGTAGGTCGTGCACCCCTTGCAGCCGCTTCGGTACGCGTCGAGATATACGGCCTGGAAGGCCTCCATTCCGATATCTTCCGGGACGTTGACCGTCTTCGAGATGGCGCTATCGACATGGCGCTGCACCGCCGCCTGCATCCGTACATGTTCGGCGGGCGTCAGATCCAGGGCCGTCACGAACGACGCCGGAAGCGGTGCGTTCTCGCCGAACAATGCCCGGAAGCGGCGTACCGCGTAATCGGAGACTTCTTCCTCGGTCCTCGTTCCATCCGGCTGCAACACCTTCCGCGTATAGGCCAAGGCGAAGACCGGCTCGACCCCGCTTGAGACGTTGTCGGCAACGAGCGAGATGGTGCCGGTCGGTGCGACGGAAGTGAGCAGTGCATTGCGGATACCGTTTGCCGCGATCGCCGCACGTACGTCCTCGTCCATTTCGCAGATGGTTTCGCCGGCGAGATAGGCCTCCCGGTCGAACAGCGGGAACGCGCCCTTCTCCTGGGCCAGATGGGCGGAGGTCAAGTATGCGGCCCGGCTGATCTGTCTGGCCCAATCTTCTGCCCGTTCCGCCGCCTCGACCGAACCGTAGCGCAAGCCGGACATCGCCAGCGCATCGGCCAGGCCGGTCATGCCGAGACCGATACGGCGTTTCGCCTGGGCCTCGCGTTGTTGGGCTTCCAGCGGAAATCCCGACACGTCGATCGTATTGTCCATCATGCGAATCGCGATGGCCACGAGATCGGCCAGCTCTGCCTCGTCGATACGGGCTTGCGGGGTGAACGGCGCGCGTACCAGGCGTGCCATGTTGACCGATCCCAGAAGGCACGCCCCATAGGGCGGCAACGGCTGCTCACCGCAGGGATTGGTCGCGTGAATCGTCTCACAGTAAGCGAGATTGTTGCGGGCATTGATACGGTCGATGAAGATAACGCCCGGCTCCGCGTAATCGTACGTCGCCCGCGTGATGCTATCGAACAGCGCGCGGGCACGCAGGGTCCGGTAGGTCGTGCCGCCGAACACCAGCGGCCAATCCGCGTCGGCCTCGACCGCCGCCATGAAGGGGTCGGTCACCAGTACCGAGAGGTTGAAGTTCCGCAGCCGTCCCGGTTCGCGCTTGGCCGCGATGAACGCCTCGATGTCGGGATGATCGCAGCGCAGCGTCGCCATCATCGCGCCGCGCCGAGCACCGGCGGACATGATAGTACGGCACATGGAGTCCCACACATCCATGAACGACAGCGGACCGGAGGCATCGGCCCCGACGCCTTTGACAGGCGCGCCCTTCGGCCGCAACGAGGAGAAATCGTAGCCGATCCCTCCGCCCTGCTGCATGGTCAGCGCGGCCTCTCGCAGATGCGCGAAGATGCTGCCGAGGTCGTCCTCGATCTCGCCCATGACGAAGCAGTTGAACAGTGTCACCCGCCGCTCGCTGCCGGCACCGGCCATGATGCGCCCGGCCGGCATGAAGCGGAAATCGGCCAGGGCTTCGTAGAACCGCCCCTCCCAGAGGGACGGCTCCGTCTCCGCCGCGGCGAGCGCGCGTGCGACGCGGCGCCAGCTATCCTCGATCATGCGATCGACAGGGTCGCCGTTCGCGCCCTTCAGGCGGTACTTGGCATCCCATATCTGCCGCGAGATCGGCGCGGCCCGGTCCAGAGCGCTGCTGGCCGGAGCGAATTCGAGCATGTCCATGGTAGTCCCCTGTGATTGGTGACCCCCTCCCCCCGATTCGGACTGGGATTGTGCACCAAGCCGTGCGTCCCATGTAGATGCTCAGCGTGCCCCGGCGTCAATTATTCTGCTTGGGCGGCCGCTCACCCCATGACGAACGCTCCCCCCGCCCGCAGCGCCGCGATTCGGTCGGGAGAAAAACCCAGCGTGTCCGCCAAAATCGCTTCCGTATCCGACCCCAGCTCCGGCGCCGCCGTCTCCGCGGTTCCTCCCCCTTCGGCCAGCTTGAACGGGGTCCCGACCAGATACTGCAGCGTTCCATCGGCATTCCGCGCCTGGACGCGCATGTCATTTGCCAATACCTGGGGATGGGTCATGACCTGATCAACCGTCTGCAACGGCGAACACGCGACGGTGTTCGCCTCGAAGCGCTCGACCCAATAGGCGACGGGCTTTCGGCCGAAGCGCTCCTCCAGCATCGGAATCAATACCGACCGCTGTTCGGCGCGTTTGACCGCGCCGATGAAACGGGGGTCTTGCGCCAGTTCCGTACATTCCAGGGCGTTGCAGAACCGCACCCACGCGGCGTCGTTAGGCGCCCCGGCGAGCATGTAGCCATCGGCGCATTTGAACGCCTGATACGGCACCAGATGCCCGCTGCCCGACCCCTGCGGCTCCGGCATGTGCCCGCCCTGCATCCATCCCACCGCGTGGTAGCCCATCAGGGCGATGGCGGTTTCCAACAGCGAACCGCGCACCCAGGTGCCCCGCCCGGTCTTCTCCCGGTTTAACAAGGCCGTCACGACACCCGCGTAGCAGGAGAGGCCCGTCGACATGTCGATGAAGCTGACGCCGCAGCGGATTGGTGTGCCTCCCGGGTAGCCGGTGGTCGACATCGGCCCCGCGAACGCTTGCACCATCAGGTCGTAGCCCCGCTTGTCCGCCAGCGGGCCGAGGGCGCCGTAGCCGGAGATCGTGCATACCACCAATCGAGGGTTCGCCTCCTGTAGCGCCTCCAGGCTGATCCCAATCCGAGCAGCTGTTTCGGGCAGGAAGCTGTGGATCAAAACATCGGCGGTGGAGGCGAGTTCCTTCAGCACCGCAAGCGCGCCGGCATCCTTCAGATTCAACGCCATCGACCGCTTGCCGCGGTTTACGCTGTTGAAATTGGCGCTCTGCCCGTCGGGGCCGATCGGCGGCCAACGGCGGTTCTCATCCCCCTCGGGGCTTTCCACCTTGATCACGGTGGCACCGAAATCAGCCAGCATCTGCGCGCAATAGGGGCCGGCGAGCACGCGGCTGAGGTCGATGACGCGGATGCCGTTGAGCACTTTCATGGACTTGGTCCCTCCTGGTTCGTCATGTAGCTTGCCGCACCAAAGCACCGGGGAGAAGCCACGCATGTCGGAGTCCATGGAACGCGCACACGAGACGATGCATGCGGAGCACCGACCTCACGGGGATCCATGGGCACGCGGTGTGGCGGTGCTGGTCTCGTTCCTCGCGGCGGCACTGGCGCTGGCGGAGATCGGGGGCAAATCGGCGCAGAACGCCTACCTGACGAACCACATCGCGGTGTCCGACGATTGGGCACTCTACCAGGCCAAGAACCTGCGCCAGACGATCCGCGGTTCGGAGGTCTCGGTGCTGGAAAATCTGCCCAATGCCGCCGACCCCGCCATTCAGGCCCGCATCAAGGAGGCTCGGGAATACCAGGCCCGCATGCGCGACGAACCCGGCCGCGACGGCATGAAGCAGATGGCCCAGCAAGCAGCGCAACGAACGCATGACCGCGACCACGCGTTCCATCTGTACCACGGCTACGAATACACCCTCGGCGCGCTGGAAATCGCGATCGTGCTGGCGTCCGTCTCGGTGGTGACCCGGATGAAGCCCCTGACGATCGCGGCGGGCCTCATTGGCCTGGCGGCCGGTGCGTTTGGGTTGGGGGTGGCGTTGGGGATGGTGTGAACCAGGGCCGAGCGACGCTCGGCCCTGGATCGCAGCGTCAGGTGATCGGCGCGGTTGCCGCGGCATAATCCTTATCGGACACCTGCTCGAACCAAGCGGTGCCCTCGCCTTTGTCGGTTTGTTCCGACATCGCGAGGTGGGAGAACAGCTTGTCTGGCGCGGCACCGTGCCAATGGCGGGTGTTCGGCGGTATGATCACTGTGTCGCCGGCGCGGATTTCCTGCACCTGTTCGCCCTCGAACTGGATGCGGCCGGCGCCGGACAGGCAATAGAGGGTCTGGCCGACCGGATGGCTGTGCCAGTTGGTGCGGCCACCGGGGGTGAATGATACAACCGATGCCCGCATGCGCGACGGCGATTTCCCGGCGACGATCTCATCGGAGAACACCGTGCCGACGAAATTGGCCGGCGGCTGGATGTTGGTTTTGCGGTCTGATGAACGGAGGACGGGCATCTTGGTTTCCCTCGGGTTGTGGAGTGGAGAGAGACTAGCGCCCCTCCGACCGCCACGCCACCATGCCGCCCCGCAACACCGTCACGTCGGTGGCCCCGGCCGCCCTTAGATGTGCCGCTGCGGCCGACGACCGGCGGTCGGTGTGGCACACCAGCACGATGGGGCCTTCGTGGGCCAACAGCGCGTCGGTCTCACCGGCGAAAATGTCCAGCGGGATGTTGCGGGCGCCGTCGATGTGACCCAGCGGCCCGGTGAACTCTCCGGGGCCCCTGACGTCGACGATCAGGGCCTCGGACAGATGCGGTGCGAGGTCTTCGCCCGTAATCCAGCCGGCCTCGGCACTGGGTTTGCTGCCGAACAGGCGGGAGAAGAAGGCGGTCATGGGCGGTTGGGTCCTGTGCGGTTCAGAGATAGTGGGAAATGTAGTAAGCCAGTTCCACGATCGCCGCATCGTCGAGCGGTTGCAGCGCCTCGGCCATCGTGGCGTCGTAGCCGCGCCGGGCGCCGGATTTGTAAGCGCGCAAAGTCTTGAGCGTATAGTCCTCCCGCTGGTTCGCCACATGCGGAGCGCTTTCCTGCCCGGTCAGATCCGGTCGGTGACAAAACAAACAGCGGTTCGCCTGCGCCAGTGCCTGGCCCCGCGCCATGCGTGCGGGGTCGGGCGGGCCGCCGAGCGGCTTCGGCGGCGGCAGGGTGGCCATGAAGTCGCCGATCTCGCGCAGATCGTCGTCCGTCAGCGGTTTGGCCATGTCGGTCATGGGCTCGGCGACGCGCAACCCCTCCCGGAACATGAACAGCTGGGTCAGGATGTAGGTCGGTCGCTGCGCCCCCAGCGCGGGAACGTTCTCGTTTTCCGAGGTGCCCGTCTCGCTGTGACACTCCAGGCAGTGGACCAGCTTCTCAGGTGGTTCGGCACGTAACGAGTTGGTCAGGATCGCCGCGGCAAGCGCGGCGATCCCTCCCCAGGCGAGCCGCTTAGAGCGCGATGACCGTAAACGGTCAGCGCGCTCTAAGCTATTGTTTGAGAGCATGATTCACGCCTCCGTGTGGTTCCACACACGGCGATCACGCTCTAGTGTTTCTGCGGGCCATACGTAATGCGGTAGACCGCGCCGTCGTAATCGTCCGACAGCAGCATGGAGCCGTCCTTCATCCACTCCATGTCGACCGGGCGGCCGATGTAGTTGTTGTCCACGATGAAGCCGGTGATGAAAGGCTCTATCGACTTGACGGTGCCGTCCGGATTGAGCTTCACGACAACGACGTCGCCGCCGATCTTGTGGGTTTTGTTCCACGAACCATGGCGCGCCAGGAAGATGGCGCCATGATAAGCGGCCGGGAACATCTGGCCCGTGTAGAAGCGCAGCCCCAATGGCGCGGTATGCGGACCCACCTGCGCGACGGGTTTGGTGAACTCGTCGCAGCTATGGCCCCACCCGAACTGCGGATCGGGCAAGTCGCCGCCGTGGCAATACGGATAGCCAAAATTGTCCTTGCCGGGGTTCAGAAGGCGGTTGAGCTTGTCCTGCGGCGCGTCCTCAGACAGCCAGTCGCGCTGGTTTTCCGAGAAATAGAGCACGTGCGACACCGGGTGGAAGTCCATCCCGACCACCTGCCGGATGCCGCGCGCGATGACTTCCGCCCCGCTGCCGTCGAGGTTGATCCGGCGGAGTTGGGCATTCGTTGGCGGCGGCATGCAGATGTTGCAAGGCGCGCCGACGTTGAAATACAGCTTGTTGTCCGGCCCGACCGCCAGGAACTTCCAGCCGTGCGGCTCATCGCTCGGCAGGTCGCTGTAGATCACGGTCGGTTTCGGCGGGTTATCGAGTACCGCCGCGATATTGTCGATCTTCGAGATACGCTCGATCTCCGCGATGTACAGCGTGCCGTTGTGCAGCGCGATCCCATTGGGAGAGTGCATGCCGCTGGCGATCGTCTTGACAGTGCGCTTACCGTCCTTTTCGACGATGGCATAAACCTTCCCGACGGTGCGGGAGCTGACATAGACGATGCCTTTGTCGTCGATCCGCAAGGACCGCGCGTTGGCGATGCCGCTGGCATAGACCTCGATATTGAAACCCGGCGGCAGTTTCAGCCTGGCGACCGGCAGCTTGTCGGCCGGGATGGGAAGCGGCGGCGGGAAAACCGGCGCGATCTTGGAAGTCGCGTCGCTATCCGTGGCCAGCCCTTGCTTCCAGGACGGCGGCGCGGCGGCGGGCGTCGTCTGCGCCGCGGCGGGCCAGGCGCTCAGGGCAAGACCACCGAGCAGCCCCAACAGCACCAATGTGCGTGCATGCTTCGTCATGACTTTTCCTTCCCGGCGGTCATGCCGCCATGTGTTTGTTTCGAAGAGGCTGACACAACAGGCGTCTGCCGTGAAGCCCCCATTTTCCGGACTTGTCAGACCTGATGCGCTCCCGGATGATAGGCGCAATCAGTTTGGGAATGTCCATGTCTGCCCTTCACGGCCGGATTCTCGCGGGGCTGCTTTGCCTCGCGGGCGTGACCGGCCAGTCCCCAGGCGCATTCGGCGCGAGCCCTGAACCAGGCGATCCGACATACCACGCCCTGCGGTACAACGACGATTTCAGCTTCCTCGCCGACCCGGTGAAGCGCTCCGATCCGTGGGACCCGCTCAAATACATTCCCATCGCCAACGGCCCGTTCGGGGCCAGCTATCTCACCCTCGGCGGGGAGATGCGGGAGCGATTCGAGTCCTACACCAATCCCAATTTCGGCATCAAAGCTCCACCGAACAGCGGATATTTACTACACCGGCTGCAACTGGAAGCCGACCTGCGCGTTACCGACTACGCCCGGGCCTTCGTGCAGCTCGGACAGTTGGAGCGGCTGGGCAACCGGGGGGTGACGTCCACCACCGACATCGATCACCTCGAACTGATGCAGGCCTTTGTCGACCTCAAACCCCCGACGCCCTTCGGCGACGCCCCGGTTTTCCGGGTTGGGCGGGAGGAATTGCTGTTCGGCTACCAGCGCCTGATCGCGGTGCGGGAGGGCCCCAACGTGCGCCGCGACTTCGACGGCTTCCGCTTCACCGATACCATCGAAGGCGCGACGATCGATCTGCTCGCGGTGCGCCCGGTCAGCAACAGCCCCGACGCCCTCGACGACCATTACAATTCCAACCAACTGCTCTGGGGCGGCTACCTGACCCTGCCGGTCGGACCGTTTCTGAAAGCCGACATCTATTGGCTGAACTACGAAAACAAAGCGGCGAAGTTCCGCGGTCTGGTTGGGGTCGAGGAACGACAAACCTACGGTTTCCGGCTGTTCGGCGACACCGAGGGAATCGACTGGAACGCCGAGGTCGCATTGCAAACCGGCTCCTTCCGCGGCCGCCAGATCCGCGCCGCCATGGCCGCCGGCATCGTCGGATACACGTTCCGGGATACGCCGTGGCAGCCCAGAATCGGGCTGGAGGCCAATGCCGCGAGCGGTGACGACAGCCGGAGCAATGCCATCGGCACGTTCAACGCCATGTTCCCGCGACTGCCGTACTTCGCTGAGACCTCCCTTCTGGTGCCCGCCAACGTGATCGACGTGCGGCCGGTGGTGAGCTTCAAACCTGCGCCATCGGTCACCGCCACGTTTGGCTGGGACACGCTCTGGCGTGCATCGAATACCGACGGGCTGTATGGCAGCGGCCTGGTGCAATATGCCAACACCAACAAGGGCACCTCGGACCGGGTGGGCACCGAATTGTCCGCCGATGTGCGGTGGCGGATCGATCAGCATTTGACCTTGGGCGCCATCGCCGCTCAGTTCATGGCCGGTCCCGCGGTGCAGCAGGCCCTGGGAAAGAGCGTGACGTTCCTGGTGCTGTTCGGGACCTACCGGTTCTGACTTCGCCCGCTATCCACCGAACCTCGGTGTGCGAGGAAAACCGCTCGGCGGCATACGGCCAGCCTGACCGCGCGCGCCGAGCCATTCGCGGAGGTTGGTTTCGGTGCGGATGCGTTCGCCAAGCCGCCAACTCAAGCCATCGGCCAGTTTGAAGACCTTGAGATCGGCCAGACCGCCATCGCCGTACCGTTGCAGGATGACGCCGGAACCGCGCGGCATTTCCGGGATTTGCTCAAGCGGGAACACCAGCAACTTGCGGTTCTCGCCGACCGCCGCCACGTGATCGCCATCGGCGGGGACGCAGAACGCCGCTTCCTCCCCCGGCTTCAGGTTCAGCACTTGTTTGCCGGCGCGCCGTTCGGCACCCAGCTCCTCTCCAGGAACAATGAAACCGCGGCCGGCGTTGGAGGCGAGCAGATATTTCATCCCCTCCGTCGGGACGAACAACAGGGTGACGTCGTCCTCGTTGGTCATGTCCAACACCACGCGGAGCGCCTGCCCGTCGCCCCGGCCACGGGGCAAATCGGCGGCTTTCAGGGTGTAGGCACGGCCGTTGGTGCTGAAAAGCGTCAGCTTGTCGGTGGTGAAGCAGGGCATGATGAGCTTGAGCTTGTCGCCTTCCTTGAATTTCAGCTCCGCCGGGTCGGCCACCGCGCCCTTCACCGCTCGGATCCAACCCTTCTCCGACAGGATGACGGTGATGGCCTCCCGCTCGATGAAGGCATCCGGCGCCACGTCAACCACGGTCGGCATGATGCCCATTTCGGTGCGGCGGTCGCCCAACGGGCCGGAACCGAATTTCTTGCGGGTAGCCTCGATCTCGTCGGCGATCTTTTTCCAGCGCAGTTTCTCACTGCCCAGCAGAGTTTGCAGGCCCTTGAGTTCCGCGGTTAACGCTTTGTGTTCCTTGCGGATTTCCATCTCTTCCAGGCGGCGGAGGCTGCGCAGGCGCATGTTGAGGATGGCTTCGGCCTGGGTCTCCGTCAGGGAGAAATGCGCCATCAGGCGGGATTTCGGCTCGTCTTCCTCCCGGATGATGCGGATGACGTCGTCGATGTTGAGGTAGACGATCAGATACCCGTCCAGCACCTCGATCCGGCGCTCGATCGCCGCCAGCCGGTGGTTGGACCGGCGCACCAGCACCTCATGCCGATGGTCGAGCCAGCACCGCAGCACCTCCGGCAGCGCCATCACGCGCGGGGTGCGGGTGGCATCCAGCACGTTCATGTTCAACGAGAACCGGGTTTCCAGGGCGGTGATGCGGAACACCGTCTCCATCAGCACTTCCGGCTCCACGCCGCGTGTCTTGGGTTCCAGGACCAAGCGGATGACGTCGCTGCTTTCGTCGCGCACGTCGCCGAGCAGCGGGAGTTTCTTCTCCTCCATGAGCTGAGCGATCTGCTCGATCAGCTTGTTCTTCTGCACCTGGTAGGGGATTTCGGTCACCACGACGTACCAGGTGCCGTACTGGCCCTTTTCCACCGCCCATTTGGCGCGCAGGCGGAAACCGCCGCGGCCGGTCTCGTAGGTGGATTGGATGGACGCCGCGTCCTCCACCAGCACGCCGCCGGTGGGGAAGTCCGGGCCCGGCATGTGCCTGAGCAAATCAGCGGCTGTGGCGTCGGGGTGCGCAATCAGATGCAGCGCCGCGGCGCAGACCTCCCCGGCGTTGTGCGGCGGAATGGAGGTCGCCATGCCCACCGCGATGCCCGCCGCGCCGTTGGCCAGCAAATTGGGGAAGGCGCCCGGCAGCACGACGGGTTCGGACTCTTCTCCATCGTACGTGGGGCGGAAATCGACCGAGTTCTCGTCGATGCCCTGCAACATCGCCTGCGCGACCTGGGTCAGCCGCGCCTCGGTGTACCGCATTGCCGCCGGGTTGTCGCCGTCGACGTTGCCGAAATTGCCTTGCCCCTCGACCAGCGGGAAGCGGGCAGCAAAATCCTGCGCCATCCGCACCATAGCGTCATAAATAGAAGAATCGCCGTGCGGGTGGTACTTGCCCATCACGTCGCCGACCACGCGGGCGCACTTCTTGAACCCCGCCGTGGGGTCCAGACGGAGCTGGTGCATGGCGTAAATCAGCCGCCGGTGCACCGGTTTCAGCCCGTCCCGCACGTCCGGCAGCGACCGCGACATGATGGTGGACAGGGCGTAGGCGAGGTACCGCTCGCTCAGCGCGTCGGTTAGTTTGGTATCTTCGATATGCCCGGCGAAATCATCCGGCATGGTCTGCTCCAGTTGTCGCGTCCGAATCCGCCAGCGCGGCGACGCGGTCGTATAGCATGAGGCGCGCCCGGGGCAGGGGGCGATGCCGCAGCCCGAAGGCATCGCGGGCGAGGAAGTGCCCGGTCAGGCGCAGGCCGTTCTTGTGGTCCTCGGCCGTGGCGATGTTGCCGCCGGCCAGGAAACCAGGGAGTTTCAATAGCTTATCCACATACGGTTCAGCGGCTTCCCGGCTGACCGCTCGGCCTGTGCGGGGGGAGACATGGGTCAGCGCCGTCGTCGCCCCCGTCACGGCACAGGAAGTGAGGTCCAGCCCGTAGCCGAGTTCGGTCAGCAGCGTCGCCTCCCACCGGACCAGATCCGGCAGCATCTCCGCCCCCGCGGGCAGATGCGCGATCAACCGCAGCAGGCCCGCGAAGACGTTCGGGTGCGGCTCCCGCTCGGGCAAAGCGCCCTCGGCCGTGGCGCAGACCGCGGACAGCATCGCCAGCGCCAGCGGGTCGTCCATCACGTGTGCCGCGTTCGGGTGGATCATCTCCGCCCGGAAGGCCCCGAGCTGATCGGCCAGCCGCGCCGTCCACCGTACCTGCGCGAAATTCCCCGCCTGCCAAAGCGCCGCGTTTGCTCGGGCAGCGCCGCCCTTGGCGAGACCCTTATGCAGCCCATGATCGGCGGTCATGACCGTGGCGATCGTGTCCGCCTCGCTGTACGGCCGAGCGTCCAGGATGATGGCGGGGGCGTCCCATTCCATTTTGGGGCGGTGTTCCGTTTGTGTGGGGTGGGGTTGCGATGGGCGTCTTGCGTGAACATTACAGGAACTAAAAATCCCGCGTCAAGCGAAATCGGCAGTGCCGCTGGGCATCGCGCGTTAACAAGTCGGTTCTTATCCGGATTGTTTTAAGATCAGGACGGGTGGCCACCGCCGGGCAGGGCCTGTCCTACCCCTGGCGGTAAAGCTTCACCGCGTTGTTCAAAAAGAAGTCGCGCTTCTTCTCCTCGGCCAGCGGCATCGGCAGCACCTGATCGGGGTCGTCGTAATCCCAGTGCGGATAGTCGGTCGCGAACAGCAGCTTGTCCCAGCCGATCCAGTCGATGGCATCCAGCACCTGCTCCCGCTTCGCCGGCTCTTCCATCGGCTGCGTGGTCAGCCACACGTTGCGGTGGATGTATTCCGACGGCAGCATTTTCAGATGCGGGATTTCCACCTTCAGGCGGTTCCATAGCTTATCCAACCGCCACGCCAAAGACGGCATCCAGGCGAAACCACCCTCGATCATCACGAGTTGCAGGTTGGGGATCCGTTCGAACACCCCCTCGATCACCATCGACGTAACGAAGGTCTGGCAGGACTGCGCGTGCCCGACCATGTCCTCGATGTAGTACGACGGCCAGCCGGCGCCGCTGGACGGGTGCCCGCCAAAGCCGAACGCGTGCACGCCGATGGGCATGCCGGCGGCGGCGGCCGCCTCATACAGTTTCCAGTAGCGCTTCTGCCCGGCCGGCTCCGCCGTGCGGTTCAGCATCAGCACCTGAACGAAGCGTGGATCGCCCGCATAGAGTTCCAGTTCGGCCAAAGCGGCCTCCGGGTCCTCGAACGGCACCACCAGCGACCCCTTCAACCGAGGCTCGGGGATCAGCCACTCATTCAGGATCCACTCGTTCATCGCATGGCACACCGCCGCGCCGAACGCGCGGTTCTGGAACGCCTGACCGTTGTCGCCGGTCGGGTTCAGAATGCCGAGCACACAGTTGTTCTGATCCAGCAGCTGCTTCTGCATGAACGACAACGAACTGCCGGGCCGTCCACCCTCCGGCGGCCAGGCATCGCGGCGCGACGCGTTGGGCTGCCCCTTGGGATAGGCCGGCCCGGCCTGATACGCCTGCCGCGGGCGGGAGCCGAACATCTTGAAGTGCTCGACCCAGCGCTCCTCCAGATACGGGAACAACTGCGCGTTGTTGCTGCGCTGTGGATGGATGTCGCAATCGGCGGTCATCAGCTTGGACGCGTTGGTGACCAGCGGGCGGGCACTGACCTGAACGTTCATCGGACGGCCTCCGAAATGCGGGCGTATGTCGCCCTTGGATTGTCGATCATAATCTTGCGCACCGTCTCGCGCGAAAGGCCAGCGGGAAGCGCGTCCTGCCCGTCGAATTGCCAGTGTGGGTAGTCGGTGGAGAACAGCAGCAATTCGTCGGAATCCATGTGTTCCATGAGCTTTTGGAACATTTCTTCCGTTGGCGGGCCGTCGCAGGGCTGGATCGTCAGCCGCACGTTATCCCGCACGATTTCGGCCGGGGCGCGGTCGACCCAGGGGACCTCCATCCGCAGCCCGCGCCAGAATTTTGTCAGGCGCCAGAGATGCGCCGGCAGCCAGGTGAAGCCGGATTCCAGCAGCACGACTTTCAGGGTCGGGAACTTGGTGAACACGCCCTCACAGATCAGCGACGACAGGCACTGTTGGAAGGCGGCGGCCTGCGCGGCGTAATCCTCGGTATAGTACGACGGCCAGCCCAGGGGGGTGACGGGGTGGCGGTAGGCGCTGCCGGCGTGGATGCCGATGGGCAAGCCGTACTTCTCCGCTGCCGCGTAGATCGGCCAGTAATGGCGCTTGCCCAGCGGCATGTCGCCCATCACCAGCATCAGCACCTGCACGAAGCGCTTGTCGCCGGCGACGCGGTTGATCTCGTCCACCGCCATTTCCGGGTTCTGCGCCGGCACCACGATGGAAGCGCGCAGCCGAGGCTCCTTATCCAGCCACTCCGCCGCCATCCAGTCGTTTACCGCCTTGGCGAAGCCCGCGCCCATGTCCTCGCTGAACAGCAACTGGACTCCGTATAGGCAATTAGCGATGGCGATGGAGGTGCGGAACGGGTCCAGCGCCTGCGTCCGCAGCAGATCGAGGTCCGACCCCGCCGGCTGCCCCGGAATGCGCCAGTCCGGCCGAGACGTGAGCGGGGAGTTCGCGGGATAGGCGATCGAGTTCAGCTCGTGCATGCCGCGCTGCACGACGATGTCCCGCCAATGGTCGGACAGGTACGGGTGCAGCGCCTTCAGGTTGGGCACCGCCGGATGAATGTCGCAGTCGATGCCGCCGGTTTCGATAACGCTCATTGCACTCCACCGCTTGTTCTTGGCCGAATTTTGCCATGGAATGCGGCAAACGGCCAGTGCGGCGGGAATCGCATGCAGCAACTCGATCTGTTCGCCGGCAGTCCGGCCACCGCGAGCGGGCGCACTATCGACCCGGCGGCGCTCAGCCACGCGGCGCTGGTCGCGGCCATCCCGCACTCACGGATTCCGTGCTGGACGCGCTGGACTTGCTTGAAACCGAACGCGCGGGGATGGTCGCGGCGCGCATAAGGCGCGATGCTGGCCGAGAACCCACCCCACCCACGGACCCCAACCCATGAGCGGCAACCTCAAACAAGACGGCGGGCTATTCTACCAGTCCCAGATCTTCCACGGCGCCCGTCTGCCGCGCCGGCCCCGGCTATCCGGGGTCGTTGTGCATGAACCCGCCCGCACCATCCCGGTCTTTCGCGACTGCGACGTGCTGGTGGTGGGCGGCGGCCCATCCGGAACCGCCGCCGCCATCGCCGCCGCCCGCACCGGGGCCGAGGTCGTGCTGCTGGAGCGCGCCAACCACCTCGGCGGCCTGTCCACCGGCGGTCTGGTCATCTGGATCGACCGCATGAGCGACTGGTCCGGCCAGCAAATCATCCAGGGCATGGCCTCCGACCTGCTCGACCGCCTGCCGAAGGACGCAGTCGCCGGCCCGCCGCGCGGATTGTGGGGCAAGGCCGACGAAACCACCGCCGCCTATTGGCGCGAGCGCACCGCCGCGTTCCACGGCATCGTCACCTGGTCCCCCACCATCGACCCCGAGAACCTGAAACTGGCCTCGCAGGAGATGGTGCTGGAAAGCAACGTGCATCTGGTGCTGCACGCCTGGGGCTCCGTCCCGTTGATGGAGGGCAACCGCGTCGCGGGCGCCATCTTCGAGTCCAAGGAAGGCCGCATGGCCATCCGCGCCGCCGTAACCATCGACTGCACCGGCGATGGCGACATCTTCCACCGAGCGGGCGCAGCGGCCGAGGACGATGTCGACACCAACGACATCCACCATTGCGTCAACACCGCCTGGATGTTCGGCGGCGTCGACATGCCGCGCTGGATCGACTTCAAAACCGCTCGGAAAGATGATTTCGCAGCGTTCATGGAACGCGGGCGCGGGGCCTGCGACGGATTGTTCGAGCGTCCCTTCGTCTCCTGGCGCGACGACGTGGCCCTGTTCATGGGGCCGCGGCTGGCGGGATACTCCGCCGTCAACGTTGAAGACCAGACCGAGGTCGAAATCCGTTCCCACCGTTTGATGGCGCGCCACCTGGACGTCTACCGCGCCCACGCGCCGGGGTTCGAGAACGCGTTCCTGATGTTGTCGGCGCCGCAGCTCGGTGTGCGGCATGCGCGGCGGTTGGTGGGTTTGGATCGCGTGACCCGCGACGACTGGCCAACCGGCGCGGTCCGTCCGGATGAAATCGGCGTATCTCCGTCCTTGTCCCCCAAATTCCCCAACATTTCCGTGCCCTATGGCTGCCTGGTCCCCACCGCGATGGACGGTTTGTTGGTCGCGGGACGCGCGATTTCCTGCGACGCCACCAGCCACTCCTTCCTGCGTGAAGTCCCGCAATGCTGGATGACCGGCCAGGCGGCTGGCGTGGCAGCAGCGATGGCGGTCGCGCAAAATGTCGCACCCCGCAACGTCGCGATCGGCCGCGTGCAAAACGAACTCCGCCGCCAGGGCGCCTTCGTGCGTGCGGAGGCGTCGGCCGAAGCGTGATTCCCCTCACCCGCCGAGCCTTCGGCATTGGGGCAGTATCGCTGGCCGTCGGATCGCCCGCGCTGGTCGAACCCATTTTGCGCCTGCCGCCGAGTGACAAACCAACGGTCGCGCTGACCCTCGACGCCTGCCCCGGTGCTTTCGACGAACGGTTAGCGCGCGCCTTGGCCGACAACGCCATTCCAGCAACGATATTCGTCACCACGCCATGGATGCGCCGCAATCCAACCGGTCTGGCATTTCTGCTGGCACATCGGGACTTGTTCTCCCTGCAAAACCATGGCGACCGGCACCTGCCCCCGGTACTGGGGAGCCGCACGGTGTACGGCCTCAAACCAGCCGGCACGTTGGATGCGATCCGGACCGAGGTCGCGCTCGGCAGCGCGGCCGTCGCCGCCGCATCCGGTGAAATACCAAAATGGTATCGCGGCGCGGCGGCACTTTACAGTCCCGAAGCGCTGGCCCCGATCCGGCAAATGGGCTTCGGCATCGCGGGGTTTTCGCTGAGCGCCGACGCGGGCGCATCGCTTCCCGCCGCCACCGTCGCGGCCCGCATCGCCAAAGCGCGCGACGGGGATGTCATCATCGGCCACGTCAACCAGCCCCTCCGCCCCAGCGGCGCGGGCATCGCCGCCGGGGTCGTCACGCTTAAGCGCCAGGGGATGGCGTTCGTTCGCCTCCCCGATCAGACGGCCATATAGCCGCCGTCGACATTATAGCAGGCACCGCTGACATAGGACGCCCGGTCGCTGCTGAGCCACACGACCATTTCGGCGATTTCCTCGGGCCTGCCCATGCGGCCGAACGGCACTTGCGCCATGATTTCGGTTCCGCGCCGGCGCATCGTGTCGACGGTCATGTTGGTTTCGATATAGCCGGGGCAAACTGCATTCACCCGGATATTGTCCCCAGCGTATTCCAGCGCCGCCGTCTTGGTCAGGCCGAGCACCCCGTGCTTGGCGGCGACGTAGGCGGAGGAGGTTCGCAGGCCGACCAGGCCGGCGATCGATCCGGTGTTGACGATCGTTCCGCCGCCCTGGGCGATCATTTGCGGCAGCTCATGCTTCATGCACAGCCACACGCCTTTGAGGTTCACGCCGATCATCCGGTCGAACGACTCGTCGGCCCATTCGTGGGTGCGCTTGCCGGCGGCATCGACCTGGAACCCGGCGATGCCGGCGTTGTTGAAAGCGCAATCGACGCGGCCGTAGGCGGCGACCACGGACGCGATCATGGCCTGCACGGCGGCGCTGTCGGTGACATCGCCGGCCAGCGTCATCGCCTGCCCGCCAGCCGCGTTGACCAGCGCCACGGTGTCCCGCGCCGCCTGTTCGTTGAAGTCGGCCACCGCCAGCCGCGCGCCCTCCCGAGCGAAGGCGAGCGCGGTGGCGCGACCGATGCCGCCGCCACCGCCGGTGATGAGGGCGGATTTTCCTTCGAGTATACCAGACATCGCATTTTCTCCCTTTTCACGCGTTATACCAACCGCCGTTTCCCCTGACTCACGGGGGCTAGGAATCGGTCGCGAACCCTGATTCGCTGCCTTTCGTTCATCATTGAAGAACGGAGGGTTTCATGGGGTCTGCGATCGCGA
>CAIYDT010000008.1 GCA_903924985.1 uncultured Acetobacteraceae bacterium
AACACCGAATCAGTGGGAAACTGACGGTATCGAGTCGAGATAATCTCAGGCCGACCATTGCAAAATGGCCCACCCAGACGAGTCTGGCGATCATGGCTTCAGGAGTGCGTCACCAACACCCCGGAACACAGGATGAGCCTAAATCGTTTAAACGGCCGACGTTTGTACACGCCTGTGAAAATATTTTATGGGCGAGCCATGCGGCGAACCGCACCCAGAATTTCCGCGGCGAAGACCGGATCGGAACTGGCGCGTGCGAGTGTCACCGCCCCAACCATGGCCGCGAGTTGGCGCAGCGCACGCTCCCGCTCGCCATCGCCGGTCAGGACGTCGGCCAAGCCGCGAACGCCCTGGGTGAACGCCTGCCGCACCGGGCTGTCGATGGGTTCGCGCGCCATCTCCCCAGCCAGCGCCGGCATCGGGCATTTGTGCTGCGCCATGTTGCCCGCGACGTAGGAATCCGTCAGGGCACTGAGCCTGCTTTCCTCGGATTGCCGCGCCGCGATGTCGCTCCAGTAGCCGACAGCGCGATCCATGGCATGGGTGCAAGCCTCCGCCGCGACGTCGTCCTTGCAGGCGAATTGCCGGTAGAAACCGCCATGGGTCATACCGGCCGCGGCCATCAGATCGGCGATACCGACACCGGCGACGCCGTGTTCCTGAAACATCCGAGCCGCCGTTTCCACGACGCGGACGCGGTTGAGGGCGGCTTGTTCTTTGCTCGCGCGACCCATGACCGAGGCTCCCTGACAGACCGCTTGACGGAATTAGATGATATATATCATCTAACATCAAATAGATGATTAGCATCATCCAATACAAGAGGCCCAACACATGCTATCCAACGGACTGAACCGCATCCTGAGCCGCTTCGGCATCCACTATGCCTGGGTGGTCGCCGCGGTCGCCTTTCTGGTCATGCTCTCGACCGCGGCAGCCGTCGGCATGCCTGGCGTGCTGATCAAGCCGCTGACCGCCGAGTTCGGGTGGAGCATCGCCACTATTTCCGGCCCCCTGGCACTGCGGTTGGCCCTGTTCGGCGCCATAGCCCCGTTCGCCGCGGCGCTCATGCTGCGTTACGGGCTGCGCAACGTCATCCTGGTCGCGCTGACGCTGATCGTCGCCGGCCTTGGCGTCGCGTCCGCCGCGATGCGAGCGGTGTGGGAACTTTGGGCGCTCTGGGGCTTGGTCGTCGGTATCGGCACCGGCATGACCGCCCTCGTGCTGGGCGCCACGGTGGCCAGCCGCTGGTTTTCGGCACGGCGCGGCCTGGTGATCGGGATGCTCACCGCCAGTTCCGCGACGGGGCAATTACTGTTCCTGCCAGTCGCCGCTTGGCTGGCCGACAATTACGGCTGGCGCGCCGCGCTGGTGCCGGCCTTGATTGCTTGCGCCGTTGCCGGGTTGCTGGCGTTTCTGTTTATCCGAGACCGTCCGTCCGACATGGGGATGCTGCCCTACGGGGAGGCGCCCGGCACCGAGATGGCGATGGCGCCACCCGCGTCGTCGGCCATCCGGATGGCATTCACGACGTTGCGCGACGCGGCGAAAAACCGTACCTTCTGGGTCTTGTTCGGCACATTTTTCATATGTGGGCTGTCAACAAATGGCCTGATCCAGACCCATTTCATCCCTTTTTGCTCGGACTTCGGCGTGGGCGAGGTCCAGGCGGCCTCGGTCCTGGCCGCGATGGGCGTGTTCGACTTCTTCGGAACGATCGGATCGGGATGGTTGTCCGACCGGTACGACAGCCGAAAACTGCTGTTCTGGTATTACGGGTTGCGGGGGCTGTCGCTGATATTCCTGCCGAGTTCCAGCTTCTCCTTCTATGGGCTGTCGATCTTCGCAATGTTCTATGGGCTGGACTGGGTCGCGACCGTGCCGCCGACGGTGCGGCTGGCCGGTCAGGCCTTTGGGCGGGAGCGTGCGCCACTGGTGTTCGGTTGGGTGTTCACGGCGCACCAGCTTGGTGCGGCGACGGCGGCGTTTGGCGCTGGGCTGTCACGCGACGACCTGGCGAGCTATCTGCCCGCGTTCTACGTCGCCGGATTCGCCTGTTTGATTGCCGCGCTGGCGTCATTGGCGGCGCGACGGTCGCAAGCCAGCCCGGCGGCGGTGGCGGTGGCGGTGGAGTGATCGTGGTCCATGTAACCCCGCTCCATCAACCGACGCGCCGCCGAAACCCAAAGCGGATTCCCGGCAGCGCCGTTAACGCAACCATAACGGCCTGGCCGCCGCACGGCCGCCTGCCCTACCGCGCCTGCGCGCTCGCCTCGCTCCGCGTCGCCCCGGACCTGGCCGCCAAAGCCGCCGCCATGAACTCGTCCAGGTCCCCGTCCAACACCGCGTCGGGGTTGCCCTTTTCCACCCCGGTGCGCAAATCCTTCACCAACTGGTAAGGTGCCAGCACGTAATTCCGGATCTGATGCCCCCAGCCGATGTCGGTCTTGGCATCTTCCTGGGCGGCCGAGATGGCCTCCCGCTTGCGCAATTCCGCCTCGTACATCCGGGCCCGCAGCATCTCCATCGCGTTGGCGCGGTTGCGGTGCTGCGACCGGTCGGTTTGGCACGCCACGACGATGCCGGTCGGGATATGGGTGATGCGGATCGCGCTGTCCGTCTTGTTTACGTGCTGCCCGCCGGCGCCGGACGCGCGGTACGTGTCCACCTTCAAATCGGACGGGTTGATGTCGATTTCGATCGTGTCATCGATCACCGGATACACCCACACACTGGCGAAACTGGTCTGCCGCCGAGCGTTGGCGTCGAAGGGGCTGATGCGGACCAGGCGATGCACCCCGGCCTCGGTCTTCAGCCAGCCGTACGCATTCGGGCCGGAGATTTGCAGGGTCGCGGACTTGATGCCGGCCTGCTCGCCTTCGGATTCTTCCATCAGCGACGCTTTGTAGCCGTGCTTTTCCGCCCAACGCGTGTACATGCGCATGAGCATCTCGGCCCAGTCCTGCGCCTCGGTGCCACCCGCGCCGGCGTTCAGCTCCAGGAAGCAGTCGTTGGCATCGGCCTCCCCCGACAGCAGGCTTTCGATCTCCCGCCGCTTGGCTTCCTCGGCGGCGGCGCGCAGCGCACCCAGCCCCTCGGCCACCATCGCCGCATCGCCCTCGGCTTCCGCCAGTTCGATCAGTTCCAGTGCGTCGGAGACATCCGCCTCCAATTTCAGAACCGCCTCCATCCCCGCGGCAATCTGGTTCCGCTCCCGCATGAGCTTCTGCGCCGCCGCCGGATCGTTCCAGATCGCTGGGTCTTCGGCGCGGTTGTTCAGATCCGCGAGGCGGCCTTCGGCGACATCCCAGTCAAAGATGCCTCCTCAACAGCGCGATGGACTGCTTGATCTGGTCGTTGAGGGCTTCGGATTCGGCGGCCATGATTACAACACTCTGGCGAAAGGGGAGCGGGTCAATACAGCCCGCCCAGGTTGCTGTCGACCCCGCCATGCACGGGCGCGCTCACCGCGGGGCCGTTACCATCGGACGGCGCCTCGGGCACGGCGGCTTCCGGGGCGCCACCGATCGACGGGTTGGACACGCCGGGCACCTGTCCGGGCTTGAACGCGTCCGTGGCGCCGCCGCCCCAGCTGGTGACGGTGAGACCCGGCGGCACCGGGAAGTTGAGCACCGGGCGGTCCTTCAGCGCGAAGGCCATGAAATCGTGCCAGATCGGCGCCGCGAGCCCGCCGCCCGTCTGGTTGTTCCCCAGCGACGCCGGGGTATCGAAGCCGATCCACACCGTGGTTTCCAGGTCCGCGGTGAAGCCGGAAAACCAGGCGTCGGTGAATTCCTGGCTGGTGCCGGTCTTGCCGCCGATCGGCCGGTTCAGCCCTTTGCCGGCGGCGTATCCGGTGCCACGGCGCACGACGCCCTGCATCATCGTGATCAGCTGATACACGCTGGCGGGGTCGGCGATCTGCTTGCGGGGATCGGTCAAACGGGGCGGCGCAGCCGCATCGGCGCAATCCGCGCACTCGGCTGGCATGGCGCGGGAGATCACGGCGCCGGTGCGGTCCTGCACGCTATCGATCAACGTGGGAATCACCTCCCGTCCGCCGGCGGCGATGGAGGCATAGGCCTGCGCTTCGTGCATAATCGTCGTGTCCACCGCGCCCAGGGCGGCCGGCAACACATGCGGCATCGTCTCGTTCATATGGAAAGCGGCCGCGGTTGCCGCGACCGCGTCCATGCCGACCTGCCGCGCAACCCGGATGGTGACCAGATTCAAGGACTGTTCAAGCGCGACGTGCAGCGGGGTGGGCCCGCTGAACGTGCCCTCGAAATTGCCGGGCCGCCAGCGTCCGGCGGCGGTATCGACCACGATCGGCGCGTCGAGGAACACCTGGCTGGGGGAGATGCCGTGCTCCAGCGCCGTCAGATACACCATTGGCTTAAAGCTCGACCCCGGCTGCCGCTGGGCCTGGGTGGCTCTGTTGAACTGGCTTTGCTCCGAACTCCAGCCGCCGACCATGGCCAGGACCCGTCCGGTCGTGGGTTCGAGGGACACCAGCGCGCCCTGTACCAGCGGGATTTGCCGCAGCGCCAGCCGAACCGGCGGCGGTGACGCCGGCCGCGGGCGCGGCGCGGGGGCCGGCGTCGTGTCCTCCTTCAGCGTGGTGGGTTCGGCCATCACGACGTCGCCGGGATGCAGCACGTCGGCGGTACGGCGGGGCACGGGACCCAGCTTGCCGTCCTTTACGGGCCGAGCCCATGCCATGTCGGCGAGCGCCATGGTGGCGGTGCGGGGCAGCGGCAGGGTGGCGGTGGAAGCCACCGGTTCGAGCCAACCCAACTTCGCGTCCGCATCCCCCGCCGTCAGCACGACGGCGAGCTTCCAGGCCGGCAGCATGCCCGGCGGGCGGGTCACCGAACCGAGCAGCGTCGGCCAATCGCGATCGAGCGTCGCGCTGTCCAGATGGGTCACCGGCCCGCGAAAGCCCCCAATCTTGCGGTCGTAGGCCATCAGCCCGTCGCGCAGCGACGTCTCCGCCGCCAGTTGCAACACGGGATCGAGGCTGGTGCGCACCACCAGCCCGCCTTGGGTCGCCTTATCCGCGCCGAACTGCGCGACCAATTGGCGGCGCACCTCCTCGGAAAACCAATCCGAGGCCGGAATCGGCGGCGGGCGGCGGAATTCGCTGGGCGAAATCGGGGTCGCTTTGGCGGCGGCGGCCTGTTCGGCCCCGATCGCACGATCCTCCGCCATGCGGTCGATCACCCAGTCGCGGCGCACCCGAGCGGCGTCGGGGTATTTGAAGGGGTTGTAGTTGTTGGGGGCTTTGGGCAGCGCGGCAAGGAAGGCGGCCTCGGGCACCGTCAGCTCGTCGAGCGACTTGTTGAAGTAGGTCTGACCGGCCGCGGCGACGCCGTAGGCGCCCAGGCCGAGGTAGATTTCATTCAGGTAGAGTTCGAGGATGCGTTCCTTGGGCAGCGTCTCCTCGATCCGCATGGCCAGAATCGCTTCCCGGGCCTTGCGGGAGATAGACACTTCGCCATCCAGCAGCATGGTCTTGGCCACCTGCTGGGTGATGGTGGAGGCGCCGATCGGCCGCCGCCCCTGCCCCATATGCGTCAGATCGAAAATCGCCGCTCTGGCGATCGCCAGCGGGTCGACGCCGCGATGATGCCAGAAGCTCTGGTCCTCGGCGGAGATGAAGGCCTGGCTCACGATCGGGGGAATCGCCGAAACCGGGACGAAGATGCGCCGTTCCGTCGCCAGTTCGGACAGCAGGCGGGCGTCGCCGGCATAGACCCGGCTCATGACCGGCGGCTGGTATTGCTGGACGCGCTCGAGGTCGGGCAGATTCTCGCTGAACCGCTGATACGCGACAAAGCCCGCCGCGGCGCCCAGCACCCCGGCGAGCACGATCAGCCCGAACAGCAGGCCGAGGACGCCCCGCAGGAATCGGATGATGGGGTTACGGCGGCGGGGCTTCGCCGCCTTGGTCTCCGCCCGGGCGCCGCGCCTGGGCGGAGGCGCGGGAACAGGGGGCACCAGCGGCTCACCCGCGGTCAAGGGTCCGGTCATGGCGGCGATATGGCGTTTTCCAGCGGCAAGAACCAGTCCTTTGTCGCGTCGCGGTATGCGGAATTTACCTACCTGAGGGACACTGCTGCGTGACCGCGCCGGTCAGCCCGGCTTGCTGTCCGCCACCGTCATGCGCCCCGTGGCGAGGAACCAGCCGTCCACCGCGCGCTTCATCGCCTCCGCCACCAGCTTACGGTGTTCGGGTTTGCGGAGCGCGGCTTCGTCCCGGGCATTGGACATGAAGCCCATTTCCACCAGCACGCTGGGGATGTCGGCGGCCTTCAGCACCTGGAAACCCGCGTGGCGGGCAGGATTGGGGAGCATCGGAAGGTCCCGGTCCAGGTTGCTGACCAAGGTGTGGGCGATTCGCGCCGATCCGCTGCGGGTTTCCTGCCGCACCAGGCTGGCGAGGATGCGTGCCACGTCCGGCGGCGTGTCGTGAAACCTGGTGCCGAGGAACCGGTCGGCGCTGTTCTCCCGCTTCGCCAGGGCTGCCGTCTGGGCGTCCGACGCCGCATTGGCCAGGGTGTAGACCGAGGCGCCGCGCACGCTGCTGTCGGCCAGCGCGTCCGCGTGCATCGACACGAACAACGCCGCGCCGCGCTTTTGCGCCCGTCCCACCCGGTCGTCGAGCGGGATGAACACGTCGCGGGTACGGGTGAGCTCCACCCGGTAGCGGCCGCCGATTTCCAGTTGCCGCTTCAGCTCGCGGGCGGTCGCCAAAGCGATATGCTTCTCGTAGGTGCCGGAGACGCCTATCGCGCCGGGATCCTTACCGCCATGGCCGGGGTCCAGCATCACCAGCGGCGGTGACGGTTTGGTGCCTTGCTTTGGGCGCTCGGCCGCGGCCGAGGTGTGCCGAGCTGTCGCGGCCAACGCGTTTTGGGTCAGCAGAAAGGTGCCCGCGACCGCGCTGGCCGCGGCAAAGCGGCCCAGCAGAATGCGGCGGGAGATCGGACCGCCGTCCTCGTCGGCGGTATCATCAGCGGCCATGAACGGCTCCCCAGACTGGCGATATTAAACTGGCGATATTAAACTGGCGATATCAAACGGTCGCGCGTCTGCTTTAACACAACAAGTCGGGGAAAGCATCTGGTACCTCGGCACAGAAACTTTGACAGGTTGTGGGGCGAGGCGGCCGCCGTGTTCC
>CAIYDT010000009.1 GCA_903924985.1 uncultured Acetobacteraceae bacterium
CTATGATGCCGCGGCTTCTCTGGGCAGGCGTCCGCACCACGCCCATGCCATACCGGTTGCTCAAGCTGGCCGATATTTATGTTTGAGCGGGACAACGATCAGTCAAGAAAACTGGCTGAGAAAAGTGCGTAAACAGGATATAATTTGGTTGCCAACTGGGGCGGGGCCGACGGCTCCGTGCATGCCTCGGTGCTGCATATCGGCGCGGGCGGCAGCGAGACCTGGATCGATTATGCGTTCCCCGGCGCGCCGCTGACCTCCGCCAATTCGATTTACGAAAATCAGGCCGTCGGCATCTATGTCGACGCGACCGGCGCCACCCATGGGTATTCGGCCGTGATACCGGGGATCTACAATCCGATCGCCAACAATGGCTTGCTGAGCGTCAACACCACCAATAGTCCGGCGTTGGCAGGCGGGGTTGGTGACGATGTGCTCAATAGCGGCGTCATCCAGACCAGTGCTGCGAACAGTTCAGGGATACGCAGTGACTCCTATGGGGTCGTCACCAACAACGGTGCCATTTCGGTCACCGGTGCCGGCAGCGCCGGCGTGGAACTGAACGGCGCCTATGGCACCTTGGTGAACACGGGCTCGATTGCCGCGGCACTGGGCGCCGATGCGATCCGAACGGGCGCGATGGCGCTCGGCAGCACGGTCGTCAACACTGGAACCATCGACGGCCGGGTGGCGATCAATGCCGGGCTAACGGCACGCTTTGAGAACAGCGGCTGGCTGGGCATCAGCGCGTCGGGCGCTGGCACAACGCATGTGGTCAGCGGTGCCTTCGTACAGACTTCCTCGGGCATCCTTGCCTTGCGTATCGCGTCTGGCGGCAACGACTCGCTGCAGGTGGGCGGTATCGCGTTGCTCGGTGGTGCACTCGCGCCGCAATTACCCAGCGCCTACGCGCCGCCGATCGGGCAGCAGTACCAGGTACTCAGCGCCCAGAACGGGGTCTATGGCAACTTTGCCACGCTGACCCAGCCCGCGGGCCTTGCCGCAGGAACCCGGTTCGACGCGCTGTACGGCCCGACCATCGTCGATCTGGTCGTGACCCCCAGCAGCTACACCGGCTTTGCCGCGGGCAGCTGGTACGCACCGGTGGCCGCCGCGCTGGATTCCTTTCGCCCGGCCGCGGGTGCCGCCATGACAGCCAGCCAGTCGGCCATTCTTGCACCGCTCTACAGCCTGAACTCCGGCCAGATCGTGACCGCGCTGCAGCAGCTGGCCCCGATCATCTATTCCGACACGCTGATGGTGAACCGCAGCACCTTTCAGATGGTGACCAGCGCCATCAACAACGAGATGCAGGCCCGGCGAGGCGCGCCGACGCCGATCGGCAGCAACAACGCCGAGGGTCCGGGCGGCACCACGATCTGGGTCAGCGGCGCCGGACAGTTCGTCAACCTCAACAACGCCAGCAACGGCACGCCCGGCTATAACGGATCGTCCGGCGGCATGATCGCGGGTATCGACGGCTCGCCTTTGCCCGGCTAAGCGGATCTTTGAGCGGCTTCGGGACGAGCACGGCTTTACAGGTGGCATCACGATTGTGAAGGTTTACGTGGCGGGTTGGCGGCAACGGACGCAGGAGATGTTCGTACCGCTGGTGCATCCGCCGGGGCATGCTCAGGCCGACTTTGGTGAAGCCATCGGCATCATCGGTGGCGTCGAGCGCAAGATCCACTTTTTCGCTTTTGACTTGCCGCATTCGGACGCCTGCTTCGTGGTCGGCTATCCGGCCGAGACGACGGAAGCCTTCTGCGACGGCCACGTTCGGGCGTTCGCATTCTTCGGCGGGGTTCCGCAGTCGATCCTGTATGACAACACCAAGATCGCGGTGGCCCGCATTCTCGGTGACGGCAAGCGGCAACGCACGCGCGTGTTCACCGAGCTGCAATCGCACTATCTTTTCGAGGACCGGTTCGGCCGGCCTGGCAAGGGCAACGACAAGGGTAAAGTCGAAGGGCTCGTCGGCTATGCGCGCCGCAACTTCCTCGTACCAATCCCGGTGTTCGAGAGC
>CAIYDT010000010.1 GCA_903924985.1 uncultured Acetobacteraceae bacterium
ATCAACGTGTCTTCCGTCATAAGGTTGTTGGTGTTCAGCAGTTTCGGCCCGATCGGGTCGTACTGGAACGTCGCCTTGCACTGGCGCTGCCAGTATTCGGACGGCTTCAGCTTCATCAGGTCGCGGAACCGGTCCTCGAACTCGAAGTCCATCCGGTCGAGCGCGTAGGGGATCCAGCCGATACCGGATTCGCCGAACGACACACGCAGGTTCGGGTGACGCTCGAACACGCCGGCGCCCATCATGGCCGCCAGGATGTGGATCAGTCCCATCTGGAAGGCCGATACGCCGGTGAACATCGCCGCGCGCCGCACCTGGCCCGAAGTCTGCGCCCGCGCTTCCGGCGCAGTGGTCGGGAAGGTGTGGAAATGCATCGGCAACTGCACGTCCGACACCGCTTTCCACATCGGCTCCCACGACGGGTGCCACATCGGGTCCATGTCCCACGAGCACGACAGCTCCACGCCCTTCAGGCCCATCTTCGCGCAGCGATAGACTTCCTGCGCCGCCGCTTCCGGATCGCCGTAGGGAATGCAGCCCAGGCCGATCATGCGGTCGGGATAGGGTTTGACGAAATCCACCAGCCAGTCGTTGTAGATTTCGAGCATGTGGTTGGCCGCTTCGACGTCCTGCATCTTGGACGCACCGCCCAGGATGCCGAAGATGACTTCCGCGTCCACGCCATCGCGCTCCATTTCCTTGACGCGCAGATGCGGATCGGAGGGGCGCTGAATGGCTTTATAGGCTTCGGGCCGGCCGATCTTGCCGTCTTCGAACATGCCGGTCTGGGCCATGATGTCCACGCGCTTGTTCTGGCCGGGCACCAACTTCGCGCCGCCGGGTCCGACACCGTTCAACAGGCCGAAATTCGCGCCCGCCTTGGTGACCCATTGCGGCCCGTCGGGCCCATCGGCCACATACGGCATGCGCTCTTTCAACTCGCGCTTGCTGTTCTCGGTGAACAAAGTGGGCGGCATCCAGGGCATATCCAGATGGCAATCCGCCGAAATTCTGTTGTATTTCATGGCGTTTTTCTTGCTCCTCGCTGGCGAACTTTTTATTGATCCAGGTAACCTAAACCCAAAGCGCTCAGGATATCAAATCCCGCCCCGGAGTCCGCCGGATGCTGGAAGCCGCTTACACATAGAGATTCCCAATCGTAACTGTTCCAATTTCAGCGCGCCGGGCCCTCACCCCACCCGCCGCATCCAGTCCCCCGCCGTGGCCACCGCATCCCGCGCCTTCTGGACGGAACCGGTCGCCCGCAGGAACCCGTGCACCACGCCCGCGAACGTCCGGGTTTCCACGGCATTGCCGGCAGCACGCAGCTTGGCAACCAGCGCCTCCCCCTCGGATCGCAGCACATCCAGTTCCGCCAGCAGCACCATCACCGGCGGCAACCCGGTCAGATCGGCGCGCAATGGAGCCGCCAGCGGGTTCAGCCGGTCGGCGTCATGCGCCACATAGACGTCCCAGTAGAACGACATCCGCTGCAGGTTTAGCCCGTAACCGCCCGCCCCAAACTCCCGATAGCTCGGCGTATCGAACCGGCTGTCGGAGACCGGGTAGTTCGCCAAAACCCCCTTCAGCGGCGGGCCGCCGGTATCGCGCAGCACCAGCGCCGTCGCCAGCGCCAGATTGCCGCCCGCCGAGTCGCCGCCGAGCAGCAGCCGGCTTCCGTCCAGCCCCCACGCGGCCCCGTTCTCCGCCAGCCAACGCACCACGGCGGCGCATTCCTCCAGCGCCTGTGGGAATTTGGCCTCCGGAGACAAGGCGTAATCGACGCTGACCGCGTTGACCTGCCCGGCGGCAGCGTATTCGCGGACCATGCGGTCGTGGGTGTCCACGTTGGCCCAGACCCAGCCGCCGCCATGGAAGTAAACCAGCGTGGGGCGAGCGGCATCGCCGTGCGGCCGAAACACCCGGCAGAAGATGCGCCGCCCGCGCGCCGCGATCCACCGGTCGGACGTCTCCGCCATCGCCGGCCCACCCACGGCGGTGCGCATGCCCAGCAGATCGTTGACCCGGCGGTGCGGCTCCAGCGGCAGGGTTGCCAGAACAGGCGGGTGCTTTGCCGCCTCGGCCTCCGCCGCCGCGGTGAACGCGGCCATCTCCGGATCCCAGTGCGAGCGGTCGACCATCGGCTTCATCTCCCCTGCGTTTATGGCCGGCATGCAACCGCACCATGCCAAGAATTGCAACGGCGCCGCCGGCCCCGTGCTAAACGAAGCCATGACCGTCCCCCGCCTTGCCGCCGCCGGCCGCTTCAACCCGGCCTGCCTTTTCCATCCCGGATCCATCGCGGTCATCGGGGCGGAAGGGGCGGAAATCCGAGCCCATCTGGCGATGCACGCCTTCAAGGGCGCGACCCAGGCCGTGGCCCGCGCCGAAGACCTGGCTGCCGTCCCCGATCTCGCTGTCATCGCGACTCCGGAGGCCGAGGTCGTCCCTACCATGGCATCCTTGGCCGCCATGGGTTGTTTCGCCGCCATCGTCCCCGGCCCCGCGCAAGGCCTGGCCGAGGCATCCCGCCGCACCGGCGTCCGCGTCCTCGGTCCCAACGCCTTCGGGCTGGCGGTCCCGGCGCTCGGCCTGAACGCCACGCAAGCGCATATTCCGGTTCCCAAGGGCCGGCTGGCGCTGGTATCGCAATCCATTGGGCTGACCCGAGCGGTGATCGATTGGGCGGGGCCGAACGGGGTGGGGTTCAGCCATTTGATCGGCATCGGCGATAACGCCGGTGTGGGTTTCGGGGTGGCACTGGACTGGCTGTCCCAGGACAGCGGCACGGGCGCCATCCTGCTGGAAATCAATCGGATCAAGGACCGGCGCGCCTTCCTGTCCGCCGCGCGCGCGGCTTCGCGCTACAGGCCGGTGGTGGCGTTCCGCTCCGGCCCCTTCCCCCCCGACCCGGACGGCACCGCGGCATTCGCCTTCGAGGCGGCCTTGCGGCGTGCCGGCGTACTCAGCGTCGCCGGGCTGGACGACATGCTGGCAGCCGCCGAAACCCTCTCCCGCGCCCGTCCCGCCCGGGGCGAAAACCTGGCGATCCTGGCCGCCGATCCCAGTGCTGGCAGCCTCGCGGCCGAAGCGGCCATCCGCGACGGGCTACGCGTAACCCACACGGCACACGAAACCCTGGCCAATCTCGCCGCCGATCGGACCGTGGGTGGCGTGCTGCTCGTGCACACCCCAGGGGAGCCGATCGACGTCCCGGCCCTGTCTGCCCAGGCGCCCACGCTACCAGTACCGATCCTGGTTTGCGCGATGGGGCAAACCACCGGCGGACCGCTGCGGGGCATGCTGGCCGAGGCCGGATTGCCGTCCTTCGCCTCCCCCGAACAGGCGGTGTTCGGCTTCCTGCACCTGGTGCGGGATCGGCGAAACAGGGCAGCGGCGCGGGAATTGCCCGGTAGCGAGGTGCTGCCGCTGGCGCCGAATCGTGACGCGGTGCGGCGTGTCTTCGCGACCGCGCATGGCCCGTTGCCGGCCGAAGCAGCGCGGGCGGTATTCGCCGCCTATGGGTTACCAGATGAGATCGAGACCAGGATCGCCGTGTTCGAGGATGCGGTATTCGGGCCGGTTATCGCCCTCGGCCCCGACCGGGCGATGGACCTACCGCCGCTGAACCTCACGCTGGCGCACGCCCTGATCGCCCGTGCCCACCTGCCGGATGGACCCGGACTGGCGGAAACCCTGGTACGCGTCAGCCAGTTGGTGGTCGATTTCCCGGAAATCGCCTCGCTGTCGGTCGGCCCGGCCTCAGCGGCCACAATGACCCTGCGCGGCACCGGCGAACCGCCGGCAAAGCTGGCGATCGCCCCCTACCCCACGGAGCTGGCCGAAACCTGGTTCAGCGGCGACCAGCGCTTCACCATCCGCCCCATCCGGCCGGAGGACGCCGACGCCCACGCCTGCTTCTTCAAACGCCTATCCCCCACCGACGTCCGATACCGTTTCTTCAGCGCCATCCACGAACTATCCCCCGAACGCATGGCTCGGCTCACGCAGATCGATTACGAGCGGGAAATGGCATTCATCGCGGTGCGGGAGGCAACCGGTGAAACCGTCGGCGTCGCCCGCCTGGTCAGCGACACCGACGGCCACAGCGGGGAGTTCGCGGTCATCGTGCAGGCCGACATGAAAGGCCACGGCCTGGCCTCCCATCTAATGCACCGCCTCATCGGCTGGGCGCGGGACCGGGGCCTGGCGGAGGTCGTGGGCCAGATCCTGTCCGACAACGCCCCCATGCTGGCCTTCGTCCGCCATCTGGGCTTCACCCTTCGCCGCCTGCCGGACGACCCGGAGGTCATGGAAGCCCGGCTGCCACTGACCTAGCCAGAGATTCGCGGCCTGGCCAACGGAACCGCCACTCGCACAGGCCAATGAGTCACCCGCAACGGCGGCCGATATTAACTCACCACCCCTATCACGATCGTGACGATCCCAAGGATCAGGTTCACCCCGATCATCTTCCGGATGGAATCCAGCGAACTCAACATCGACGCCTTGTCGGTGGTGCGACGAAACCGTTTGTAGGGACCAAAATAAATATACAAATAGACCGCGCTCATGATCAGCCCCAGACCCATCATGGCATGGACGCGCGGGGATACGAACCGCATGCCGCCCTGAAAGATGAGGATCATCGCCAGTCCCGTAAAGATACTCAACGGCATCACGTGCCAGACGATACGGAAGAAACGGCCGAAAACCGCCGTATGCACCAGCATGCGCTGCGCCGGTTCCAGTACCACCAGGCTCGGGCGCAGCACCAGATAGGCGAAGGCCATGCCGCCCACCCAGGCCACGACGCACAACAAATGAATGGCCTTTAAGACCAGAAACGCCGTCATCGAGTCATCTCCAACAATTCGTCCATCAATGCCCGAACCTCCCGCGCGGCGGAAGACCGGGGCGCGCTTTCGGTTACCCCCAGCCCCGCCGCGAAGGCATCCACGAAGCCCGTCCGGTTGCCGATCGCCGCCCGCAGCAGCGGCAGCCCGCGCGCCGTCAGCCCGCCCACGACCAGATCCTTTTGCCGCGACGCGGCCGGCACCCGGTTCAGCACGATCGCGGCCGGGCGCCGCTCCTCCGCCGCCAGCTTGAGCGTGCCCTCCGCCGCCCAGACATCCGGCGGGCTGGGCTGTACCGGGATCAGCACCAGCGTCGCGCCGCGCACCGCCAGCTTGGCCTCGGTATCGATCTGCGGCGGGCTGTCCACCACCACGAAGTCGTGCTCCCGCTTCAACCGGTCCAGTTCGGCGGTCAACCGCCAGCCGGATACGCTGGAAAAAGTCATCCTAGCCAAGCCGGGACGCTCAAGGCGCAGTCCATACCACCGGGTCAGGCTGCCCTGCGGATCGATGTCCAGCAGAGCGACCCGTCTCCCCCCAGCCAAAGCGGCCGCGAGGTTGGCCGCGATGGTCGTCTTGCCGGTACCCCCCTTCTGCTGAGCGACAGTAATAACGATTGCCATGGCTCGACTCCGTTGCTGCGCCTGCGAAGGTGACCAGATCGGGGCGGGTTACGCCAGCATTGTTGTAGGAGAACCGCGATCCTCATACAGCCAGCGAGGCCGGGGTATCGCCGCTGTTCTGCTCGGCCTCCGCCCGCTCCCGAGCCTCCCGCTCCGCCCGCAGCCGCTGCCCTTCCACCCGGGCCGGTTTGAAGATCCGCTCCTCCAGCACCGTGTGCAGCAACTCGTGCGCCCGCCGATCCCGCTCGGTCGTGTGATCCTTGCGCCAGGCGCTGAGGCGGAAGGCGTCGTCATCACCGTCATGCTCGGGCCTGACCCGGCTACCTCCCGCGTTCGGGGGATTAGAGCCCGCCGCATGCGCCTC
>CAIYDT010000011.1 GCA_903924985.1 uncultured Acetobacteraceae bacterium
CAGCAATGCACAATGTGGCGTGATGATGGAAGCCGCGCCATCCTCGCCCCTCGTAGTGACCAAGTCCGAGTTCCTGCTTTAGCAGGCTGCGGAAATTCGGCTTCCCAAAACGCTTTCGATTTGATGCACTTAGTTTAAGGGATGTTGGAGCGTTTCGATGCGTGGAGCGGACCGGCAGACAGCTGCGCTTTTCAGTTATCTGAGCCCTGAGGCGATGGTGCCTGCGGGCCATCCGCTGCGGGCGATCCGTCCGATCGTGAACATGGCACTGGAGCGTCTGTCGGGTGATTTCGAAGGTTTGTATGCGCCCGGAGGTCGTGATTCGATTGCACCGGAGAAGCTGCTGCGGGCGCTTCTGCTGCAGGCGTTCTATTCGGTGCGCTCGGAGCGCCAGTTGATGGAGCAGATCACCTACAACATGCTGTTTCGCTGGTTCGTCGGGCTGTCGATGGATGCGCCGGTATGGGACGTGACAGTGTTCACGAAGAACCGCGATCGGCTGTTGTCGGGCGATATCGCGCAGAAGTTCTTCCGCACGGTTTTGGCTGACCCGAAGGTGGCGCCGCTGCTATCGAGCGAGCATTTCTCCGTGGATGGCACGCTGCTGGAAGCCTGGGCAATGATGAAGAGCTTCCGCCCCAAGGACGGCAGCGGTGATCCGCCGTCACCCGGGCGCAATGGCGATCGGGACTACCACGGCGAGAAACACGGCAACGCGACCCATGCCTCGACCACGGACCCGGATGCCCGGCTGGCGCGCAAGTCGAACGGGCAGTCGGCGAAGCTGTGCTACGCGGGCCATGTTATGATGGAGAACCGCCATGGACTGGTGGTGGCGGCAGCGGCGACACACGCGACCGGAACGGCCGAACGGGACGCCGCACAGGAGATGATCGCGGCGCTGGCGAAGACGGAGGGGATCACGCTGGGTGGCGACAAGAACTACGACACCGCCCCGTTCGTCGCCGAGATGCGCCGTCTGGGTGTGACGCCGCATGTGGCGCAGCACACCAATGGTCGTCGCTCGGCGATCGATGGGCGGACCACGCGGCACGCGGGCTATGCGATCAGTCAGCGTATCCGCAAGCGGATCGAAGAAGTGTTTGGCTGGGGCAAAGAGGTCGGTGGAATGCGCAAGATGCTGTTGCGCGGGCTGCCCCGAGTGAAATGGTCGTTCGTGTTGCGCGTCACGGCCTACAACCTGGTGCGGCTGCCGAAACTGTTGGCTACGGCAGCCTAACCAGGCCTGGACTCTGTCCTGCGGCGGTAAAATCCGCCACACGACGACCGGAAATTGAGGATTTCGCTACAATATTCCGGTCGCGAAGGCCAGAAAACAAGAAAATAACCGCTTCATTCAACGAATTTCCGCAGCCTGCTAGGTCCTGGTAGTCCCGCTCGATTCGCCAGCGGAGTTTCGTTACATCCACTAAGGCACGGCGGCTTATGGTCGCGGGCAGCGTGGACAGAAAGTATTTCGTCGGCTCTGGTTCGTCTGACGGCCATTCGATCAGGCACCATTCCTCGGGGCGCGGTGTGGGGCGTTGATAATCGCGATGGGCAGGGCGAACACGCACGGCGGCGAAGCGTGAGGCGAGCCTAGTGTTGGTCCCTTCGCGCCAGGTGACCCGCCGCCAGGCTTTCTTGGGCAAATCCAGTGCCAGTTGCCTGGCCGAGACCGGCGGATGCTCAGCATCACGACGGATCGCCGACGTCGGACGGCCGCGCCCGCTCCATTGTTTGGGCGGCAAAGGTTCGATGCCGGGCGACCACAGGGTGGTATTGGACTGGATGCCAACGGCGTAGGGCAGCCCGATTTCGGTGATGCCGACGCGAAAGTCCGTGTCGTTGCCATAGCCCGCGTCGGCCAATACGAACGCGGCCTCGATCCCGGCGGCGATGGCGTCACGCAGTTGATCCAGAGCGATCTGCGGCTTGGTCTGGAAGACGATATTGTCAGGTATGCCTGCCTGCGCTCGTCGGGCCGGGTCGTCACACCATTCGTGCGGTAGATACAGGCGATACGCGATCGGCAGGCTCGCATGGTCGTTGGCCGCCGACAGGCTCACCGCGACCTGGCAGTTGTCTTGTTTGCCGAGTTGCCCGCAATACTGCCGCGCCACACCGACGGAGTGCTTGCCTTTCTTCGGGATGCCGGTGTCGTCGATGATCAGCGCACGGATCGGGCCGCGCTGCGCGATGATTGGCAGGACACGGGCGCGCACCGCCGAGAGCACTGCCTCGTCGGACCAATCGGACTTCGCCACGAAATGATGCATCGATTGATGCGCCGCCTGCACACGCCCAGGCTGCACGCGCGCGGCCATCGGCTCGACGCTTTTGCGATCGCCGGGCAACAACAATCCCGCGCAATACGACTGGAACGGAACCACGCGATCGGCATGCCCTAACACCAACGTGATTGCCTCGACATAGGCTGCCAACCGTGATTCGCTGCCATGTGCTTTGGATTCGAGACCCACAACCCGCCTCCACGAGTGAGAACCTCAACGCTGACAAATCCACGCCGAATCGGGCAACGTTTTTAGGATACAGTAAGACTATGCCACCATCGAGAAACTCGATATGGCCGTATGACTGAAACGAAATTGCCTCAAGAAAACGCGGGCCGCTTCAGTGGCAGGCCATGACGCACAACAGGATGCCGCTCCTGCACACAGCGGAACGGATCGCGGCGTTCCCCGCGGGAGTTGCGCCTCATATAAAGCCGGCCGGCGGGGAGGTCAGCGCCAGCCGACTGAGCAAGCCTCCTCCATCGCCCGCCAACAACGGCATTACCGCTCTCACGAGTTCTGCCCCTCCACCGGGCGGCCCAACCCGCCCCCCCAAGGGAAAATTTCACAGCCTCAGAGCCCTCTGGCCTTACTTCCTCCCGCGTCCTAACCTCCGGCAAGACACATCTTCCCGGGGAGAGAACCATGACCGAGGCCTGCATCGTCGGCTGGGCGCACAGCCAGTTCGGCAAGCTTGAGGATCCCGATGTCGAAAGCCTGATCGGCAAGGTCGCCGGCGCCGCGATCGCGGATGCGGGGATCGACCCGACCGAGATCGACGCGGTGTTCGTCAGCCTGTTCAACAACGGCTTCTCCAACCAGGATTTTCCGTCCTCCCTGGTAATGCAGCTACTACCCGAGCTGCGCTTCAAGCCGGCCACGCGGTATGAGAACGCCTGCGCCTCCGGTTCGGCCGCCGTGTATGGCGCGCGTGACTACCTGGCCGCCGGCCGCGGGCGTTTCGCCCTGGTTGTCGGCGCCGAGAAGATGACCGCCACCCCCGGCGCCAGGGTGGGCGACATCCTGCTCAACGCCGCCTACCGCAAAGAAGAAGGCGACATTCCCGCGGGCTTCGCCGGCGTGTTCGGCCAGATCGCCAGCCAGTATTTCCAGCGCTACGGCGACCAGTCCGATGCGCTGGCGGCGATCGCTGCCAAGAACCACAAGAACGGCGTGGACAACCCCTACGCGCAGATGCGCAAAGACCTCGGGTTTGATTTCTGCCGCAACGTCTCCGAGAAGAATCCATATGTCGCCGCACCGCTGAAGCGCACCGACTGCTCGCTGGTATCCGATGGCGCCGCGGCGATGATCCTGACCAACGAAGACACCGCGCGCAGCATGAACAAAGCGATCCGCTTCCGCGCCGCCGTGCACGTGAACGACTTCCTGCCGATCAGCAAGCGCGACATCACTGCGTTCGAGGGCGCGGCGAAGGCCTGGCATATGGCGCTGGAACAGGCGGGAATGAAACTGGAGGATTTGTCCTTCGTCGAAAGCCATGACTGCTTCACGATCGCCGAACTGCTGGAATACGAGGCGATGGGCCTGACGCCGGCCGGCCAGGGTGCGCGCGCCGTGCTGGAAGGCTGGACCGCGAAGGACGGCAAGCTGCCGGTCAACCCGTCCGGCGGCCTGAAATCCAAGGGCCACCCGATCGGCGCCACCGGCGTTTCCATGCACGCCATCACCGCGATGCAGCTGGCCGGTGAGGCCGGCGCCATGCAACTGCCGAAGGCCGAGCGCGCCGGCGTGTTTAACATGGGCGGCGCGGCGGTGGCCAACTACGTCTCGATCCTCGAACCGCTGCGTTGATACCCACCAGCAACCTCGCGCATCTGCTGGCGCAGACCGCGCGTCGCTTCCCCAACCGCCCGGCGCTGATCTGGCGGGACACGACATGGACCTGGGCGGAGCTTGCCGCCCGGGTTCAGGCCGCCGCCGGGGCGCTGGCCGCGCGCGGCGTAAATA
>CAIYDT010000012.1 GCA_903924985.1 uncultured Acetobacteraceae bacterium
GAGGTAGGTGCCGATCTTGTTCGCGGCGTCGCCCCGGGCCGTCACGCGGTCCGCGCCGACGATGACGAGGTCCACCAGCCCTCGCTGGATGAGGTGGCCGCACGAGCTGTCGGTCACCAGCGTGTGCGGCACGCCGCGTCCGCCGAGTTCCCAGGCCGTGAGCGCCGCGCCCTGGTTACGTGGCCTTGTTTCGCTGACCCAGACGTGAATGGGCAGGCCCGCCGCGTGTGCAAGGTACATCGGCGCGGTGGCCGTGCCCCAGTCGAGGGTGGCGATGCGTCCGGCGTTGCAGTGGGTCATCACCTGCAGCGGTTCGCCTAATTTTTTGCGCGCCAGCAGCTCGCGGAAAATCTTCAGGCCGTGTTCCCCGATGGCGCGGTTTGTCGCGACGTCCTCCTCCACCAGTTCGGCGGCGCGGGCATAGGCGGCAGATATCCGGTTTTCTCGGGGCAGCGGTTGCAGCAGGAACCGCATCTGGTCCAGCGCCCAGCGCAAGTTCACCGCCGTCGGCCGGGTGTGAATGAGTTGGTCATACGCGGCGGCGAGGGACGCGTCCGACGCATCCCGGCGCATTGCGAGCGCGACGCCATAGGCCGCCGTCACGCCGATCAGCGGCGCGCCACGCACTTCCATCGTGACGATGGCCCGGGCCGCATCGTCCACGGTCCGCAGACGGAGGGTCTTGACAACATGCGGCAGCCGCGTCTGGTCAAGGATGTGGACGGACCGGCCGTCCGCAGCGAGCCAGAGCGGTCGCTGGATGGAGGCGGAAGATTTCGCTGCCGATGGCATAGTGACGCGCCCGGATGGGGCGAGCCTTGCTCGGAAAATTCAAGGCTATTGCCGCGACAAACCGGCGTGCGGAGTGGTGAACCACCCAATCCCGATTCTCCTCGCCGCCACGACGGCTGCGCCAACCCAAAGGGATTTCATCCGCCTGCCCGGCGTTTGCGTTGGCCTTGGCGGAGGCGTTTCTCGTTGCCGTTGCCGGTTTCAGGGACAGCAGCACCGGACTGATCGGCCGGCATCGCGCAACGGGCCTCAAGGTCATGCCAGCCATGGGAAGTGGCCCGCGGTTTGGCCGGTTCCGAACCCTGATCGGGAAACGGGTTACCACCCTTGCCCCTACAATCCATGAGCTGGTGCCCGTCAGCGGTGGTGTCTGGGTGCGTGGCAGCGTGAACATCGAGCTGTCGAGGGGGCGCGGCGCTTGCCTCAGCGGCGCTGGCGGTGCCCTGGGTCGGCTTCTGGCAGGCCGTGTCGATCTCGGCGACCGGTGGCTCGACGCGACGGGCAAAACTGCGGAAGACTTTCTGAACGAGGTTCAGCACAGATTTGATTTTCATGCCGACGGCACGGGTGAGGTTCGAAACGCCGGGCAGCGATCGCCTCGGGCAACCCAAGCCGCAGGCAAGCGCCCCCCTCTCCATTCCGCCGGGATGCGTGGCTTGGCGGAGGCGCTATGACGGTGTCGGCTTTGGCCCATAACAGGATCAATGGCGCATCCGGGCAGTCGGATCGCGCGCTGCGTGCTGGATTCGAAGGCGGTTCGGTTGAGGAACCGCTCCCACGTCATCGGCGGCTGCGGGCATTCCTTAATCCAAAATGCGATCCGGCCCTCAATCCGGGCCGTTTCGGTTTTCCAGTCGGTTGACCAAATCGACCGGCGGCCCCTAACCTGCCGCATCCCATGAAAGTGTCCTTCCTGTTCCCCGCATTCCTCGCGGCGGCCTTCCTCGCCCACGCGCAGCAAACCTCGCCCACCCGAACGACCTACGGCTCAGTCGAGCGCCTTGCTCCCGAGTTGGATGCGCTGCTGGCACCCTCCGCCCAGATGGAAAAGCTGGCGGAAGGCATGCACTGGTCCGAAGGACCGACCTGGCTCAAGCGCGAGCGGGCCCTGGTCTTCTCCGACGTGCCGGAGAACAAGGTTTATCGCTGGTCCGACAAAGA
>CAIYDT010000013.1 GCA_903924985.1 uncultured Acetobacteraceae bacterium
AAAACCGCCAGTGCCGCCCGCAAGGCCAACCGCCGCATGGATCAACCCTCCGACGTTGAAAAACGAAGCTTAAATTCCGAACCCGGGTGTCTCAAAGTCGTTGACACGTTCCGTGGCGTGCAAAGTGCCACCGTGCTGGTAAGGGAAGCGTTTGTGCGCGAATTTGCCAACGGTAAGGCGCTGGGTTCCTACGCCGGGCTCACACCGACGCCGTTCAGCAGCGGGGGCACGGAGCGCGAGCAGGGGATTGGCAAGGCCGGCAATCGGCGGGTGCGAACCGTGATGGTCGAACTGGCCTGGCTCTGGCAACGTTATCAACCCGGATCCGCGCAGGTCATTTGGTTTCGCGAGCGCGTTGGCGATACGGGGCGGCGTATGCGCAAGGTCATGGTGGTGGCAATGGCACGGCGGCTCCTGATCGCCTTGTGGCGGTTCGCGACCCAGGGCGTGGTGCCTGAGGGCGCGGTTATGAAACCCGCATGCTGACCCTCATCGCTGATTTAGCCGGAGCCGTCAGACGGCCCCGGTAACTGGATCCAAGGGGGCGTCGCCGTTGTCCGGCCTGGCACGAAAACGCCGTTCTAAAAGAGTGGTGCCGCCCTCCTGGAGCTCTTCCGTCCCGAATGTGGGACAGTGGTAGGGACATCGTCCCGCCGGATGTGAGGTTGCAGGGGAAGTGCCCTGCTGTGACGAGAGCTCCGCCTTGGACGACAACGGAACCGCGCCCCGGCGCACTGACGCGAAGGAGATGCTCATGAAGAAATAGCTTGACGGGCACTCCCTCATGTGAGGCCGGACACATGAACGCATTCGAACCAAGGCTAACATCTTGCAAGCCACTTGAACCCGATGGGCCGTCCACACATGGTATAAGGCGTGATTTATGTTATAATGTATCGCCCAAAGCCCTCGGTCGCCCCTTTGCCGACATGTGTTTCCGTCCCTATCGTCAGGAGCGACCACAGTTCCGCGGTCAGGCCGTCCATCGCCAGCGTCCCCCGCACGGTTGGAACAACAAAACTTCGCTGGACACGCCCGGATCGGCGGGCTGCGTGGTCCCCCTGGAGGAATCCGACATCGTACTCCACGGAATTCCAACACGCTCCGAGGTGCTGCCAATCTGCGTCCAACTCGGCATCGTGCCAAAGCGCCAAGCCTTCGATCCGCCGCGCAAGGCGGGCGAACAACGTCCCGGGCCGTTCGATTGGGTTGTCGCGTTCGGCGTTCATCGGGGTAAGGAACATCAGCTCCGCGCGGTCGCTCGGGAGGCCGGCTTTTACCCCCTGATGGCTGCGGACCGTGACATCGCTCAGGGCGACCCGCGGAATAAAAACGTCTGTCCGCTGGCCGCGCCAGTCGATCCGCTGCTGGAGCGTTGTCACGAAAGCATGGGCCGCGACGCTGGACCAATCGGCGGCGAAACCGAACAGCGTCATCGTCACAACGAGGTCCTGGCCACTCCGATCGGCCGCGAGAACATACGGCTTCGGAATGCCGTGCGGGCCAAACCGTCCCTGCTCGCGGAAGAAGACATCGAGCCCACACGGGGGATTCCACCGGCAAGGGTTGCCGGCCACGGCTTCGGGGGAGGCGCTTTCCAGCAGCACGTTGCCGATCCCCCCACGAATGCGCCGCAACAACCGCACATCGTGCGCCAGCATCGCGCAGCCTGGAATGCGAATAATGATTTTCGCTGTGAACCATTCATCCTTGAGCGCCGCCAGCGTCAGACGGCGGGAGGGCGATGCCAGTCGGCGGGCCAGCTCGGGCATCCGCGCTCAGACAATCCAGGAAGCGGTATCGCCGGCAATCGGCGATCCGCCATATGACTGGCAGCGCGGGAACGCGGCGGCGCCGATCGCGTACATGCGCAGCATGTCTCCGTCATCCAGCAGGCGTACGATCGCGCGATACAGGCGATTGGCCGCAGCCTGGGTCAAGCGCATCTCGAACACACTATCCTGCACGCGCACCGCATGATCCTCCAGCAGGTGGGCGACCCGCGCGCGGGTTCGGTCCTGCGCTACATCGTAGCAATAAACCATTAGCATGACCCGCTCGCTCATGTCCTGCCTACCCAATCAGTAGTCGAGCACATATGGCTCGTAGACGCCGCGGTTTTCGACATGCGCCGCCAACAACAGGGCTTGATCGACCATGATCCCGCGCCAGGTGCGCCGCCGGCCATCGCGGCGGCTGCTCACGACACGATCCGCGGATCGCTCATAGACGCGCAGGATTTTGGCGTAGCTGGAGGATTTCAAATGCGGCCCGCCCTGAGGCAGGGTTTCGAAGTCCGCATCGGTCAGTGCTTTGGTGTTCAGGGCCTGGGCGACCACGCTCTCGGCCATCGGTGCCCGGAATTCCTCCATCAAGTCGTAAACGGCGGCATCCGCCCGATCGGCCGCGGCATGCAGCATGCCGAACCCGGGGTGCAGTCCGGCCCGTTCGATGGCCACCGTGATGTCGCGGGTCAGAAGGTTCGCGGTAATGTTCAGCAGGATGTTCACACCGTCCGGCGGGTTGTCGCGCTGGCGGAGGCGGAAATTGAAACCGCCCTCCAGCAGCCGCCCGAACGCCGGCCAGAACAGCGCCGCCGCCCGCCCCTCATGACCCAGTAGTTCCGCCAACGTCTTGGGGGAGCCGATGTCCCGCACCAGCATGTTCAGCGTCGCCAGGGTCTTCAGCACCAGGGGTTCCTGACGGTCCCGGTTCAGCCGGCGCAGCAAAGCACGGTGGTTGCGCACCCGGCCCTCGACGAATTTGCGGGCCAGAACAAGGCGCGAGTCGGGGTTCAGCGTTGCCCCGGCCTGGGCCAAATGCCGAGCGGCGCGCGCCCCATAATGCGGGGCCAGCCAACCCGCGGTCTCCCCATGGCCGTTGACGAACGCAATCGGGGTGTCCGTCGCCAGCGCGTGACGGAGTGCCGTCATGTCGGCGCTGACCTTGGGGCCCAATTCAATGCGATCAACCGCGTTCGGTGGCAGCGCGAGGATCTCATGCCATTCGGTCGGTGCGCCGGGGCCACCGGAACCCGCCTGTACGCTGAAGGCCTGGTTCCTGAGTGTCAGCCGCCGATCGGGAGAGACGACATAAAGGATGCGCTGGCCGGGGTCGAGGCCGTGACGTCGCTGCAGTGTGTCGTTCTCAGCGGCTTCCTCGGCCTTGGCCTCGGTCCGGCGGTCTTCTTCGGCGACGTGGCGCATCAGGCGCGTGGCTTCGTCGATTTCGTCCTCCCCCTGCCCGGCCATCACCAGGGAATGGACGAACAGATGCCCCAGGAAGTGGAACCCCTGATCGAACGATGTAATGCGGCTTTTGTCGCGGTTCAGGGTCAGGCCCTGCTCGGCCAGCAGCTTTTCTACCTTGGTCCATGCGGCCTCAGCCCCCGAACGATCCTGGGTCAGGATGACGAAGTCGTCGGCGAAGCGCACGATGCGCGCGCCGCGGCCGGCGAACGCTTCATCCAGCCGGTCGAGATACAGGTTGGCGAGCAGCGGGGAGATCGGGCTGCCTTGCGGAATGCCCCTTCCGCCGGACGCCCCGTGTTCCAACCAGAGGTTGATCAGCCGCGTGACCGGCCCGTCGGTCATGGTTTCCGCCAACCGCGCCAGGAGCCGGTCATGCGGGACGTTGTCGAAGAAATGCTCGATATCGGCATCGACCAGGGCCGCGTAGCCGGCGGCGTGCAGAGAGCGGATGCGTTCAACGGCGGCCTGAACCGAACGGCCGATGCGATAGGCGAAGCTGGCGTCTTCCAGTTCCACGTCGATCAGCGGGGTTAGCACCGCGGTCAACGCGGTTTGCGTCACCCGGTCGACGACCGAGGGGATCGACAAAGTACGGGTGCCGCCATCCTTCTTGGGGATATCGACGTGCCGGATCGCGCCGGGGGTGTATTCGCCGCTGGTGAGGGCTTGGTGCAAGCGGGCCAGCCGGATGGGGGCAGTGGCCTGGAACCGGGTCAGCGTGACATTGTCGCCGCCAGCAGCCCCGCCATTGCCGAATACCCTTGACCATGCCGCTTCCAGGTTCGGCATGGCGATGGCCTGGGCGAAGACCGCCGCGTCATCGATCAACGAGGTGCGGCGACCGTGTATCCGCGTGCTGTCATCGGGCATCCCCGGCCTCCCAGCCTGAAAAGGTCTTGGAAATCATGCCAACCTTATGATAAGCAATCAAGAATTTCTTGGTTCGGAGGTGATGTTCTGTTTTTGTTTGGAATGTTCGCTCTGGAGAGGGAGGAGACTTGGAAAATAGGCCAAAAAATTCAGTTTGCACAGATTCTTATGAGGCGATAAGCTGCGCAGCATCCCCGCTTTGAGGGCGGATTGAGACCCAATAGCTTTCCGCTTGAAAGCTGCTTAACGCTGCGCAGCATCCCCGCTTTGAGGGCGGATTGAGACAACGCTTCTTCTCCGGCTACGACCCCCCGATTTGCTGCGCAGCATCCCCGCTTTGAGGGCGGATTGAGACGTAGCTGGTCCAGGACGGATTCTTGCCGCTGTTGCTGCGCAGCATCCCCGCTTTGAGGGCGGATTGAGACGCTACCCGCCGACTTTCCGGCATTGTTCAGCGCTGCGCAGCATCCCCGCTTTGAGGGCGGATTGAGACATCACGTCGTCGTGTACGCCAGCCATCGCCATCGCTGCGCAGCATCCCCGCTTTGAGGGCGGATTGAGACATCGGCTCGGAGACAAGGGTTTTCTCCTTGCGCTGCGCAGCTTCCCCGCTTTGAGGGCGGATTGAGACACAATCATGAACGCGTCGAAGCTGCGCCACTCGAGCTGCGCAGCATCCCCGCTTTGAGGGCGGATTGAGACTCTATGCAGTTTACCATTCACATGCCACATTTGGCTGCGCAGCATCCCCGCTTTGAGGGCGGATTGAGACCTGTCGTCCGGCACACCGATCTGCGTGATCGTGCTGCGCAGCATCCCCGCCTTGAGGGCGGATTGAGACTCGATCGGTTTGTCCGCGGTGTTCTTCAGGCTGGCTGCGCAGCATCCCCGCCTTGAGGGCGGATTGAGACCCGGTTGGAGTGTAATACCAACGGCCGCTTCCCTTGACTCATGGGGCTAGGAATCGACCGCAAACCTTGATTCTCTGTCTTCCGTTCATCATCGAAGAACGGAGGGTTTCGTGGGGTCTGCGATCGATATCACCCGCACCGAGCATTCGGCCGAGGCTCTGCGTGGGTTCGCTGCGAAGAGCAACGACGGGGCGCAGGTCAGGCGTCTGCTTGCGCTGGCTCTGGTCCTTGAGGGCCAGCCGCGACGAACTGCCGCGGAACAGGCTGGCATGGACCGGCAGACGCTGCGAGACTGGGTGCACCGGTACAATGAACAAGGTGTGGACGGACTTCGCTCCATTCGGATCGGTGGCCATCCAGGATTGCTCGCACCAGCGCAAATGGCGGCATTGAAAGAGCTGACGATCGCGGGACCAGACCCCGAAAAGAACAACGTGGTACGCTGGCGCTGCGCCGATCTGCGCGAGGAAATCTCGCAACGGTTCTCCGTCACAGTCTGCGAGCGGACGGTCGGCAAGTGGCTGCGCAAACTGGGTCTGACGCGATTGCGGCCGCGGCCTTTCCATCCGAAAAAGGACCCCGATGCCCAGGAGGCTTTTAAAAAACGAGCTCGGGTCGCCGGCCCGCCTGTGGCGTTGGAAACGGACCGCGCTATCCTGAGCGCGAGGGGAGCGGCCGAAAAGTTTTTGGTGGATCAGACCCCGTAAAAAAACGTGGCCCATGGGCTGTTGCGGACTTGCGAGTGGTGACGCCTTTGGGCGATCCCGATTAGGAAATTGATCTTTCTCCGTGGCCCAGCCCCTCTTTTGCTTTCTCAGGCAGGAGGGTTACAGCGTGTCTCAGGCGAAGCGTTCTCGTAAATCACGAGACCTGACCAAGGTTCATCCGGCCGCGGCGGCGATCGATATCGGCGCCACGATACACGTCGCGGCCGTTGGTCCGGACCGCGACAATGAGCCGGTTCGAACGTTCCGGACCTTCACCGACGATCTTCACCGGCTGGCGGATTGGTTCGCCGGTTGCGGCATAAAGACGGTCGTCATGGAATCGACCGGTATTTACTGGATTCCGATATTCGAAATCCTGGAACAACGGGGGTTCGAGGTGATGGTGGTCAACGCCCGGGACGCGAAGCATGTACCGGGCCGCAAGACCGATGTCAGCGACGCACAATGGTTGCAGCGTCTCCACGAATACGGCTTGCTGCGTGCGAGCTTCCGGCCCCAGGCCGAAATAGCCGGTCTGCGCGCCTACCTCCGGCAGCGGGAGCGGCTGCTGGATTACGCGGCGGCACACATCCAGCACATGCAAAAGGCACTGACGCAGATGAACCTGCAATTGCATCATGTCGTGTCCGATATTACCGGGGTCACCGGCATGTCCATCATCCGGGCAATCGTGGAGGGCGAGCGCGATCCCGCTGTTCTGGCATCTTATCGCGAGCGGGGATGTCATGCGACCGTGGAGACGATGTGCCAGGCACTAATTGGCAATTACCGGGAGGAGCACGTGTTCGCCTTAACCCAGGCATTCGAACTTTATGACGTGTATCAGACGAAGGTGACGGCCTGCGATAAACAAATTCAGGCGATTCTGACCCGGCTGAAGCAGAACGCCCCGCCACCCGCACACAAGCTGCTTCCCGTCCGGCGGCGGTCTCGCCAACCTAATGCACCGGGGTTCGATGCCCGTGCGGCACTCCACGCGATCCTTGGCGTGGACCTCACTCAGATCGACGGTCTGGGGCCATACCTCGCGCTCAAGCTGGTCGGAGAGTGCGGTACCACGCTGACGGCCTGGCCGAGCGCGAAGCATTTCACGTCATGGCTCGCGCTCGCGCCCCATAACAAGATTTCCGGAGGCAAGGTGTTGTCGTCGAAAACGCGGCGCACCAGCAATCGGGCCGCGTCGCTGTTGCGCCTCGCCGCTGGCACGGTTGGCCGGACCGACACCGCACTGGGGGCGTTCTACCGGCGACTGTCGGCGCGGGTGGGGAAAGCGAAGGCGATCACCGCCACCGCGCGCAAGATCGCGGTCCTGTTCTACAATACGCTCCGTCATGGCATGTCATACGCCGATCCCGGCGCGACCTATTATGAAGACCGTTACAAACAGCGCGTTCTGGCCAATCTTCAACGGCGCGCGAAGTCGCTGGGGTTTGTTCTGTGCGAAGCGGATCAGGACAACGCTCTGGTGGGTGTTTCTTAGGAAACAAGCTCGGTCCGGCGGCCCGCCTGGGGCGGTAGAAACGGGTGGTGCTATGGTCCCCTTGAGGGGAGCGGCCGAAAGTTTTTGGTGGATCAGACCCCGTAAAAAAACGTGGCCCATGGGTTGTTGCGGACTTACGAGTGGTGACGTCTTCGGGCGATCCCGTTTAGGAAATTGATCTTTTCCGCGGCCCAGCCCCTCGCCGGCTTTCTCAGGCGAAAGGGTTCAGACAATGGCTCAGACAAAGAAAGCCCGCGCTTCGCGGGACATGCCCCGGGTTCATCCAAAGGCGGCGGCGATCGACATTGGCGCCAAAATCCACGTCGCGGCCGTCGGCCCCGACCGGGATTCGGAGCCGGTGCGGACGTTCAACACCTTCACCGACGATCTTCACCGGCTGGCGGATTGGTTCTCCCGTTGCGGGATCAGGACGGTCGTCATGGAGTCGACCGGTGTTTACTGGATCCCGATCTTCGAAATCCTCGAACAGCGCGGCTTCGAGGTGATGGTGGTCAACGCGCGCGACGCGAAGCATGTGCCAGGACGGAAGACCGATGTCAGCGATGCGCAATGGCTTCAGCGGCTACATGAGTATGGCTTGCTCCGCGCCAGTTTTCGGCCTCAGGCGGAAATGGCGGGATTGCGTTCATACCTGCGGCAGCGTGAGCGGCTTCTGGAATACGGGGCGGCACATATCCAGCACATGCAAAAAGCGCTGACCCAGATGAACATGCAACTCCACCATGTCGTGTCCGACATCACCGGCGTCACGGGCCTGCTCATCATCCGGGCGATCGTGGCGGGGGAGCGCGACGCTGCCGTGCTCGCCTCCTACCGCGACCGGCGTTGCCATTCGTCTGTCGAAACGGTGCGTCAGGCGTTGGTGGGGAATATCCGGGATGAGCACATCTTTGCTTTGACTCAGGCCCTGGAACTGTATGACGTTTATCAGGCGAAGGTTGTCGCGTGCGACAGGCAAATCGAGGCCATACTGAAACGGCTGAAAAACAGCGTGCCACCACCTGCCAGTAGGCTTCCCGCCAACAGGCAAAAGGGCCGCGCGCCAAACGCCCCGGCATTCGACGCGCGCGCGGCCCTTCACGCGATCCTCGGCGTGGATCTCACGCAGATCCATGGCCTGGGCCCATATCTGGCGTTAAAGCTGGTCGGAGAGTGCGGAACCAACCTCGCGGCCTGGCCGAGCGCGAAACATTTTACCTCGTGGCTGGGGCTCGCACCGCACAACAAGATTTCCGGGGGGAAGGTGCTGTCGTCGAAAACCCGGCGGACGAGCAACCGCGCCTCGGCTTTGTTACGGCTCGCGGCGGCGACCGTGGGTCGGAGCGACACCGCTCTGGGCGCATTCTACCGACGGCTGTCGGCCCGGGTGGGAAAGGCGAAGGCAGTCACCGCCACCGCGCGCAAGATCGCCGTTCTGTTCTACAACACGCTGCGGCACGGTATGTCGTACGCCGATCCTGGAGCGGCATACTACGAAGAGCGCTATAAGCAGCGTGTACTGAACAATCTCCAACGGCGTGCGAAATCTTTGGGATTTGTCCTGGAGCCGGTGGAGGCGGGCGGCACCCCAGAGGTTGTTTCTTAGGAAACTTCGCGGCCCTGATTGCCGAGAAGTTGTCCGAGGCGGCGAAGAACCGTCCGCTGGAAATATGGTTCCAAGATGAAGCCCGCGTAGGTCAGCAGGGCACGCACGCGTATATGTGGGCGCCGATCGGGTCCCGCCCGCT
>CAIYDT010000014.1 GCA_903924985.1 uncultured Acetobacteraceae bacterium
AATGAAGAAAGGCAACTGCCCGAAGGGGGTTACCGGGGCCGCGGCATCCCACTCGATATGGACACGGCCGGCGAATGTGTCAGCGGTCGCGGGCGGCTCTTCAACTGGCGGTTGTTCACCCGAGGGGTGACTGACCGCACATGGGATTTGCTGGCTCATACCGGCAGAATCCAACGATTCTCCCGGGCTTGGCAATCATCCAACTGCCGGATTTAGGGTTAACCATTGGGCCCCAGAATGGCGAAACCGGTCGAAAACGGCCCGACCGGTTTTAGCTCAGGAGCACAGCGATGCGTCAGAGCCATCGTCTGCTTCTGCTGTGGATTGTGCGGATTCCACCCTATGAGACCAAGGTGAAAATCCGGGACCAACGAGGTGAAGATCTCAATCAAGAAGCAGTAGGAGACGGGGGGCGGTTCCATGTTCGGGGCCGGCCCTCTCCTGGGGATGAATTTAGCCCAGGGCTGCCGCGTAGGCGGCGACGGTGGGGCCGAAGCCTCGTTCCAGCGCGTCGGCGGTCAGTTCGTGGCCGATCGAGGCCTCCGCCAGGAAGGGCACCGCTGCCATCAGCAGGGGGATGTTGCGCAGGTTAAGATCGTGCCCGGCGTTCACCACCAGCCCGGCGTCGGCGGCGGCCCGGGCGGTCGCGGCGATGGCGGCAAGCAGCGCGGCGTGAGTGCCGTGGTGGAAGGCGGCGGCGTAGGCGCCGGTGTAGATTTCGATCCCATCCGCCCCGGCCTCAATGGCGCGCGGCACGACCGCGGGATCGGGGTCGGTGAACAGGATCACCCGGCAGCCGAGCGCCTTGATCGCGGCAATGGACGGTTTGGCGAGTGCCATCTGGGCGGGGTCCAGCTTCCAGCCTTCCTCGGACGTGAATGCCTCCGGCGCGTCCGGCACCAGCGTACACTGCTCGGGAAGCGTCGCCCGCAGGATCGCCATCAGGCGGGCGTCCGGGTAGCCCTCGATGTTGAATTCGATCGCCGGGCGGACGGGCTTCATTAACGCGGCCAGGGCCGGCACGTCGGAACCGCGGATGTGCCGCTCATCCGGGCGCGGATGCACGGTCAGGCCGCGAGCGCCGTTATCCAGCGCGATGCGGGCGAAATGCAGGACATCGGGCACCCCGGTGCGGCGGGAGTTGCGCAGCAGGGCGACCTTGTTGAGGTTGACGCTGAGACGGGCCATCAGCGGCGCAACACTTGGCTGATTTCGTCCAGCGTCGCCGGATCCTCGATGGTCGGCGGTGTCGCGACCGTCTCCCCGTCTGCGATGCGGCGGATCACGGCGCGCAGGATCTTGCCGGAGCGGGTCTTTGGCAGCCGAGGCACGACGCGGGCGTCGCGGAACGATGCCACGGGGCCAATGCGCTCGCGCACCAGCGCCACCAGTTCGGCGGACACCTCCGCCTCCGGCCGGTTGACGCCGGACTTCAGCACCACCAACCCGATGGGAGTCTGGCCCTTCAGTTCGTCCTTGGCGCCGATCACGGCGCATTCGGCGACGTCGCGGTGGGAGGCCAGGACCTCCTCCATCGAGCCGGTGGACAGGCGGTGGCCGGCGACGTTGATGATGTCGTCGGTGCGACCCATCACCCAGACGTCGCCATTTTCGTCCACCATGCCGGCGTCGCCGGTGCGGTACCAGCCGGGGAAGTCGGACAAGTACGACGTGCGGTAGCCATCGTCGTTTTGCCACAGCGTCGGGCCGCAGCCGGGGGGCCGCGGCAGTTTCACGGACAAATTGCCGCTGATGCCGCGCGGCAGCACCTTCCCGTCGTCGTCCAGCGCGTGGAGGTCGTAACCGGGGCAGGGCCGCCCGCCGGAGCCCGGCAGGAAGGGGAACAGCCCGAACTCCCGGAAGCCGGAGGTGATCGCCCAGCCGGTTTCCGTCTGCCACCAGTGATCGACCACCGGCTTTTGCAGAATCTCCTGCGCCCAGACGGCGGTTGGGGGATCGCAGCGCTCCCCGGCGAGGTACAAAGCCTCCATCCCGGATAGGTCGTACTGCGCCAACAGCTTACCGTCGGGGTCCTGTTGCTTGATGGCGCGCATGGCGGTCGGTGCCGTGAACAGCACTTTCACCTTGTGTTGGGCGCAGACCCGCCAGAAGGCGCCGGCGTCCGGCGTCCCCACCGGCTTGCCCTCATACATGATGGACGTGCAGCCCCGCAGCAGCGGGGCGTAGACGATATAGCTATGCCCCACGACCCAGCCGACGTCGGAGGCGGCCCAGTAGGTGTCGCCGGCCTCCACCCCGTAGAGCATCTTCATGGAGTTCCACAACGCCACCGCGTGCCCGCCATTGTCGCGCACCACGCCCTTGGGCCGGCCGGTCGTGCCGGAGGTGTAGAGAATATACAGCGGGTCGGTCGCCTTCACCGACACGCAGTCGTGTGGTTCGGCGGCGGCTTCGGCGTCCAGCAGATCGTGATCGCGACCGGGAGTCAGCTCGCACGGCGACTGCTCGCGCTGGAGAATGAGGCAGGCGTCGGGCTTGTGCGGCGACAGGCCGATCGCGGCGTCCAGCAGCGGCTTGTATTTTACGATCCGCCCCGGTTCCAACCCGCATGACGCGGAGATGATCACCCGCGGTTTTGCGTCGGCGATGCGGGTCGCCAGCTCGGCGGCCGCGAAGCCGCCGAACACCACCGAGTGTACCGCGCCCAGGCGAGCGCAGGCCAGCATGCCGATGGCGGCCTCGGGGACCATGGGCATGTAAAGGATGACCCGGTCGCCTTTGACGACGCCCAGCTTTGCCAATGCCCCGGCCAGCTTCGACACGCGGGTTTGCAGGTCACTATAGGAAAAAGTCTTGAGCTGCCCGGTCATCGGGCTGTCCCAGATCAGCGCCGCCTTGTCCCCCCGGCCGTTGTTCACGTGCCGGTCCAGGCAGTTGAAGCAGGTGTTCAGCTCGCCGCCCGCGAACCACTGGCCGTAGGCGCCCATGCTGGGGTCGAATACGGTATCCCAGCGCTTGGTCCAGTCGATGCCCTCGGCCGCTTTCGCCCACCAGCCATGCGGGTCGGCCTGCCATTCGCCATAGGCTTTGTCGTACAGCGCGGCATTGCTCATCGCGGCGTTTCCTCATTGGGTCTTTGCGGTTCGTTTGTCCCGCCGGGGCGTTGCATGGTCAAGCGGAAGAACTTGCGCGATGACCCAGGTCAATGGTTCACCAGCGGCGACGAATGTGGAGGCACGCGGATGCAACTCAACGGAATGGCGGCGATCGTAACCGGCGGCGGGTCCGGCCTGGGCGCGGCAACAGCCGAACGCCTTGCGCGCGCGGGCTGTCGCGTGGCGGCGGTGGACATCAATGAGGCGGCGGCCAAAGCGACCGCCGAACGCATCGGCGGCATCGGCATTGCTTGCGACGTGGCCGACTCCGCCTCGGCCGAGGCCGCGGTGGCCGCCGCCCGCGCCGCGCATGGACCGGCCCGCATCCTGGTGAATTGCGCCGGCATCGGCACCGCTGGGCGCATCGTCGGGCGTGAGGGGCCGCTGAAGCTGGACGCGTTCGAGCGCGTCATCCGCGTCAACCTGATCGGCACCTTCAACATGCTGCGCCTGGCCGCCGCCGAGATGTCTGAAGCCGACCCGTTGGAGGACAACGAGCGGGGCGTCATCGTCAACACCGCCTCGATCGCCGCCTTCGACGGTCAGGTCGGGCAGGCGGCCTACGCCGCGTCCAAAGGCGGCGTCGCCAGCCTGACCCTCCCCGCCGCACGCGAACTGGCGAGGGCCGGCGTGCGGGTGATGACTATCGCACCGGGCCTGTTCCACACACCGATGGTGGCGCAACTTCCCCCGGAAATTCAGGCCAGCCTGGGGGCGAGCATTCCCTTCCCCTCACGCCTCGGCATGCCGGAGGAATACGCGGCGCTGGTAGAACACATCGTCACCAACCGGTTCCTGAACGGGGAGACGATCCGGCTCGATGGTGCATTGCGCATGGCGCCCAGGTAGAGCGCGTATCCGGCTTGACTTTTCGGCGGTTCCTCCTGATACCGCGCCCGTTGCGCGTGAGCGGGCGTCCGGCGCCGGACATTCGGCCCCCCGGATTTTCGACCCTGGGCGCGATCGTTGCGGAAGAGTTCGCAACCCAGCCATCGACAGGACCCGATTTGACCGACCCCTCGACCGTCCCGGCGGAACCGACCGACCATGCGCCGCATGAAGCTATCCCCAATGGCGAAGTGGTAACCGCGCCCGAAACACCGATCGAGGCCGCAGCGCCCGAGGCAGTGGCGCCGGAACCTACTGATATGATTGAAGTTACGGCGGAATCCGTTGAGCCGACGGATGAGTCCATCACCGCACAGGAAGAGGCTGACGCCTGGGGTGCGGATGAGGCCGAAGCGCCCCAACCGGACCTCCCGGAAGAACCCGCCCGTCCGGTGTTCGCCGATCTCGGGCTCTCGGAGGCCGTGCTGCAGGCCATCGCCGACATGGGTTACCGGCACCCGACGCCCATCCAGGAGCAGGCGATCCCCTATGTCCTGATGGGCCGCGACGTGCTGGGCACGGCGCAAACCGGTACCGGCAAGACCGCCGGCTTCACGCTGCCGATGCTCGATATTCTGTCGGGTTCCCGAGCGCGGGCTCGCATGCCGCGCAGCTTGATCCTGGAGCCGACGCGCGAACTGGCGATGCAGGTCGCCGAGAATTTCACGATGTACGGCAAGTATCTGAAGCTGACGCACGCCCTGATCATCGGCGGCGAGAGCATGTCGGACCAGAAGGAGGTCCTGAACAAAGGCGTCGACGTGCTGATCGCGACGCCTGGCCGGCTGATCGACATGTTCGACCGCGGCCTGATGCTGCTGACGGACGCCAAGCTGCTGGTCATCGACGAAGCCGACCGTATGCTGGACATGGGCTTCATCCCGGACGTCGAACGCATCGTCTCGATGCTGCCCAAGACCCGCCAGACGCTGTTTTTCTCCGCCACCATGGGCCCGGAGATCAAGCGCCTCGCCGACGCATTCCTGCAAAATCCCAAGGAAATCGCGGTTTCCCGCCCTGCTTCCGTCGCCACGACCATCACCGAGGGCCTGGCCCTGGTAGCCGAACACGACAAGCGGGAGGCTTTGCGCCGCCTGATCCGGACCGAGAACGTGCAGAACGCGCTGATCTTCTGCAACCGCAAGATCGACGTGGATATTCTCTACAAATCCCTGACCCGGCACAAATTCAGTTGCGGCGCGCTGCACGGCGACATGGCGCAGACGGTGCGTTTCGCGACCTTGGAAAAATTCAAGGCAAACGAGCTGCGGCTGCTGGTGTGCAGCGATGTCGCGGCACGCGGCATCGACATCGGTGGGTTGTCGCACGTCTTCAACTTCGACGTGCCGCACCATGCCGAGGATTATGTCCATCGCATCGGGCGCACCGGCCGCGCCGGGCTGGAAGGGCGGGCGTTCACCATCGCCGCGCCGACCGACCGGTTCGCCGTTGAGGCGATCGAGAAACTGACTGGCCATGCCATTCCGCCCGTGACGGTCGAGGGCCTCGATCCCATCGATTGGGCTGAGGAAGATGGGCGCAAGCGCCGTGGCCGCGGCGGGCCAAAGAAAGGCGCCGCC
>CAIYDT010000015.1 GCA_903924985.1 uncultured Acetobacteraceae bacterium
CCGTCCTGACCCGCCCAACCTCGGTGCAGCGGCGGGCGTTCGAGTTGCTGGACCTCGCAGTGTAGCCAGGAACGCAAGGTATGGTCTGAGAATTCTTGTTGCCTGTCAGTGGTTTATGTATTTTTGAAGAGGGAAGTTCGGTTTAATACAATCCCAGGTTGTTAGTCAAGAACATCTCTCGCCCTTGCCATGCCCAGGTGCGTCGGTTACTTGCCCGCGCTGACCGCCCCTCACGAAAGCACGCTCATGTCCTCCCTGCCCCGCCGCACCCTTCTCGCCAGCGCGGCTCTGCCGCTGTTCGCCATCGCCACCCGCCCCGCGCACGCCGCCGAGTTCAGTCTGAAACTCGCCAACAACGCCCCGGTGACGCATCCGCAAAGCGTCCGCCAGCAGGAGGCCGCCGACCGCATCAAACAGGCCTCCGGTGGCCGGCTTGAGATCCAGCTGTTCCCCAACAACCAGTTGGGTTCGGACACGGACATGCTGTCGCAGTTGCGATCCGGTGCGATCGACTTCTTCACATTGTCCGGCTTGATCCTGTCCACGCTGGTGCCGGCAGCCTCCATCAACGGCATCGGGTTCGCGTTCAACGATTACAACACTGTTTGGAAGGCGATGGACGGCAAGCTGGGCGCTTTCGTGCGCGCCGAGATCGACAAGCGCGGCCTGATCGCGATGGACAAGATGTGGGACAACGGCTTCCGCCAGATCACCAGTTCCAGCCACCCGATCAAAGCACCGGCCGATCTCAGGGGCTTCAAGATCCGGGTGCCGGTTTCGCCGCTGTGGACCAGCATGTTCCAGGCGTTGGGCGCCTCCCCGATCAGCATCAACTTCAGCGAGGTCTATTCCGCGCTACAAACCAAAATCGCTGAGGGCCAGGAAAACCCACTGTCGCTGATCCAGATCGCCAAGCTGTACGAGGTGCAGAAATATGTCTCGCTCACCAGCCACATGTGGGACGGATTCTGGATGCTGGCCAACAAGAAAGGCTTTTCCGCACTGCCCCCAGACCTCCAGGAAATCGTCACGCGCGAGTTCAACAAATCCGCTTTGGACGAACGCGCCGATATCGCCAAACTGAACGGTTCGGTGGCGGACGAGCTGAAGGCGAAGGGCCTGGAGTTCGTCGAAGTCGACAAGCCCGCCTTCCGCGACGCCCTGAAACAGGCCGGGTTCTACGCCGAATGGAAGAAGAAATACGGCGACGAAGCCTGGGCCATCCTGGAGGGTGAGGTCGGGACCCTTTCGTGACGGCAAGCCTCGCCCGTCTCGAAACGCTCCTCCGCCACCTCGCGGAAATACCCGCCGCCATCCTGGTGGTGGCGGAGATCGCCGTGTTGTTCGCCGGCGTCGTCGCCCGTTACGCCCTGCACGCGCCGCTGATCTGGACGGATGAACTCGCCTCGATCCTGTTCCTCTGGCTCGCCATGCTGGGCAGCGTCATCGCCTTGCAACGCGGTGAGCACATGCGCCTGACCGCCATCATCCGCGGCTTTTCCCCCGCCGCGCAGGCGCGGACGGAAGCGGTGGCGACCCTGGCCATCGCGGTGTTCCTGCTGATCCTGCTGCCCGCCGCCTGGGACTACGCCGCCGACGAGTGGTACATCGAGACCCCGGCCCTCGGCATCCACAACACCTTTCGTGCCATGGCCCTGCCGGTTGGCGGCGCTTTGATGGCGGTGACCGCGCTGGTCCGGCTGGCGCATTTGTCTTGGCGCGATGCGGCGTTGGGTGTGGCGATCTTCGCCGGACTGTCCCTGATCGCCCATTACGGCGGCCCCAGCCTGAAGGCGTCGGGCAACTGGAATCTGGTGCTGTTCTTCGTCCTGCTGCTCGGCGCCGGCGTTTTGCTGTCGGTACCGATCGGCTTTGCTTTCGGGTTGGCAACACTGGGCTACCTCGCCACCCTCACCCGCACCCCGCTGACCGTCGTTGTTTCTCGTATGGATGAGGGCATGAGCAGCCTGATCCTGCTCGCCGTGCCGCTGTTCGTGTTCCTCGGCCTGTTGATCGAAATGACCGGCATGGCGCGCGCGATGGTGAATTTCCTCGCGTCGTTGCTGGGTCACGTGCGCGGTGGCCTGTCCTACGTGTTGCTGGGCGCGATGTATCTGGTATCCGGCATTTCCGGCTCCAAGGCAGCCGACATGGCGGCCGTTGCGCCTGCGTTATTCCCCGAAATGAAACGCCGCGGCGCCAATGAGGGCGAGCTCGTGTCTCTGCTCGCCGCCTCTGGCGCCATGAGCGAAACCATCCCGCCATCGCTGGTGCTGATTACCATCGGGTCGGTCACCGGCGTATCGATCGCCGCTTTGTTTACCGGCGGTCTGGTGCCGGCAGCGGTCCTGGCACTGGCCTTGGCCGGCATCGCCCGCTGGCGCGGCCGCAATGAAAGCATGGAGGGAGTCCAACGCCCACCCGTCGGCCAGGTTCTGCGCGCCTTCGTCATCGCCGTCCCAGCCCTGGCCCTGCCCTTCCTGATCCGCTCCGCCGTGATCGAGGGCGTGGCCACCGCGACCGAGGTTTCCACCATCGGCATCGTCTACAGCATGATCGCGGGCCTGCTGATCTACCGGCAATTCCCCTGGCGGCGCGTCTACCCGATGTTGACCGAGACCGCGGCGCTATCCGGCGCCATCCTGCTGATCATCGGCACCGCCACCGGAATGGCCTGGGCGCTGACGCAGTCCGGGTTCTCCCGCCAACTGGCACAAGCCATGGGCGCGATGCCCGGCGGTTCGATCGGCTTCCTGGCGGTCTCGATCCTGGCCTTCATCGTGCTCGGCAGCGTGCTGGAGGGCATTCCCGCCATCGTCCTGTTCGGCCCCCTGCTGTTTCCTTCCGCCCGCGCGGTTGGGATTCATGAGGTTCATTACGCAATGGTGGTGATCCTGGCGATGGGCATCGGGCTGTTCGCCCCGCCCTTCGGGGTCGGCTACTACGCCGCCTGTGCGATCGGGCGGGTGTCGCCGGATGCGGCGATGCGGCAGATCTGGCCGTATTTGCTGGCGGTGTTGGCGGGACTGGTGGTGGTGGCGGCGGTGCCTTGGTTGAGTGTTGGGTTCCTTTAGCCGCCAGACCTTTAGCCGCCAGACTTGACGCCCCCCACCCGCCACGCTGTCCTGATGCCAGCGAACCAGAGGAAACCAACCATGGACGACGTACTCCTGACCGAAACCCGCGGCGCCGTGCGTCTGCTGACGCTGAACCGCCCATCGAAGCTGAACGCCATCAACGCCGATCTGGTGCACGCCCTGACCGATGCCCTGCTGGCCGCGCAGGCCGACAACGACGTGACGGTCGTCATCCTCGCCGGCGCCGGCCGAGCCTTCAGCGCCGGCGCGGATACCTCCACACCGAGGCCGCTGACCGTCGAAACCCGCCCCAACCTCATCAAACACGGCGACACCAACATCGCTTTGACAAAGTTGCTCGGCCGTATCGACAAGCCCATCATCGCGGCCGTGCATGGCTACGCGCTGGGCGCCGGCTGCGGGCTGGCGTTCGGCAGCGACCTGACCATCGCCGCCGAGAGCGCCAAATTCGGCTACCCCGAACTGAAAGCCGGCCTGACCGCAACCACCGTGACCGCGCAGGCAGTGCACCTGATGGGCCGCAAGATCGCGTTCGAGCTGCTGACGCTGTGCGACAACATGACCCCGCAGCGCGCTTACGAGCTCGGCCTGGTCAACAAGGTGGTGCCGGATGACAAGCTAATGGAGGAAGCCTTCGCGATGGCCGAGAAGCTGGCCGGCTGGAACCCGCAGTTCCTGTGGCAGACCAAGCGCACCTTCCAGCGCGCGACGTCGATGACCATGGAACAGGCGTTGGAAATGGCGCGCGATGTTTCGGTGATGATGGGGCGGATTCCACAATAATCTGTTGTCCCCTCCAATCGTCATGCTCGGGTCAAGCCCGAGCATGACGATTGGAGGGGGACGAAACTACTGCCCGTATTTATGCACCATCCATAGCGAAATATCCGGCACATACGTAACCAGCATCAGCACGGCGAACATGACCAAATAGAACGGCCATATCTCCTTCATCACATCCTCCAGCCGCACCCTCCCGACGGCGCATCCCACGAACAGGATCGCGCCGACCGGCGGATGGCACAGACCGATGCCGAGGTTCATCAACATGATCATCCCGAAATGCACCGGATCGACGCCGAAACTGATCATTACCGGCAGCAGAATGGGGGTGCAGATCAGGATCGCCGGCGCCATGTCCACGAGGCAGCCGAGCACCAGCAGCAGCACGTTGATCATGAGCAAGATAACGTTCTTGTCGTGCGATATGGTCAGGAAGAACGCCGTGATATGCGCGGGCACCCGCATCATAGCCATCATGTAACCAACGGATGAGGCAAAGGCGATCAGCGTCATCACCATCGCCACCGTGCGCAGCGTGCGGTGCACCAGCCCCGGCAAACCGCGCCAGGGGAATTCGCGGTAGATGAACATGGTAACAAAGAACGCCCAGACGCAGGCGACCGCACCGGCTTCCACCGCCGTGAACACGCCGCCCAGGATGCCCCCGAGGATGATGATCAGCGTAATCAACCCCCAGAACGCATCTACTGCCAATTTGGCGGCGTCGCGCAGCGGGATCGGCTCGCCTTTCGGGTAGTCGTTGCGATAGGCCAGCACCAGACACAGCACGATCAGCGAGAAACCCAGCAACAATCCCGGAACGACGCCCGCCAGGAACAGGCTCAGAATCGAAATGGTGCCGCCGGTCGCCAGCGAATAGATCACCGCGTTATGGCTGGGCGGGATCAGCAGCGCCTGCACGGATGCACTGATCGTGACGTTGGTCGAAAAGACGCGCGGGTAACCCACTTTCTCCATCTGCGGGATCATCACCGACCCGATGGCCGAGATATCGGCGACCGCCGAACCCGAAATGCCGGACATGAAGGTCGTGGCGACGATATTCACGATCGACAACCCACCGCGCACCCGCAGGAACCCCACCAGCACGTTGGCGAATCCGACCAAACGGCGGGCGATCCCGCCCTCGGCCATCAACGCCCCGGCCAGCACGAAGAAGGGAATGGTCAGCATGGCGAATTTGCTGACGCCGGAGGACACCTGCAGCATCACCGCCTCCAGCGGGATATCCGTCCACCAGGCCGCCGCCAAAGCCGCCAACCCGAGCGAATAGGCAATCGGCATCCCGATCGCGATGCAAAAGAACAGCGTGCCGATGACGATCGCGACGTCCATGTCAGTGCCCCACTCCGCCGGCGAAGGGATCTGGCGGGCGGCCGATCAGCACATGCTCGATGACGAACAGCATCAGGCAGACGCCGCCCAGCGGGATGGGCAGATAGGTCACCCCCACCGACAAAGCGGGGAATTCCGCGATCGACTGGTTCCAGGTCGTCTGGCACAGGCTGATGCCGTGCACGGTCATGAACAGGCCGACGATCAGCATCAGCGCCTCCGCCAGCAGGTCGCAGATGCGGGCCAGCCTGCGCGGGAATTGGTCCCTGAGATAGGAAACCCGCATGTGCAGCCCGAGGCGGTAGCACGCCGCCGCCCCGAAGAACGTCAGCACGATCGACAGCAGGATCGCCGACGCCTCGGGCCAGGACGACGCGCTGTTCAGCACGTAACGGGTGAACACCCCCCACGGCACGACGGCCGAGATCAGCACCATGGCTGCCCCGGCGAGCAGAACGCAGGCGAGATACAGCGCGTTCATCGCGCAGCGGTAGAGAGCGGTCATTGCAACGAATTTTTTTCGTCCACCCTACTGAACCGCCTGAATGCGCTTGATCATCTCCGCGTATTTCGGTCCGTATTTGTCCCACACGGGCTTCACCGCATCCTGGAACGGCTTCTTGTCGGCGATCGTCTCCACGACGATGCCGGCCGCTTTCATCTTATCCAGCGCCTGCTGCTGGTAGACATTCCACAGCACCCTCTCCTCGGCTTGGGCTTCCTTGCCGAATTTCACCAGCAGGGCCTGGTCTTCCTTCGACAGCTTGTTCCATGTCGCCTTGGAGAACACCACCATCTCCGGAACAATAAGATGTTCCGTCAGCGTGTAGTATTTCGCCACCTGATAATGGTTGTCGAATACAAAGCTCGGGGGGTTGTTCTCCGCGCCATCCACAACGCCGGTCTGCAACGCGGTGAACACCTGATCGTAGCCCATGGCCACGCCGTTGCCGCCCAAAGCGTTCATCATCTCCACGAACATGGGGTTGCCCATGACGCGCACCTTCAGCCCTTTCAGGTCGCCGATGTCCTTCATGGGGCGCTTTGTGTCGTACATGCTGCGCGCGCCGGCATCCATCCAGCACAGGCCAACCAGCCCGGCGGTGGGGTGGTTGGTCACCTTGTCCAGCAACTCCTGCCCGATCGCGCCATCCAGCACCGTCTGAGCATGCTTGGTGTCGCGGAACAGGAACGGTAGGTTGAGCACGTTCAGGTCGTCCACCACCGGACCCATCACCCCGACGCTGACACGGGCAAAGGCGATGGCGCCGATCTGTGCCTGCTCAATGGCTTCCTTTTCGCCGCCGAGCTGCATCGACGCATACATTTGTACTGAAAGCCGCCCGCCAGTCGCCTTGCTCAGCTTCTCGCCGAGCGATTCCACGGCAGCCACGGTGGGGTAGCCCTCCGGATGCACGTCGGAGGCCTTGAGGACCATCTTGGCCTGTGCCCAAGCCGGGAGGGTAAAGCCGGTAGCCAGGGCCGCGCCCGTGGTCATGCCCATGAAATGGCGTCTGTCGATCATCGTTGCCTCCATTCCCGCGTGGCCGGATTTGGCCCGCGTGGGTTCCCCCACTCTTGGGGCGGCAAATTCCGCGGCGCAAGGGGGAAACGGCCCGCGGATGAAAATAATGGTAGCGATCCCACAGCAACAGGAAACCCGCGGCCTTGCGCGCCCGGCGGCACGCTGTATGGTCCGCGCCAAACCTACCCAACGGTATCAAAGGAAACAACATGTCCCTGTCCCGCCGCGACTTCGCCCTGAGCGCCATCGCAGCCTCCGGCGTCGCCACCCTGCCCGCTCAGGTGCGGGCGGCGGACGCCGAACCCATCCGCATCGGCTGGCTGGCGGCGCTGACCGGTCCCCTCGCGTCTCCGTCGATCGGATTCGACCGCGGCGTGCGCTTCGCCACCGATGAGATCAACGCCAAGGGCGGCGTCCACGGCCGCAAGATCGAGCTGGTGGTGCGCGACACTCAGGGCGACCCGACCAAGGCGGTGAACGCCACGCAGGAAGTCATCAGCCGCTTCAAGGTGCATGCCATCTGGGGGCCCACCAACTCGGGCGAGTTGCTGGCCACCACCCCGATCATGGCGCGTGCCAAGATGCCCAGCCTGGTGGCGGGCGTGGTCAACAGCCTGATCGACCCGGTGAAGTATCCCAACGCTTTCCGTGTCACCCCGTCCAACGGCCAGTGGGACGACGCGGTGCGCAACTACACGATGAAGGTGGTTAAGGCTAAGAAAGTCGCGGTGTTCGGCGACGCCACGGGTTACGGCACGGCGGCACGCGACGATTCCGTCGCCGGTTTCACCAAAGCGGGAGTCGAGGTCGTGTATTCAGCGGTCATCGACCCGGCGCTGTCCGACGTCATGCCCGAGGTGCTGCGCATGAAGAATGCCGGCGCGGAGGCAATCGTGCCCTGGACCGTTTCCTCCGGTCTCGCGGCTCGTTTGATGAACGCCAGAGCCGAACTGAAATGGGATGTGCCGATTGTCGGCCACCCGGCGCTGGGCACCGGCGAAATCGGCAAACTGGTGACCAAGCCGGAGAACTGGGAGAAGGTCTACATCATCGGCTACAAATCTTGCAGCTTCGACGCCGCAGGCAAGCTGCCGCCGCGCACCCAGACGTTCATCGATTCGGTGCAGGGCAAGTTCGCCCTGGCCGATACATCCCTCTGGTGGGTGGTCTCCGGCGTCGACTCCATCCGACTGATCGCCGAGGCGGTGGAAAAGACCGGCTCGTCCGACGCCGACAAAATCATCGGCTACTGGAACACGCTGACCAACTGGCCGGGCCTCTATGGCACCTACAGCTTCAGCCCAACCGACCACAACGGCTACCACACCGATGAGATCGTGATGCAGCGTGCCAACAGCGCGCACAACGGGGCCTTCGCACTCGCGCCCGGCTACGCGTAACGCACCATGTTCGCGGCGATATTGGCGGCCGGGATCGCGGTCGGCGCGACGTACGCGCTGATCGGGATCACCTACAACCTGATGTTCTCGGCCTCCCGGGTCATGAGCTTCACCGCTGGGCAACTCGGCATGGCTGGCGGGGTGCTCGGGGCGCTGTTCATCGGTCGGATGGGGATTCCCATCATCCCCGGCTTCATCCTGGCCTTGGCCGGCTGCGCCCTGATCGGCGTGGTCACCGAGTTCGTGGCCGTCCGCCCGGTGCTGAAGGCGCTGGACCAGCATCTTTACGTGCTGTCCACGCTGGGTCTGGCGCTGATGATTCAGCAGTTCACCGCGATCGAATGGAGCACCGAACCGCAGCCCTTCCCCCGGCTGTTGGGCCTGACCACCACCGGCCCGATGGATGAGAAATTCTGGCTGCCTGTCGCCGCCTGCGCCGTCGCGGTCGGAGGGCTGGAATACCTCTACCGCCGCACCCTCGTCGGCCGCGCCTTCCTGGCCATCGCCGAGGATAACTTCGCGGCTCGGGCATTGGGTCTTCCGGAGCGCAATCTGCGCGTCGCCAGCTACGCCCTGGCCGGCGTGGTCGGCGGGCTGGCCGGTTTCGCGTCCGGGGAGCTTCTGCTGGCCTTTTTCGCCAACGGCGCCATGCTGAACTTCCTCGGGTTTGTCCCCGTTGCGCTAGGCGGGTTGGGCAACAACCGCGGCGCGCTGATCGGCGGGTTGGCACTGGGTGTCTTCCAGCAAGCGGCCAATTTCATCGTGGGCGGGGTGTTCGCCTCGGTCGCGGTGTTCACCGTCTTCATCCTGGTGCTGCTGCTCCGCCCACAAGGGCTGTTCGGCGCCCCCATCGCTCGGCGGGTCTGATGCAGCGCGCTTTGCCATACCTCGCGCTGTTCGGCGCGGCGCTGCTGCTGCCGCTGTTCAGTAACGATTACTGGGCGGTGATCGGCGCCCGAGCGGCGGTGTATTGGGTACTGGTCGGGGGGCTGAACCTGGTCGTCGGTTACGGCGGGCAGCTCGCCATCGGCTATGTCGCGCTGCTGACGCTGGGGGCCTACACCTCGTCCGTGCTGGTCGCCCGTTTTGGGTTGGACCCGTTCCTGTCCTATGCCGCCGGCGGGGTCGTGGGCGCGGTGGCGGGGGTCATCGTTGGCCTGCCGGCACTGCGGCTGCGCACCTTCTATTTCGCCATGACCACCTTGGGCTTCGCCACCATCGTCACCCAGGTGGCGCTGGCGTGGCAGAGCGTCACCGGCGGCGGCATCGGCCTCGCCGGACCCGAATTGCCGAAGCCCTTCGACTCCCAATGGGGCTTCTACATGTTCGCCCTGGCGCTGGCCGCGCTGGTGACCTGGCTGTCGTCCAACATCGCCCACAGCCGGTTCGGGCGGTCTTTGGTCACCATCCGCGACGCCGAAGTGGCGGCGGAGGCCGTGGGCATCTCCAAACCCAAGCTGCTGGCGACCGTGTTCCTGTTCTCCGGCGCCTGCGCGGGCGTCGCCGGCGGGCTGTTCGCCACGCTGCAATCCTACATCACGCCCGAGGCCTTCAGCTTCGACCTGTCGGTGACCTTCTTCATCGCCATCCTGGTCGGCGGGCGTGGCTCCATCATGGGGCCACTGATCGGCAACATTATTCTGACACTGCTGCCGGAGTTCGCGGCACCTTTGGTGGCGTGGTCGACCTTCCTGTACGCGGCGCTGCTGCTGACCATCGTGCTGGCCATGCCGGGCGGCATCGCGGCGCTACTCGATTTCCGCAACCGCCGGCCGCTGGCGGCGAACCGTTCCATCGTGCCTCAGCCGGGACGGATTTCCGGCCACGGCACCGCGCGCGGCGACATCGTGCTGAAGAACGTGGTGCTGGCGTTCGGCGGCGTGCGCGCCATCGACGGGCTGGACATGACCATCCGCCAGGGCGAGGTCCACGGCCTGATCGGCCCCAACGGGTCGGGCAAGACCACCACTCTGAACGTGATCTCCGGCTACTACGCGCCGCAGGAGGGCGAGGCCTTCCTCGGATCCGCCCCCCTGCCCCACGGCGCCCCGCAAACCCGAGCGGCGCTGGGCATCGCCCGCACGTTCCAGACCCCGCGGTTGATCGGGGAGGCATCGGTGCTCGACAACGTCATGATCGGTGCCACCATCGAGGGCACCGCCAGCTTCCTGGAATCGGTGTTTTGTCTGCCCCGCCACCGCGCCGACGAAAAACACCTGATCGCGCGCGCCATGAATGCGCTGGCAACGGTCGGGCTGGACGCGCTGGCGGACGTGCGGGCCGACCGGCTGCAACACTCCGAACTACGCTTCATGGAGATCGCCCGCGGCCTGACCCTGAACCCCGCCTTCATCCTGCTGGACGAACCCGCCGCCGGCCTGTCGGGCGAGGAAATCAAGCGCCTCGGCGAGCTGATCAAGGCCATGGCCCGCCAAGGCATCGGGGTGCTGCTGGTGGAGCACCACGCCGACCTGATCTTCGATATCTGCGACCACGTCACCGTGTTGAACCTCGGCCGCGAGCTGGCCTCCGGCACTCCGGCAGACATCAGAGCACATAAGGAGGTCGTCAGTGCCTACCTCGGCGCCTGAACCCCTGCTGTCCTTGACCGGCCTGACCGCCGGTTACGGCAAGATTGGCGTCCTGCAGGGCGTCGATTTGTTTGTCCGTCCCGGCGAGATCGTCGCCTTGCTCGGCCCCAACGGCGCCGGCAAGACCACGCTGCTATCGGCCATTTCCGGCCTGCTGCCATGGACCGGACAGGGCAGCTTCGGCGGGCAGGACCTGGCCGGCATCTCCCCACGGGAGGCCGCGCGGCGGGGTCTGGTGCACGTGATCGAGGGGCACCGGGTGTTCACCCAGCTCTCCGTCGCCGATAATCTTCTTCTCGCTGGCTACGATCTCCCGGCGCGGGAACGTGCCAGCCGGGTCGAGGAAGCCCTGTCCTACTTCCCCGAAATCGCGGCCAAGCGCGCCGACAAGGGCGGAGCCCTGTCCGGCGGCCAGCAGCAGATGCTGGCCGTGGCGCAGGGGCTGGTGCGGCGGCCGAGGCTGCTGATGCTCGACGAACCCTCGGCCGGGCTGTCGCCGGTGCTGGTGGACCGGGTTCTGTCGGTGGCCGGGGCATTGCGCGATGCCGGCACCGCGATCCTGCTGGTGGAGCAGTTGATCGAGAAGGCGCTCGGCCTGGCCGACCGGGTCTACGCCATGGCGCAGGGGCGGATCGTGCTGGAGGCCGCGACATCCGAGGCTGACCTGCCGCACCGGCTGGAACAGGCGTATTTCGGGCAGGATGCGGTGGGGGCCTTGGGTTAGCCCCCGCCAAAGCGGCATTATTTAAAAGACGAAAAGGGTGGCCGGGCGTCGAGCGGAGTCGACGCCCCCGTAGACAGTTGCGCGTCGTTAATAGCCTGGTAACAGGACCGCGCGAACGTAATTGCTCACCCCACCCCGGCCAGCGCCTTGCTGGCCTGGGGTTCTGACAGCACGAACTGCACGGTTTCCAGAACCGAAGCGCCGTTCGCCTTCGCGGTGCTGACTACGGAACGGAAGGCGGCGTAAGTTTCCGCCCCCCACTCGCAGCGGAACCCATTGGTCACTTTTCGGAAGATCACGCTGGGCCGGAGATGGCGTTCGGAGACGTTGTTTGTATACGGCACGTCGCGCCGGATCTCACCGAGGAGGTCAGCCACGACGGCCTTGGCACGGCTGGGTTTGATGATGTGCGGAACGGCGATCGTGGTGACGAACACCCATTCCCACCAGTTCTTACCCTTCACCCGCACCAAGGTTTCATCGGAGCAGACCACCGGGCTGGCCAGCACCACCTGTTCGATCGCGGCGGTGGCGGTCAGCAGCGGTTCACGCGCACGAGCCAAAATATTGCTGATCGTACCCTCGCTGATGGTCAATCCGAACACTTCGTCCAGCAACAGGGCCAGCCGTTCCATGCCGATGGCATGGGCGTAATGGAGGTAGACCACCATGGCGGCGATGGACTGGCCGAACGGCGAGCCTGGCTCCAGCCCGGCCTGTCCCGGGGCGGCCCTTGCGGGGTGGCCGATCCGCCCCGGCGGCTGGCGTGTCTTGCTTCTGGCTCTGGGATGGGGGCTTGGAACCGTTGTCCGGGGTTTTCGGCGGCCGGGTCAGTTCGTCGATCCGCGCGTCCTGGGCGGCGATACGTGCCTCGGCGGCGTGATCAGATTGACAGGCCGGAAACCAGAGGCCTACCGTTCCCCCAGGTGAGCAATTACAGGATAGGGGCGGCCACGACACGTCGATCTGGCAAAATTGGGAGCGTGGGATATGGCGAAAATTTCACGGCGTAGCTTTGGCGTGGGTGCCGGAGTACTGGCGGTTTCTACCTTCCCCCTCGGCAAGGCCCGCGCGGCAAATCAAAGCCAGCCAGAAGGGTACCCTATTTCTTCCGATGTTTTTACGACACTCCAGAGGACGGTGGTGCCTAACCCAACACCTTCTGTGAAGATTAATCTTTATGAGCTCTCGGAATACCAAAAATACGGCTACGGCGACTGGACGTTTGGCGATCCTCTCAAATCCGTAACGCGAACCGATATCATGCCGGCTCTTTACGACGCCTCGGCAGTCACAAAAAAAGCAAAACTTTTGAATTTCTTTGCTATGACCGACGTGCATATTACCGACAAAGAATCTCCTAATCAGGCGATCTATCTCCAACGATTGCATAAAGAAATGTCAGTCAGTTCTGCTCTATATTCAGGGATGATGCTGTATACAACGCATGTTCTCGATGCAGCCGTCCAGACAATAAACGCTATTCACAAAAACGATCCATTTGATTTCGGTATCTCTCTGGGCGATGTCTGCAACAGCACACAGTACAACGAGCTCAGATGGTATATCGATGTCCTTGACGGCAATGTCATCACCCCAAGTTCCGGTGCCCATCTTGGAACCAGCACCATCGATTATCAGAAACCGTACAAGGCAGCAGGGCTTGATAAGACGATCCCCTGGTATCAGGCTCTCGGCAACCACGATCACTTCTGGATCGGTGCAATCCCCGTGGACTACAGCCTTCGAACCGACCTTCGACAGTCCTACATCACCGACGAAGTCTTCGCCGCCGGAGATGTCCTCCTCGACCCCACGCGAATAAAAGATCATACTTACTATATGGGCGTAATCGATGGCTCGACTCCTTACGGTGACATAAAATACGCAGGCCCTATCACAGACTTCAAGAGACCGCCAAAGATTGTAGCCGATCCGGATCGCCGTTCACTTTTGCGAACGGAGTGGATGAAAGAATTTTTTACAACGTCTTCATATCCGGTCGGTCATGGTTTCGACCTGGCCGACGCCAACAATGGCTTTGCCTGTTATAGCTTTGTGCCGAAGTCATCTATACCGATCAAGGTTATCGTGCTCGACGACAACCAAATGGAAGACGATCATTCTGCCGCCATCCATGGACATGGCTTTCTTGACCAGGCACGTTGGAACTGGCTTAAAAAAGAACTCGCGGATGGTGATGCTGCCGGTCATCTCATTATCATCGCCGCGCACGTACCGATAAACGTAGAAGTCACCTCGCCCAATTCTGCAATGGGTTGGTGGACCGATCCTCAAAATGCTGTAACCCTGCCGGATATGGTCGCCGAGCTTCAAAGCCATCCGAATTTGCTCATGTGGATCTCGGGGCATCGTCATCTAAATACCGTTAAAGCATTTTCTGATACCTCCGGTAAGGCTCCTGAAAATGGTTTCTGGCAGGTTGAAACCTCATCATTAAGGGATTTTCCTCAGCAGTTCCGCACTTTTGAGATCCATCTCAACAGCGACTATACAATTTCAATCGTGACGACCGACGTTGATCCGGCAGTCAAAGACGGAACGCCCGCTGCGACATCGCGTAAATATGCTATCGCGGCACAGCAGCTGGTCCATGCTAATATATATAATGTTAATCCAACCAATGATCCAACCATAAAGCCAATGCCTACCGGTTCGTACAATGCAGATCTTGTGAAGAAATTGAGCCCTGCGATGAGGTTGAAGATGCAGTCACTGTTCCCAACACTATAATTGCGCGCGCTATCCTAGCCCATCTTATTCATCGCATGGCAGGGATTCGAAAACGGGCACGGCACAACTATCTGGAATCGCGTAGAGATTGGGTGCTGACGCCATTCTCCGGCCCCGGACAGAATCTGCCATGCCCGCCACCGATCGGTGGATCGGGAGCATCCGCGCGCGATCCGTTACGAGCCGCTTTGCGCCTGACCCTTCGGCCCGTCAAGACCGAGGCCGCGGCCGTCAAACACTGCAATCGGGTAATCAATGGTGGGCGCGACAGGGATTGAACCTGTGACCCTTCGCGTGTGAAGCGAATGCTCTACCGCTGAGCTACGCGCCCGCCCTGGCAGAGGGCGGTTGATAGGCGGCGCCCCCCGGCACTGTCAAGCCGCGAAAACCATGTTTGCCGAACCAGGGATTGGGCCTAGAGTCCGCGAATGCGCCACACGACGATCCGGTCGATGGTCGTGACTCTCGCTCTTGCGGCTCCCGCGATGGCCGAGGAACCGCTGCGCCTCACGTACCAAACCTATGCCGTCGGACTGCACATCGCCGACGCCGAAGGCATGCTCGGCCTTGGTCCCTGGACCTATCAACTCGCTCTGTCCTTCCGCACCACCGGTCTCGCGAACGCCGTGTTCGGCGGGCACCACGCCAGCTCAGTGCACGGCACCTGGAACGGCGACCGTCCGTCGCCGCGGCAATACGCCTCCAACGGCGCCTGGCGGGGCGAACCGCGCGCGACCCTGATCGACTACGACCAAGGGATCCCCGCCATCCGCCAGCTCCTGCCGCCCTTGGAGCCGGAACGGGAGATCGTGGCGGACAATCTACAGGTGAACACCACCGACTCGCTCAGCGCCCTGGTCGCCCTGATCCGAACCGTCACCCGATCGGGGCAATGCGAGAGCAGAATCCGCACCTACGATGGCCGCCGCGCGGCGGAGATCGTGGCGCACACCGCCGGGCAGGAAATGCTGGAGGCCACCAGCCGCTCCAGCTTCAGCGGCCGAGCCCTGCGCTGCGACTTCGTCAGCCGCATGCTGGGCGGGTTCCGGCTGGATGAGGCCATCAAAACCGACTACCGGCCGCTCCTCGGTTCGGCATGGCTGGCCGCCGCCATTCCGAAACGCCCGCCCATCCCGGTGCGCATGACGATCGAGACCCGCTGGTTCGGCGACGCCACGTCCTATCTGACGGGGATTGGGGACTCAGTCGGGCAGTAGCCGCCGAGCGATGGCGGCCATGTCCGCGATGTCCCGCGCGACGGCCACCGCACCCTTCGCCATCGCCGGCGGCCCGTAGCCCCAGGCGGCGAAGATGCAGGGCAATCCGGCTCCCCGAGCGGCGACGACGTCGTTGGCGTGGTCCCCGGCCATCACCGCTCGTGCTGCCTCCCCGCCCGCCGCCGCCAGGGTCGCCAGCAGATGCGCCGGGTCGGGTTTGCGAACAGGGAAACTGTCCCCTCCCCCCACCGCCGCCATCAGCGGTGACAGGCCGAGCGCGTCGAGCAAATGCCGGGCCGCACCTTCCGGCTTGTTGGTGCAGACCGCGAGGCGCCACCCCTCGGCGATCAGGTCCGGAAGCGCCTCCACGACCCCGGGGAAAAGCCGGCTATCGACCGCGGCGTGCGCGGCATAATCCTGGGAGAATTCGGCGACGGCGGCGGCGTCCGGCACAAGCCCCCGCGCGGCGAACGCCTTTTCCACCAGTCGCGCCACCCCATCCCCCACCATCGCGGCCGTCGAGGTAAAATCGAACGGCTTCAACCCGCGGGATGCCATCAACCGGTTCAGCGCCGCGGCCAGATCGGGCACGGTATCGACCAGCGTGCCATCCAGATCCAGCACCAGAACACGGACAGAAGCCACGCTTAAACCCCGCACATCCGTCACGATGAAGCACTCCGAAACGCGAATTGAACCAACGACGTAGCGACATCCTTTGACACAACGCTACCGCCGCCGCTACGCCACCGGTGACCGCCCAACCTTTTTCGGCAATCACCCAACCTTTTTTCGGCAATCACCAACCTTTTTCGGCAATCAAAGGAAAGCCATGCCGGCAACCGCCATCATCCTGGCCGCGGGGCTGGGGACGCGGATGAAGTCCGCCTTACCCAAGACCCTGCATAAGATCGCCGGCCGCACGATGCTGCGGCATCTGCTCGCCAGTTGCGAGTCCGTATTCGACCGCATCGTCGTCGTGCTCGGCCCCGACATGGATGCGGTCCGGCAGGAAGCGGCGCCGCACACCTGCGTGGTGCAGCACGAGCGCCTGGGTACCGCGCACGCCGCGTTGCAGGCAGTTGACCATTTCGGGGACGGCGAAGTCGCGGTCCTCTACGCGGACAGCCCTCTGATCCGCCCGGAAACCCTGCGCGCCATGCTGGACCGCCGCGCACAGGGCGATGCCGGCCTTGGGCTGCTGGCGTTCCGCCCTGCCGATCCCGCCCGCTACGGCCGGGTTGTCACCGATAATGGCTACGTCGAGCGCATCGTCGAATGGGCCGATGCCTGTGCCTCCGAACGCGCCATCGGCCTGTGCAATGCCGGTGTCCTGTGCGCCTCCGCCCCGGACATGGCGCGCTGGCTGCGCGCCGTCCGCGCCGACAACGCCAAGGGCGAGTTTTACCTGACCGACACCGTCTCCCTCGCCCGAGCCGAAAACGCCCGCGCGGCGGCCGTCGAAGCCCCAGCCGATGAGGTCGCCGGCGTGAACTCCCGCGTCGAACTCGCAGCCGCCGAGGCCGTCGTGCAGGGCTGGCTGCGTGTCGCCGCGATGGACGCCGGCGTTACCATGATCGACCCCAACTCCGTTTTTCTCCAGGCTGACACGGCGTTCGAACCGGATGTCACCATCGAACCCAACGTCGTTTTCGGCCCCGGTGTCTCCGTCGCCAGCGGCGCGATTATCCGCGCCCATAGCCACCTCGAGGGCTGCACCATCGGCCCGGACTGCATCATCGGCCCCTTCGCCCGCATCCGCCCCGGCACCGTGCTGGAACACGACGTACACATCGGTAACTTCGTGGAGGTGAAGGCCTCCACCCTGGCAGCCGGCGTGAAAGCCAGCCACCTGACCTACCTCGGCGACGCCACGGTGGGTGAGGCGACCAACATCGGCGCCGGCACCATCACCTGCAATTACGATGGCGTCTTCAAGCACCGCACCACCATCGGTGCGAACGCCTTCATCGGATCGAACGTGGCCCTGGTGGCCCCGGTCACGGTCGGCGACGGCGCGTCCATCGCGGCCGGCAGCGTCATCACCGAGGACGTAGCACCCGGTGCCCTGGCGCTGGCACGCGGCCGGCAGGTGCAGAAGCCCGGACGGGCGACGGAAATGCTGGCGAAGCTTAAAGCGAAAAGGAAGGGCCTAGGCTGATGTGCGGCATTGTCGGTGTTATCGGGTCGCGTCCGGCCGCCCCCCTGATTCTTGAGTCCCTGTTCCGCCTTGAATATCGTGGCTACGACAGCGCCGGCATCGCCACCCTCGTCAACGGCTCCATCGACCGTCGGCGGGCGGAAGGAAAACTCGGTAATCTCGCCGCCGATCTGGCGCGGGAGCCTCTGGCGGGCACCACCGGCATCGGCCACACCCGCTGGGCCACCCACGGGGCGCCAACTAAGAACAACGCCCACCCGCACGGCACCGCTCGCGTGTCCCTGGTACACAACGGCATCATCGAGAACCACGCCATCCTGCGCGCCGAACTGGAAGCAGCTGGGCAGGTGTTCAGCTCGGAGACCGACACGGAAACCGTGGCGCAACTGGTCGATCTGAATCTGCGGCGCGGCATGACCCCCATCGTGGCCGCCGGGTCCGCCCTGCGCCGGTTGGAGGGCGCCTACGCCCTGGCCATGATCTTCGCCGGTCATCCGGAACTGATGATCGTCGCGCAGCACGGTGCGCCGTTGGCGGTGGGATTCGGCAATGACGAGATGTTCATCGGCTCCGACGGGCTGGCCCTGGCCCCTCTGACCCGCCAGATCGCCTATTTGAAGGATGGCGACTGGGCCGTCGTGGATCGAAAGGGCGCGAAGTTCTACGCCATGGACGGGGCCGAGGTCGTGCGGGAGGCCAAGCTCACCCGCCTGACCGGCGCCGCGATCGGCAAGGGCAATTACCGCCATTTCATGGAGAAGGAACTCCACGAGCACCCCGCGGCGATCGGCGACACGCTGCACCGGATGATCAGCCCATCCACCCGAGCGGTGATGCTGCCGCATCTGCCGTTCGATCTGGCATCGTTCTCGCGCGTCAGTCTGACGGCCTGCGGCGGGGCCTATTTCGCGGCCCTCGCGGGGCGCCACTGGATCGAGGAATTCGCCCGCATCCCCGCCGATATCGATGTCGCCAGCGAGTTCCGCTACCGCAACCCGCCTTTGAGCGCCGGCACGCTCGGCCTCCTGGTGTCGCAGTCCGGCGAAACCGCCGACGCGCTCGCCGCCCTGAAATACATACGCGAGCAGCATGTGCCGGTGCTGTCCATCCTCAACGTCCCCGAAAGCACCATGGCGCGGGAGAGCGACGCCGTCCTGGACACCGTCGCCGGGCCGGAGATCGCGGTTGCCTCAACCAAGGCCTTCACGGCGCAGCTCACCGTGCTGGCCTGCCTGGCCCTGGCGATGGGCCGCGCCAACGGTGCTATCGGCGCCGAGCAGGAGGCTCGAATGACGGACGCGCTGCTGCAGGTGCCCTCGGCGGCGGCGATGATCCTGGACAATGCCGCCGAGATCAAAAAGCTGGCGGCCCGCATCGCCTCGGCGCGGGACGTGCTGTACCTGGGACGCGGCACCTGCTACGCCATAGCGCTGGAGGGTGCGCTGAAACTGAAGGAAATCTGCTACATCCATGCCGAGGGTTACGCCGCCGGCGAAATGAAGCACGGCCCCATCGCGCTGATCGACGCCAACGTGCCGGTGATCGCGATCGTGCCCTCCGGCCCGATGTTCGAGAAGACCGCGTCCAACGTGCAGGAAGCGGCGGCTCGCGGCGGGCAGGTGATCGTGTTCTCCGACGCCGAGGGTGCGGCGAAGCTGAAGGGCATCGCGAGCGAGACGATTATCCTGCCGACGGTGGATCCTTTCGTCGCCCCGATCCTGTACGCCATCCCCGTGCAAATGCTGGCGTACCACGTGGCGGTGCTGAAGGGCACCGACGTGGATCAGCCGCGGAATTTGGCTAAGTCGGTGACGGTGGAGTAGGCGCTGGTTTCTGCCGGTCGGCGTTTAGACCGACGCTCCGGACCTCACTAACCCCTCACGCCGGCGTGCGCCGGCGTGAGGGTGGTGCGCGACCCGTAGGTCAGTCCCGACACAGGTTGGCTTTATACCTCCAACGTCCCCCGCATCACCGGCACGCAACTCCCGGCGATCGTCGCCAGTACCGCGCCCTCCGCGGTCTTACGCGCCCCGCCGATCAGCAGGCTCGGACGGCCCATTTCGACCCCCTGCTCGATCTCGAAGTGGAGCGCCACGTCCTCCCCCGGCGCCAACGACACCAGCAGCGCCGAGAGAGCGGCATTGGCACTGCCGGTCGCCGGGTCCTCCAGCACCCCGCCGAGTGGGCCGAACATACGGGTCCGCAACCTGGTAGCATCGCCGTCCTTGCGGACGTACACATGCAGGCTGAACCGACCCGCCATATCGGGGAATTTCTCGGCCGCCGCCCTGAACGCCCCGATATCCGGTTGCGCTCGGCTCAATGCGTCCAGGCTCGCGACTTCGGCGATCACGAAGGGCGTCCCGACCGAGGCCACCAGCGGCGTGTGCGCATTGGTCAGGAAGTCGTCCAAGGTCAGCCCAGCACAGGCCGCGACAACCTCCGTCGGTATGGCGGTCGTGATCGACAACGACTTCGGCGCGGAAATGCGGGCACCGGTGATCGCTTTGGCCTCGTCCCGGAGGATGTGCACCCGCACCAGGCCGGCGATCTCCTCGAACGTGTAGTGCTCGGGCGGAGCAGGATCGGCGCACGCCACCACGAAGCCGGTGCCGACGTTGGGGTGCCCGGCGAATGGCATCTCGTATTTTGGGGTGAAGATGCGCACCCGCGCATGGTTCTGCGGATTGTCGGGGGGCAGAACGAAGGTGGTCTCCGACAGGTTGAACTCAGTCGCGATGGACTGCATGTCCCCGGCGCTCAGGCCATGCGCGTTGGGGAATACGGCGAGCGGGTTGCCGCCAAAGCGCTGGCTGGTGAACACATCCACGGTAACGAAATCGTAGCTCGGCATGGGGACCTCCAGGCTTTCGTATCTGGGGTCTAGCACAAACAGGCGGGAATAAGCTGTGCGGGAATGCGAATTCTGCCCCACCGTTAACGTTCGGTTAATACCTACTCGCCAGAATCGGCGAACCGGCCGGGAGAGGCCCGGCCCGTTCCTCGCCCTATAAGCGCCTCACATCGTACCCCTGCACGAACCCAATCCGCGGCGGGCTGAGCGTCCGGTTGTAGGCATTAGGCTGATACTGCGAGCCCAGCGGGATGTACGGCACGTCGATCCACGCACGCAATTGTATTGCCTCGCAAATGCGACGCCGAGCAGCTTGGTCTGGAGCCTCGAGCCAGGCAGCGCGCAGGGCCTCGATCTCCGGGGAAGTTGGCCAGCCGGGCCAGGCAGCCTCCCCATTGCCGCGCAAGCCCAGGTGCCCGGCGGGATCGAAATTATTCACACCGGTGATGCTGGAATAGAAGATGTTCCAGCCGCCCTCGGAGGGAGGTTTGCGGCTGTTGCGGCGCTGGACCGTGGTGCCCCAATCAACCGACTGGAAATCCACGTTCATGCCGACCTTGCGCAGCAGATCGGCCCCGACCAGCGCCAATCCCTGCAAGGCGGGGTAATCGGAAGCGCCCAGCATGACCACGGGCTCGTTGGTGTAGCCGGCGTCCTTCAATTCGCGGCGGACGCGGTCGAGGTCACGCTTGCCCGTCAGAACCTCCAGCCCAGCGGTGTTGGCCATCGGGGTGCCCGGGCTGAAGAACCCGACGCCGTCTTTCCACAGCGTGCGATCCTCGCCCAGGGAGGCAACCTCGAACTCCGCCTGATCGATGCCCCAGAGCAAGGCGCGCCGGATCGCCGGGTTATTGAACGGGGGATAGAGATGGTTGAACCGCAACAATGCCAGCGACCCACCGGGTTCCAGCACGGTTGTTGTCAGCTTCGGGTTGGCGCGGATCTTCGGCAACAGGTCGGCGACCGGCTGCTGCACCCAATCGACCTCATTATTCGCGAGCGCGTTCACGGCGGTGGAGGCATCCGGGATCACATGCCACTCGACCCGATGAAAATGCGCGATCTTGGGGCCAGCGGTGAAGGTGGCGGGCCCACCGTCGCGCGGGACGTAACCGGCGAACCGCTCATACGCCACGCGGGAGCCGGGGACCCGGTCGGCGGTCACGAACCGGTAAGGGCCGGACCCCACCATATCCGTCACCTGCTTGTTGCCATCCGTCAGCGCCAGCCGTTCGGGCATCATGCACGGCATGGGGGTCGAGGGTTTGCCCAACGCGTTCGGAAGCAAGGGGAACGGCTTCTTCAGACGGAACTGGATACGGCGGTCGTCTAACGCGGACAACTCATCGGTCGCCGCCATCAAGGCCTGACCGAATGAGTCCTTCGCGCAGTAGCGGCGGATCGAGGCAACGCAATCCCGAGCCAGGACGGGGGAGCCGTCGTGGAATAGCAGGCCGGGGCGCAGGGTCAGGATCCAGCGGCGGCCCTCATCCTCGACGACGTGCCCCACCAGCATCTGCGGCTGCATCTGGTACTCGGCGTCCATGCCGTACAGCGTGTCCCACACCATGTAGCCGTGATTGCGGACCACGGTCGCGGTGGTGAACACGGGATCGAGGATCGGCAGATCCCCCTCCGGCACGATCTTCAGCACGTCGCGGCTTTGCGCCTGAGCAACGAATGGGGCGGTCAGCCCGGCGGCCAGAATGTGCCGCCGATGGATCAATGGAAGGTCCGCCCGCCATCCACCGGCAGGGCGATGCCGGTCATGAAGGAGGACTCATCGCTGGTCAGGAACAGGATCGCCGCCGCCAGCTCCTCCGGCTGCCCGTGCCGGCCCAGGGCGTAGCGCTGGGCGATCGCCGGGTTGGGCGCGCCGTCGGCGGTGCGGATGTGGGCGGCGGTCATCGCCGTTTCCACCGCGCCAGGGCAAACCGAGTTCACCCTTATGGTGGGCGCCAGTTCCATCGCCGCCGATCTGGTCAGTCCGACCACCCCCGCCTTGGAGGCGACATAGGCCACGCTCCCCGGCCCGGTGGGTATCAGCCCCACGCCGGAGGCGATGTTGACGATGGTCCCCTTCCCCGCCGCCTGGATGAACGGCGCGGCGGCCTGGATAACCAGGAACGTGCCGGTCAGGTTCACCGCCAGCGTGCGGGCAAAGACATCGTGGGGGGTATCGGCGATCCCGGTCTCGGACAGGATGCCGGCGGCGTTCACCACGCCGTCCAGCCCGCCCATCGCCTCGGCCGCCTTGGCGACGGCGGCGGAGACCGATGCGGGGTCAGACACGTCGCAGGTTACCGCGAAGGCGCCGATCTCATCGGCCACCGCCTTGGCCGCGTTATCCGACCGATCGAGCACCGCGACCGAAGCACCCTCCTGCCGGAACAGCCGGGCGGTAGCGCGCCCGATGCCGGAGGCACCGCCTGTCACGATAATCCGTCGTCCCGCAAGGCGTCCCATGAACCCCTCCCCTAAACCGGCTTCCAGGACCGGTCGACTTCTACATCGATCAACGTCGGGCCGTCGTGCTTCAACGCCGCCCTCAGCAAATCCTGAACGTCCGACAGCGTCGTCGCGCGATGCGCCGTCAGGCCGAGGCCGCGCGCCACGCTGACGAAATCCACCCGAGGACGGTCCAGCTCCATCCCCACATACAGGTCGGCCTGCGCCGCCAGCCCCTTCATCGCGTTGGTACGCTGTTTCAGGATGCGGTACGAGTAGTTGTTAATGATGACGAACACCATTCGCAGGTTCTCGTGCGCGGCGGTCCACAGGCCCTGGATCGTATACATCGCCGACCCGTCGCCGATCAGCGCCACCACCGGGCGGTCGGGCAGCGCCAGCTTGGCACCGATCGCCGCCGGCAGGCCCCAGCCGATGCCGCCGCCGCGCATGCCGAAGAAGCTTTGGGGGTCATCGCTTTTCAGAAACCGTCGCAGCCCGTTGCCTGACGACACGGTCTCATCGATCACCACGGCATTGGCCGGCAACATCCGTCCGATCGCCTGCATCAGCGGCAGCGGGTGGATGGGATGGCGTTCGGCCAGCGCATCGGCCATGGCGTTGAGCTTGGCAAGGGAGGAAACCCCCTCTGACCGCACATGCGCCAGGCGGGCGATCGCGCTCTGCGCCTCGGCGGCCGAGCGGGCTTTCAGGATGCCGGCCGTCAGCTCCGGCAAGGTCGTCTTCGGCTCGCCCAGGATGGCGACTTTGGCGGGGTAGTTCTTTCCCAGTTCCCACGGGTCGGTGTCGATATGGACGATCGGCATGCCTTCGGGCATCGATTCCACGTCGTCCGGCAGAGACAGGGTGAACAGATCGGCACCGACCGACAACAGCATGTCGTGCTGCATCAGCATGCCGCGAATAGCCGGGGGTAGCCGCACCAAAGCGCCGCGATACAGCGGGTGAGAGGAAGGAAACATGGTCCGCGTCGCCATGCCTTCGTCATAGACCGGGGCGCCCAAAGCTTCGGCCAGCGCCACCAGTTCGGACAAAGCGTTACCCTGCGGCACTGCGTCGCCGGCGATGATCACCGGGCTTTTGGATTTCGCCAGGATGGCGGCCGCCTGGGCAATCGCCGAGGCATCGCCGCGGATGCCGCTGGCGACTCGTGTGGGTTCCCCCAGGTCGAGGTCGGCGCTGTCGGTCAGGATATCTCCTGGCAGCGACAGAAACACAGGGCCGGTCGGCGGCGCCAAAGCGGTCTTCGCGGCACGATGGATGGCGCGGGGCAGGTCCTCCAGCCGGCGCACTTCCTCCGACCACTTCACGAAGGGCCGCGCGATCACCGGCAGATCGGCCCAAAGCAAAGGTTCGGTGAAATTGAACCGCTGCTCGTGCTGCCCAGCGGTCACCAGGATGGGCGCGCCCGCCTGCTGCGCGTCGTACAGCATGCCCATGGCGTTCCCGAGCCCGGGGGCGGCATGCAGGTTGACCACCGACAGCTGGCCGGAAGCCTGGGCGTACCCGTCCGCCATGCCCATCGCCGGGGCTTCCTGGAGCGCCAGCACGTAACGCAGCTCCTGCTCCGCCGCGAAGGCGTCCATCAAGGGCAGCTCGGTGGTGCCAGGATTGCCGAAGACGATCTTCACCCCCTCCTGCTTGAACAGTTCGAGCAAAGCGGTCTTTCCCGGCATCATCGGCATGGTCTATTTTCCCTCGGTCGCGGTGCATCATCCGCTACAAGGCAACCCGACGCGAATCAAGCGCCTGGCAGTTCGTGCATCGGGGCCGGCCCATTCCAAATACGACGATGCGAGAGCTTGTCACGCCCTTCCACTATATCATCCGGTATCGCATCGTCCGCGCCAAACAGGTGTGAACCCGCGTGTCCACCATATGGCACGCCGGCCGACCAAGACCTGAATGGCCGGGTCTTTTCAGGTATCGTCGGCTTGGTCTATTCCACAGTTACGACCCTCACCCGCTGGAGCCCATGAATGACCCGTTTGACCCGCCGCACCCTGCTGGCCGGCCTGTCCGCCGCGCCCTTGGCCATGCCCGCGCTGGTACGCGCCCAAAGCACCTCCAAACCGGTCAAGATCGGCCTTTTGAGCGACATGAGCGGCCCGTACCGCGATGTCGGCGGGCCCGGCAACCACGTCGCCACCGAACTGGCAATCCAGGACTTCGGCGGTTCCGTGCTCGGCCGCCCGATCGAGATCCTGCAGGCCGATGACCAGAACAAGCCGGACATCTCGACCTCTCTGGCACGGGAATGGATCGACTCGCTGGGGGTCGACGTGCTGGCCGATGGCGCCGCCAGTTCCTCCGGTCTGGCCATTCAGCAGGTCTGCCGGGAGAAGAAGCGCATCTATCTGATCACCGGGCCGGCAACGTCGGACATGACCGGCAAGCAGTGCTCGCCGTACGGGGTGCATTTTTCTTACGATACCTTCGCCCTGGCGCATGGCACCGGCACCGCGCTGACCAAGGCCGGCGGCGATAGCTGGTTCTTCATCACCGCCGACTACGCCTTCGGCTACGCGCTGGAGCGGGACTCCATGGACGCCGTCAAAGCCTCCGGCGGCAAGGTGCTCGGCGCCGTCCGCGCGCCGCTGGGAACGGCGGATTTCTCGTCCTACCTGGTGCAGGCGCAGGCATCCGGCGCCAAGGTGATCGGCTTCGCCAATGCCGGCACCGATCTGCAAAACTGCATCAAGCAGGCGGCGGAATTCGGCCTGAACCGCACCGGCGTACGGCTGGCAACGCTGCTGATGCAGATCAGCGACGTGAACTCCCTCGGGCAAAAAGTGTGCGAGGGCTTGGCGTATACGGATTCCTTCTACTGGGACCTGAACGACAAGACCCGCGCCTGGTCGGCCCGCTGGAGCGCCAAGATGAACGGCATGGTGCCGGGCTTGCTGCACGCCGGAAACTACTGCGCCGCCACCCACTGGCTGAAAGCGGTGCAGGCCGCCGGCACCACCGACGCCGATGCCGTGGTGGCGAAAATGAAGGCCACCCCGGTCAACGACTTCTATAACACCGACGTGAAAGTCCGCGAAGACGGCCGCGTCATGCACCAGATGTATCTGTGGCAAGTCAAACCGGTGGCCGAGGCGAAGTCGAAATACGACTTCTGCAAGAACCTCGCGACCATTTCGCCGGCGGATGCGTGGCGCCCGATGGCCGACGGCGGTTGCCCGCTGATCAAGGCCTGAACGAAGGCTCGCGGTCGGGCTCGCGAATGTGTTAGCCTGACCGCGGCTCCCCCCCGTTCTTGCGCCGCGCCCCATTTTTGCGCAGCAGGAACTCGCGCCCAACCTTGACCATCGGCATACCGTCGTAGGCAACGATATCGGCGGTGGCGTAGGTTTCGCCCCAGGAGTCCGGGATGAAACTCCCCGTCCCCACCACGTCGATCGGGGCATGCGCGTCGTGCATCACGCGGCATTTATCGACGCCGAAACCGGACGACGCCACGATCCTCACCTTGTCGTAGCCGGCTTCGTTCAAAGCCTCCCGCATGCGCCAGATCGCCGCCGCTGACACGCCGGTTCCCACCAGATATCGCAGCTCGGTTTCGCTGCGGTAGCGGCGGATGGCGCCGGGGGCGTGGCGCTCCAGGACGGCGTAGCTCTCGGCGGGGTCCAGGCCTTCGAGGAAGCGGCCGCCATGGGTGTCCAGGCGGAAGGATAGTTGCCCGGCGGCGGCCAGCTCAGGAAAACGGGCGCAGACGGCCAGGCCGTCGGCGATCTCCTTGCCGAAGTAATCCACCAGCACCGTCATCGGCTCATCGGGGAAGGTCTCCCGGAACATCTCCGCCGCCCGCACCGTCGACCCGGCGTAGCCGATCAGGGAGTGCGGCATGGTCCCCAGCCCCTTCGGCGAGCCGAACCAATGCGCCGTCCCATCGTTGGCATTACCCACGAAGCCCTTGGCGCCCTCTTTCACGGCGGCGGCGCTGCCGACGGAGGCCGCATAAGCCATCATGTCCTGCATTTCCGCCCCGGCGCAGTGACGCGCATCCATCGCCAGAAACGCTACAGACGGCAGCGCGAGGCACATCTGATACGCGTTGTGCGCCGCCACGCTCGCCGCGCCGATCTTCTGCAGCAGCAGCGTTTCCATGTCCGACAGCGCGATCATGCTGCCTGTGAGGTAGACGATCGGCTCCCCTGCCCCGACCCACGCACCCTCCTGGTACATCAGGTCGATGCCGATTTCTTTCCCACGAGCGGCGGCAACGACAGAAATCCAGTCCAGCATCAGCCGGGGCGCGCAGATCACCGGGCGGCGAAGGAACACCGCGTAGGTGACCGTAACGTCACCGAACTTCCCGACAATCCGCTTGGTGCGATTGAAGTAGCTGTCGGTGCGGGCGGCGATATCCGCTTCCAGCCGCGCCGCATCGGAGTCCATCGCTCTATTGGGCCGCGACGGCCAGCGAATGGGCGGGGGCGCGGCGCTCCTTCAACTCGCGGGCCACCAGGAACGCCAGTTCCAGGGATTGCTCGGCGTTCAGGCGGGGGTCGCAGAAGGTCTCGTAGCGTTCGGTTAAGTCGGCCTCGCTGAGCTTGTGCGCGCCGCCGGTGCACTCGGTCACGTCCTGCCCGGTCATTTCCACATGCACGCCGCCGGCCCAGGAGCCTTCCGCCGCGTGCACGTCGAAGAAGCCCCGGACTTCCGACAGAATGGCGTCGAAGTTGCGGGTTTTGAGCTTGTTGACCGTCGAGATGGTGTTGCCGTGCATCGGATCGCACAGCCACACGACCTTGCGGCCGGCCTTCTCCACCGCGCGCACCAGCGGCGGCAGGCGGGCGCCCACCTTGTCCGCGCCCATACGGCTGATCAGGGTGATGCGTCCGGGCTCGTTCTCCGGGTTCAGCACGTCGAGGATGCGGAGCAGATCGTCCGGCTCCTGCGTCGGGCCGACCTTCATGCCCAACGGGTTCTTCACGCCGCGCAGGAATTCGACGTGGGCGCCTTCGAGCTGGCGGGTGCGATCGCCAATCCACAGGAAGTGGGCGGAGCAGCCGTACCATTCGCCGGTGGTCGAATCCACGCGGGTCAGCGCCTGCTCGTAAGGTAACAGCAGGGCTTCGTGGCTGATGTAGAAATCGGTTTCCCGCATGTCGCGGGTGGTGGCGCTGGTCATGCCGCACGCCGCCATGAAGTTCAGAGTCTCATCGATGCGCCCAGCCAGGTCGCGGTAACGCTCCGCCAAGGGCGACCGTTCGACGAACTCCAAATTCCAGCGATGCACCTCGTGCAGGTCCGCGTAACCGCCGGAGGCGAAGGCGCGCAACAGGTTCAGCGTGCTGGCGGACTGGAAGTAGCCGAACTCCATCCGCGCGGGGTCGGGGATGCGCGCCTCGGCGGTGAATTCCGGGCCGTTGACGATGTCGCCGCGGTAGGACGGCAGGGTCACCTCGCCCTGGGTTTCGGTGTCCGAGGAGCGCGGCTTGGCGAACTGCCCGGCCATGCGCCCCATCTTCACCACCGGCAAGGAGGCGCCGAACGTCAGCACCACGGCCATCTGTAGCAGCACCCGGAAGGTGTCGCGGAACGAGTTGGCGGTGAACTCCGAGAAGCTTTCGGCGCAGTCGCCGCCTTGCAGCACGAAGGCCTTGCCCTCGGAGGCCAGCGCCAGTTGCGCCTTCAGGCGGCGGGCTTCCCCGGCGAACACCAGAGGGGGGTAGCGGCCGATCTTGGCCTCCATCGCCTCCAGCTTGGACTGATCGGGATAGGCCGGAACCTGCCGGATCGGGCAGGCGCGCCAGGAATCTGGGGTCCAGAAAGCGGTGGTCGTGGGCATGGCGGGTCTCCTCGGGGTGGCGTTATGCCGGGAAACCGGGGAAATGGCCACATGGGGAGATTATGCGCCTTCGGGGTCGATCACGCTCAGCACGCGCGACACAATTTCGTCCGTCGTCGCTCGGTCCAGGGTTTCGATGTAGCGGGCGCTGCCGGCCCTGATGCGGGCTTCGATGTCGAAGGTGCGGACCTGGTTGCAGACAGCGACGCCGGTGGTGTCGTGGCCGGCGATCGGGACGGCCAGGCCGAGGTTACGCGCGAAGTTGCCGCCGGTCGTGACCGTTACCGTCATGGCGACGCCAAGCGCGTTGATGGGCGTGGGGGTTATGACGACGAAGCGGTGACGGTCTTTCATCTCCCGTCCGGCGACGGGGTTGGGATCGATCCAATAGACGTCGCCTTGCCGCGGATGGCGGCCACGGGGCATCAGAGTTCTCGGCCGATGGCCGGACCCTCATGCGCCCAGGCGGTGTCTTCCTGGAGTTGCCGCATGGTGTCGGGCGTCGCGCCGCGCAGGAGTTCTTTCAGGGTGTAGCGGCGCTTTGGCTGTTCGACCGGGCGGGCGGTGAAGCCTTCTTCGGTGACGGCGATGTCCATTTGCGCGCCGACGTCGAGGTGGAGGGTTTTCAGCACCTCGGCGGGGATGGTCATGATGGCGGCGCCGCCTTGGCGACGGATGCTGACGCGGGGCATTGGAGTGGGTCCCCGTAGGATTGGTGCTACTTCAGTAGCACTTTATAGCGGCGGGAGGAAGACGATTTCGCGCGCATGGACGCGAACCGGCGGCAGCCGGCGAGCATTCGTGGTGCCTCCGGCTCCCTCTACCAGCACGCCGGCCTTCGCCGTGTTTTGGCGAACGCGGGGGAACGCCGCGAAAGCCGGCCTGTTCAGGTGCGGGCCATCCAACCCGCGCGTGAGCTCGGGCGCAGCGAAACCCGATGTTGTCGTTGCGGTTCGACGGGTGGAACCTGTTCCGGTACGCGGATCGCACGTTCCGCGCGTCGTTGTTCCAGGACCCGCCCCGAACGACGCGGTTCGCGGCACCATGATCGGACAGCCTCCGTCAATATTCGTAAGCGTCCGAAAGCTCGGCCGCAAGCGGGTTGAGGCGCAACTCGCCACGGCGCCATCCCACCGCTTGGGTATGCGCGGTCAGTGCCAGCGCCGAGCCGTAGGCGCGCTGTAGACCGGCGTCGTCGATTTCGCCGGCACACCATGCGGTTTCCGCGGCGGCACGCAATTCACGGTAGCGGCGCTTACGGCGGCGGGACAGCAACAATCGTCCGGGCAGGATGCGATAGCCGCAGAACGCGATCCCGTCCCGGCTGCGCCCGACGCGGACCGGTTGTTTCACCGCCAAACCCAGCCGCGTTTGCAGGTCGTTGCGCACAACAGCCAATGTCGCGCGAACCGATTCGCGGTCGGCGCCCCACCATATCAGGTCGTCCATGTAGCGGACGAATCCGTCAGCACCGCTTTGTTCCAGTACGATCCGGTCCGCCGCCGCCAGATGGAAATTGGCGAAATATTGCGACGTCAGCGTTCCGATCGGCAGTCCCTTGCCGGGTGTGGAATGAAAGGAACCGATGATATCCGCGAACAGCGAAAGCAATCCGGCATTCTTGAACAAGCGGCCGAGTTGCGACAGCAGAATGCCGTGATCGATGCTGGCGAAATAGCTTTTTATGTCGATCTGCGCGTACCACGCATGCCGCTCGGCGTGATGCTGGACCCGCTGCACCGCCGCCAACGTCCCTTTGCCCGCGCGGCAGGCGTAGCTGTCGTCCACGAGGACCCGGTCAAGCACCGGCCCGGCATGCGCCATGATCGCGTGATGCAGCACGCGCTCCTGAAAGCACGGCGCGTGGATGATGCGCGGCTTGGGATCGCGGATATGGAAACAACGCATCCGGCCCAATTCGATCGTGCCATTCAGCAATGCCGTCCGAATATCCAGCAATTCGCGGTCGAGATTCGCGCGAAATGCCTCCACATCGCCCCGGGCGCGCTTGCCTTTGGCGGCGGCATGAAAGGCGGCGGCGAGCGTGTGCATATCGGCGATATCGGCCACACTGAGCGGGCTGCGCTTCATGCCGTCGCGGCGAGCTCCGCCATCGGCAGGGCGGCATCGGTCATGATTCGCAAAAAGGCATCCCCGTATTTTTCCAGACGCGCATCGCCGATGCCGGAGATCGCGCGCAGGCCAGCCATATCGGTCACCCGGCGCCGCACGACCTCCAGTAGTTGTTCGTTTGTCAGAACGGAATAAGCCGGGATCGCCTCGGCGTCCGCCATCGTTTTACGTAGCGCGCGCAGGCGGGAAAACACCGCGAATTCGGGGTCCGTCAGGATATCGCGGAAATCGACCTTGCCGCCGCGTTTCACCGGTGCTGGGCGGGTACCGCCGTCGTCGTAGCCAACGCAGATGCACCATGCGCTGTGCGGCCCACTGTTCACGAACTGACGATCGACCGCCAGAATGCGGTGCGCCGACAGGAACTGATTGAGTTCGGCGGAATCGTCCTCCGCCGCCTGCGCCGGAATGGTAAAAAAGCGGAATTTCATCCGGAGTACCTCAAGTCACCGCTCCGGCGGGGTGGCGGGACCGGCCGACCCGGCCCTGGTCGCGGCGCTCCGCGCCTTCGCTCCCTGGCCGGGTCCACCGGCCCCGCCACCCCGCCTGCGCTGCCGCTTTGCTCACGCCTGAACTCGGGCGCAGCGAAACCCGATGCGGTCGTCGCGGTACGACGGGTGGAACCCGCTCCGGGACGCGGATCGCACGTGCCGCGCGACGAAGTCCCAGGACCCGCCCCGAACGACGCGGCGCGCGGCACCATCGCTGCCGACGATCCAAGCCGAGCCGTCGGTGGGCGCACCATCGTAATTGCTGTGCCATTCATCCGCACACCACTCCCAAACGTTCCCGAGCATGTCGTACAAACCCCAGCGATTCGGAAGCTTCCGTTTGACAATGCGGGTGCCGGCTTTGGTGTGCTCGTGTTGCTTGTCGGGCCAATCCGCGGAGTCGTAGCCCCGCCTCAGATCGTACTCCACGCCGCTATTGCCGCCGTACCAGGCGATATTGTCCAACACTGGGGCGTTGTTGTCGCCCAGGATTTCCATCGGCCCGGCGTAGGTCGCGTCCTGGGTGCCCGCGCGGCAGGCGTATTCCCATTGCGCTTCGCTCGGCAGGATCAGATCGAGGTCGTTCACCCGATCGTTCAGGGCGGCGAGGAATTTCGCGACGTCTTCAAAGCTGACCCGTTCCACGGGGCGTTGCGCGGATTTGAAGTAGCTCGGGCTGCTGCCCATGACCGCGCGCCAGAGTTGCTGGGTGCAGGGCGTATCGAACAGCCAGAAGCCTTGTTGGATTTTCACCTCGTGGACGGGGCCTTCGTCCGTGTAGCGCCCGGCTTCGTCGTCCGGCGAGCCCATGGAGAAGGTACCGGGTTGGATCAGGCGCATGCGCTGGAGGACGAAGCGGCCTTTGCCGGTGGGGATGGCGAGGTCGGCGTAGGTGCCGAACTGGTCGGCGTTGATGCGCTTGGCCCAGACGGGGGTACGTACCGCTTCGGCCGCTCCGGCGGGGTGGCGGCGCCCACGGCCCTGGCTGGTCGCGCGCTCCGCGCTACGCTCCCTTGCCAGGTCCGCCGGCGCCGCCACCCCGCTTCCGCTATCGCTTTGCTCACGCTGAACTCGGGCGCAGCGAAACCCGATGCGGTCGCGGCGGAACGACGGGTGGAACCAGTACCGGAACGCGGATCGCACGTACCGCGCGACGAAGTCCCAGGACCCGCCCCGAACGACGCGGGCCGCGGCACCATCGGGCGGCCGAGCGGAGCCGTCGGTGGGGGCGTCGTTGTAATTGTCTTGCCAGCCGTCCTCGCACCATTCCCACACGTTGCCGTGCATTTCGCGCAGGCCCCATGGATTGGGGGGGAGGCTGGCGACCGGGACAAGGCCGCCGCCGCCGTAGCGGACCTGCTTCATGGTCACGCGTTCGCCAAAGCTGTAGGGCGTGTCGGTGCCGGCACGGCAGGCGTATTCCCACTGTGCCTCGCTCGGCAGGCCGAGCGACAGGCCGGGCAGCAGGGCGTTCAGTTTCTCGGCGAAGGCACGGGCCTGAGTCCAGTCGATCTCCGTCTTGGGGAAGGCGGGACTCTCGGCTGGGCCGCCCATGACGGCGGACCAGAGGGCTTCGGTGACGGCGGTTTCGAACATCCAGAAGCCCTCGGCGAAGACGACCTCATGCTGGGGGCCTTCGTCGTCGTCGCGGCCGGGTTCGGATTCGGGGGAACCCATGAGGAAGCGGCCGGGGGGGCACCAGCGGAGGCGTTGGGTGACCTCGGTGTTGGGGACACGGAAGCTGCACCAGAGGCCGGAGGCGTCGCGGCCCCAGTCCTCGGCCCAGCTTGGGGGGTGGGCGGAGGCCCAGAAAGCGTCGCGATATCGCGCGCCCGACGCGATGGCCGCAGCCACGTCGGGCGGAAGCCGAGCCTGATCGAGGCCGATGGCGCCATCCCAAAGCGCGCCGTCTAGTGCCGCTTCGGACAAAACGAAAGCAGACACGTCGGTCCCATCGAAGTCCACATCTCGAAAATCGCCATCGCGGAAATCGGTCAATGGATCCAAACCGGTCAAACCCGCGAGTTCGCCGAAATTGTCGGACTTGTGACGCACAATCGCACCGATGACTCGGCGTTGCTCCCGTGTCAGCTTCATTTTCTGACCCTGCCGCGCAAGGTTGCTCTCGCCCAGTGGATTTTTCCCTGTTCCTGCTTCGCCTGAATTTCCCGTAGGTAGTGCTGGATCAGTTTCTCCTTCGCTTTGGAGAGCGGCTTTCGCTTATCGGCCACAGCTGCCGCGGATGGGTCATAAGGCCGGATTTCCAGATCGTGTTTCTCGCTGATAAGCCTCAGTTCCACCCAATTGGTGCCGGGTTTATCCCAGGCGATATTGGCAAACGGCAGGGTTGAAGGCACATCGTCTATAGGATCGCGATCGCCCGGATCGGTTGGTTCGGCCGGCATCCCGAATGGATTGCCAGAGAGGAAATCGCCCCCGTCTTTCGGACCCGAGAACTGGTAAACGCCGCCCAGCACCGCGATGTAGTCGTGTTCCTTGGCCTCACCGGGCCGCGTGCCCGGTTCCGGGTGACAGTTATGGTAATCGGGTTCCAATTGAGCGGAGCGCAGCCCTGCGGCGAATGTGCGGTTACCAACGGTGAAAATGGACGTTGGCCGAAAGCTCACCGATACCCGCAAGGTGTAGGCGTCACGGTCGTTCAGCATGACGGGGTGACCCACGATCAGCTCGGCCAGCCCCATGCTTTGCCAGGCGTGTTCGATCTGCCAGGACAAGGCAGGCATAGTTTCCGCTGGTGAGCGCGGTGGCACGGCAATTTTCGATGGCACGGCCGGTGAGGACTTGCTTTCCGTTTGTGCCGCGATGAACGCGTCACGCAGGGCAGTCCGCGCTTCCGAGTGCGTCTGGCTGCTGGGCGGTCCGAACAATGCGCGCAGAATCGGCTCGATTGCCGCTGGTAGCGAAGACCCCTTACGCCAGTTGGCTACGCTGCGATCGGAAACGGTGTTTTCAACCTGGGCGCTGTTGACGGCGGCGGAGAAGTTTTCTTTGAACTCCCGCGGACTTACCACTTCCTGTGCGAATTCAACGTTCTTCCAAGGCTCACCTGTCGCAGTGGAGGGACGGGTGCCACCCTTGAGGTGACCGTCTAACAAGGCGGCAAACTGTACCAGCGCCGGTCTGTTCGCGAGATTGCGAGCCATTTCGATCTATTGCGGAGGATGCTGGGACATTGCGCAACGGAGACTGCGACCAATCCGGGGTCAGTTCAACCCGAAAGGATCGGTCCCATGATTGCCCTTCGCATCGCGAAACGCCGCCTGATCAAAATCATGACCCGGTGTGCCGCAGCCGTCCGCCGCGTTCCGGTATCCGCCGGGATCCATGGCGTCGCAGCGGCTTTGCATGCGGCGAATGGCGATTATGCCGAGGCGGTCGCGGCCTTGTGCTTGGCCATCGCCTCCCTACGGCATCATTGACCGCCCTGCCCCGGTCGTTTTGCCAGGACGGAGGTCGGCCATCGACGCTATAGTCCGCCCCATTCGCAAGCGCAAAGGCGAGAATAATTCGTGTCCGACCCATTACCCCGCACGCCGACGTTCATGACCTGCTACGAACAGGGAACGATAAGCGCCGACGCTCTCGACGACTTCATCGACGCCTGGCACGATACCGGCCCCGAAGAAGAACGCTCCCTCGCCGAATACCTCGGTATGACCGATGAAGAATACGCCGTCATCACCATGGCCCATCACAGCCTGCCGGTCATCGTCGCCGCCCGCGCCCAACGCAAACCGCTGAAAGAGATGCTGGTCCCCTATCTCGCCGAACTACGCGCCGCCGCGAACCCGCGCGACCGCTCCGCGATCTATTCCCTCGGACATTACCTCAACGATCCCACCTAACGCCACGCCTTCAACCGCTCGGCCGCCTCGATCATATCCGCCTCCGGCCCACAATAAGAAAACCGCACAAACCGGTTCCCCCGCGTCCGGTCGAAATCCACCCCCGGCGTCACCGCCACCCCCGTCTCGGCCAGAATCCGAGCACAGAAGGCCATGCTGTCGTTTGACCGGTCGGAGATATCGGCGAACAGATAGAACGCCCCCTCGGCGGGGCTCAGCCGGTCGAACCCGGCCTCCGGCAGCGCCTTCAGCAAATGATCCCGCGACCGGCGGTAGCGCGCGATGTTCAAACGCAGTTCGTCCTGGCAGTCGAACGCCGCCTCCGCCACCACCTGGGAGATATAGGGGGCGCTGATGAACATGTTCTGCGCCAGGCATTCAATCGGCCGAACCAGATCCTCCGGCAAGATCATCCAGCCCACCCGCCAGCCGGTCATCGAGAAATACTTGGAGAAACTGTTGATCACCAAAGCACTCGGGCTCAGCGAGGCGGCGCTGGTAATCGCGCTCTCATAATGCAGCCCGTGATAAATCTCATCGCTGATCAGCCGCACGCCGTTCGTGTCGCACCACCGAGCGATGGCGGACAGTTCCTCCGGGTGCAGCATCGTCCCAACGGGGTTGCAGGGGCTGGCCACGATCAGACCATCCGGCCGAGGGTCCAACCGTTCCAGCATCGCCACGCTCGGCTGGAACCGCGTCTCCGGCCCCGCCTCCATGATCACCGGCACCATCCCCAACGCGGTGATAATGTTGACATACGGCGGGTAAAAAGGCGCCGCCATCGCCACCCGATCGCCCGGATCGAACGCCGCCAG
>CAIYDT010000016.1 GCA_903924985.1 uncultured Acetobacteraceae bacterium
GAGGTTGCCTATATCGCGCAATCCTCCGGCGCGTCCGCCCATATTTTCGATGCCGCCTTCCCCGAACATGAACAAGCGGCCCGACAGGAAAACCCCGCCGCACATCTGCACATCCGCATCGGCGGCGGCGCTCTCGCCCCTGAATCGGATTGGGAAGCCCTGGCGACCGACCGCGCCGCCGCCGTGAAACACGGCGCAGACGTCGACCGCGACCATCCCGCCTGGTTTTTCTACACCTCCGGCACCACCGGCCGGCCGAAGGCGGGCATTCTCACGCACGGCCAGATGGAATTCGTCATCACCAACCACCTCTGCGACCTCATGCCCGGCACGACCGAGCAAGACGCATCCCTGGTGGTCGCCCCGCTTTCGCACGGTGCGGGCATCCACGCCCTCAGCCAGGTCGCCCGCGGCGCGGTAACCGTGCTGCTCAGCGGCGAACGGCTGGACTGCGAGGAAGCCTGGGCATTGGTGGAGCGCCATCGCATCACCAACCTGTTCACCGTCCCCACTATCCTGACAATGCTCACCCGGCACGAGGCGGTGGACCAGTACGACCATTCCAGCCTGCGCTACGTCATCTACGCCGGTGCGCCGATGTACCGCGCCGACCAGATCCATGCGCTGCAGAAGCTGGGCAAGGTGCTGGTGCAGTATTTCGGCCTCGGCGAGGTCACCGGCAACATCACCGTGCTGCCGCCCGCGCTGCACAGCGCGAACGACGACATGAAGATCGGCAGCTGCGGCTTTCCCCGCACCGGAATGGAAATCGCCATCCTAAACAATGCCAGCAACCGTTTGGATGCCAACGAAACCGGAGAGATCTGCGTGCGCGGTCCCGCCGTGTTCGCCGGCTATTACGGCAACCCCGAAGCCACGGAAAAAGCCCTGGCGCATGGCTGGTTCCATACTGGCGACCTCGGCCACCTCGACCCCGAGGGGTTCCTGTACATCACCGGCCGCCAATCAGACATGTACATTTCCGGCGGCTCGAACGTGTATCCGCGCGAGATCGAGGAAGCCCTGCTCACCCACCCCGGCGTCGCGGAAGCCTGCGTGCTCGGCCTGCCGCACCCGAAATGGGGCGAGTCGGGCGTGGCCGTGCTGGTGCTGACGCAGGAGGTTTCAGACGGTGAATTGCTCAGCCATCTGGACGGCCAACTGGCGAAATACAAATGGCCCGCCCGCTTCGTGCGCTGGTCGGAGTTGCCGAAATCCGGCTATGGCAAGGTTGCCAAGAAAGACGTGAAGCAGATGCTGCAAATAGCCGGCGTCACGGTCGACTGAACGCTGTCAGGGGAACCGGCATGACGAACCCAACCGAGACACGCGCCATCGACAGCTACCACGCGCATGTCTACTACGACCCGGCCACCAAGGATACGGCCGCCACCCTGCGGCAATGGGTAGAAGAACGCTTCACCGTGCGCATGGGACGCTGGCACGAGGTGCCGGTCGGCCCACACCCCCAGGCCATGTACCAGATCGCCTTCGAACCCGACCTGTTCCCCACTTTGGTGCCGTTCCTTATGCTCAACCGCATGGGTCTGACCGTGCTGGTGCATCCGGAATCCGGCCGCCCGCGCGACGACCACCTGCAACACGCGGTCTGGATGGGCGCCGTGCTGCCCCTGAAGGGCGACATCCTGCCCGAAATAAGCACGCCCGCTTAGGCCCCCGCAGCCTCACTTGACCAGCGGGCACTCGCTTTCGGCAAGCGGGCGAAAGGCCTGCGCCCCCGGAATGGTGGCCACCACACGGGCCAGATCCCATTCACCGTGCGATTCAGCCGGCGTCTTGACCTGCATCAGGTAAAGATCGCGGATCACCCGCCCGTCTCCACGGATCGATCCATTCGTCGTCATGAAATCGTTGATCGGCGTGTCGCGCATCTTCGCCATCACCGCCTTCGCCTCGTCCGTACCGGCGGCATCGATCGCCTTCAGGTAATGCGTCACCGCGCCATAGACACTGGCCTGGAACATCGTCGGCATTTTTCCGTGCAGGTAACTGCCCAGGTAGTCGATCGCTGATCGACGGTTGACACGCGAGTCGCGGCATGAGTCAAGCTTCCCATGTCGTTGCCGCCGCCCGATTCCCAATCTGGTTCC
>CAIYDT010000017.1 GCA_903924985.1 uncultured Acetobacteraceae bacterium
CGATGTGTGCTCGGTGCGGGTGATCGCGATCGCAGACCCCATGAAACCCTCCGTTCTTCAATGATGAACGAAAGGCAGCGAATCAGGGTTCGCGACCGATTCCTAGCCCCCGTGAGTCAGGGGAAACGGCGGTTGGTATAATTCGGTATTGAATTGTATATTTTCGCTATGTGTGGGCACACACGAATAACGTGGCACTTTGGTTCCGCAACCATGGGGACGACCATATGGCCAACTTGCGTCGCGGCGTCGACGAGGCCGCCGATCTGATCGTGGCCGGTGCCGGGATGGCGGGCTTCTGCTGCGCCATTGAGGCCGCGGACCGGGGCGCCTCGGTCATCCTGCTGGAGAAGGAAGCCAAACTCGGCGGCAGTTCCATGCTCAGCGGCGGGTCCTTCGCCTTCGCCGGCACCGACCAGCAACGCGCTGCGGGGATCGAGGACGACGCGGATCTGATGCTGTCCGACCTGCGAGCTGTCGGGCAGCACAAGAACGACGAAGCGTTGCTTCGGGTATTCGGCGCCGAGCAGCACGCGACCTATCGCTGGCTGGAATCGCTCGGCTTTGTGTTCGGCCCGCCGAAGGTCGCCTCCGGCCAGTCGGTGCCGCGGACGCACCGTGCCGATCCGGTTGGCATGTTCGGTCTGTTGGCCAAGGCTGCCGATCGCACCGGGCGGGTGCGCGTCTTGCGGGAAACCACGGCGACGCGGTTGGTCCGGGAGAACGTCGTGACCGGCGTCATGGTCGGTGAGCGTTTCATCGGCGCTCGGCGGGGGGTAGTTTTGACCACCGGCGGCTTCATGCGCAGTGAGCCTCTGCTGGCCAACTTCGCCCCGCATCAGGAACATGCGATGCGGATGGGCAGCGGCGGCTGCACCGGCGACGGGCTGCGTATGGCCTGGCAACTCGGCGCCGACCTCCGCGACATGGGCTACATCCGTGGCACCTTCGGCATGCACCCCGATGCGAAGCCGGATGAGCACCACTTCCTGCACTCCATCTACCTGGGTGCCATCGCGGTGAACCGCCTGGGGCAGCGGTTCGTGGATGAGTCGCTGTCCTACAAGCTGGTGGGCGATGCGTGTCTGGCGCAGCCGGGGGCGATCGGGTTTCAGATTTTCGATCGAGGGGTGATGGAGCGGTCGACCTCCGATGGCTCGTCATTCGACATGGGCGCGGCGTTGCGCGCGGGGCGTCTAATTCAGGCGCCCAGCTTGTCGTCGCTGGCCGACAAGCTGGGCATCGACCCTGCTGGCCTTGCCGCAACGCTGGACCGCTATCACGCCGGCGATCCAGATTTCAGGCGGACCAGTCTGTCCTCCGGCTGGGGCAAGCCGGTGCGGATCGCGCGGGCGCCCTTCTACGGCTACCCCAGCCGCAGCGCGGTCGTCGGCACATATTGCGGCCTGGTGGTGGACGACGCACTACGGGTGCGGGACGTGTTCGGCGAGCCGATTTCCGGGCTGTACGCCGCTGGACACGTTACGGGCGGTTTCCACGGCGCCGGCTACATGACCGGCACTGCGCTCAGCAAAGCCGCGGTGTTCGGCCGTTTGGCTGCCCGTTCGGCTGTTTGATCTGGATCAAAGACATCTCCGGCCCCCAGGGGACAGCGTGCGTACAGTACAAAAGAAGGGGACGATCCATGGTGCTGTTTCAAGGGCCGGCAACGGTCGACCGCCTGCGTGAGGAGATCCAGGGGGTCCTTTATCGTGAGGCGACGGACACCTTCTGCCGTTTGGTGACCGAGGAGGACCGGCCCCTCAAATCCATGATCAAGGAAGCCATCGCGGCGGCGGCGCCGTACGTGCAGGTTCCTTCCCACTTGATGCGCTTGCCGACCGGCGAAATGCGCGGTGTGAACTATGACCACACCATTCTGGGCTGGCGCGGGGCGATTTCCCTGATGCGGGAACTCGGGGACTCCCGGGGCGTGCTGCCGAGCGTGCAGGCGATGTGGTATGTGCCGCAGGGGTTGAATGTGTGGGAACAGGTGATTTGCGAGTTCCCCGGCCATTACGCGCGCGACGGGGAGCAGTGTAACCGCAAATTCCCCGGGCCGGACGAGCATGTGAACCGTTTCGATGGCCCGGCGTGGAATCCACCTAAAATCTATTTTGAAGACCACGCCCCGATCCTGGGCGGTTCGGTCGATGAGCGTCTGGACCGGATGAGTTGGGCCATTGCCGAAGGTGATAAGGTCGACGCGTATGGATTGTTCCTGGGGCTGGCGCAGGATCCGGCCAACCGAAAGCGTCTGAAGGACGCCGTTCTGTTCTCCGGCATTATCGATTTGCAGGACACTATCATCAATCGCGGCGGTTATCAGAATATCGGCCACAAGGCGCTGCGGGCACGTGCGCTGGTGGATATCGCGGATTACCTTGGTTGGGATAATTCGCATGAGTTGATGTACACGGTGGTGCCGGACCTCGCATGTTCGCCGCATCTGCACGGGCTGTGGACGGAAATAAGCAATATTTGCCGGATGGAAATTCCAGATCACGCCTCCATCGCCAAGCGGACCGATAAACCGCTGACGAAGCGGGAGTTGGATATGCTGACCGAGGCGCTGGTCTGGGGCGGCCCGGCCGAGGTCAACAGCATCATCATGGCGTTCTTCAAGCGCGGCGCCGGTATCCTGGATATCGGCGATGGTGTGCTGGTGGCCTTCCAGAAATACCTGATCGATGTGTTGGAGCATCCGAACGCCTTCCTGCATCCGACTCATGCGCTGGACACCATGAACGTCATCATGTCCTGGTGCCGGGATTACGATAATCCGCACCAGGTGAAGGGCATCTTTATGGGCGCACGATTCATGAACGATACCGTTCGGTCCAACGCCATGACGCCGCGCGACCCGCATTCGACGCTGGAGCCACGATGGAAATACCGAGCCTGGGCCGATGGATTCTCGGTGGATCGTATTCTGCCGGTGCTGAAGGAGCATCTGTTGGCACAGGATGCGCCGCGGTCGTGCGCGCTGGTTGATTCATACCTGGACCGGACCACCGAACGACATAATCTGCTGGACACCATAACTTACGCCGCTTGCCACTGGCAGAACGACCCGCATGTGATGCGTAATTGCAGTTCGTCCGTGGAGGAGTACCGGCACAATCGCACGTCGCGCAAGGACGACATTATCCGCGGCTATGCCAAGCACCAGTCACGCTACATCAAGCGTGCCCAGACCCACGACTGTTTCAACGTTTACGTCGATCACTTCAAGCCCGGGGACCGTTCATGAACACATTGGATGAACAATGGCGCGTCCGTAACGCCGCGGCCACGACGCTGGGGCTGATCGAGGATCAGATGCGGCGGGCCGTTCGGGCCGCGTCGGTCGAGGACCTGGTCGCTCTGATCGAGGCGTTTTCCCCGGCGCGCTCGACCGGCACCGAGTGGACGCGGACCTTCGAACCGCTGATAGAACGGCTATGGAGCTGGTGCGACGACGCGACCATGGCCGCGCTCGCGGACGTTTTCCGCGCGCGCGGCATGCCATGGATGGGCGTGACAAACGCGTTGTCGCCCGAGCACGGAGTACATATCCGCGGGGATCTGCGGCACCCCGCAGGCGCTCGGTTGCCGGCGTTTACATTGGTTTAGGCGGCCGCGGCCAGGATCATCCGGGACGCCTTCTCGCCGATCATGATCGACGGCGCGTTGGTGTTCCCCGATGTCAGCGTGGGCATGATGGACGCATCGGCAACGCGCAGCCCCTCCATCCCGTGTACCCGCAACTGGTCGTCGACCACCGCCATCGGATCGGATCCCATCTTGCAGGTGCCGACGGGGTGATACGTCGTTTCGGCGTTCTTCTTCACCCAATCCAGCAGTTCGCTGTCGGAATCGATATTTACCCCAGGCGCGATCTCATCCAGCGCAATCCCCTTCATCGCCGGTGCGGTCATGACGCGGCGGGCGATACGCATCGCCTCCAGCGTGACGTCGCGATCCAACTGCGCGGTCATGAAGTTGAAATTCACGGCCGGTGGTGTGTTTGGGGATTTCGATGTGATATGAATATGGCCGGTACTCTCCGAACGCAGGATATTCACGATCGCGGTGGTACCCGATCCTTTCGCCAGCTTGAAATTTGGTGTGGACAGGAAGGGGATCCAGGAAATCGCCGCATCCGGTGCATCCAGCCCGCCCCGTGTCCGTACATAGGCTCGGATTGGCGACGCCGGCAGGCCGAGTAGGCCTTTTCGTGTGGTGGCGTAACGAAGTGCTTGCCAGACCAGGCCAAGTCCTTTGGCCTTGTCGTTGTAGGTCAGTCCCAGCGACGGATCGATCGTCCATTTCATGCGGGGCGAATAATGGTCGCGCAGATTCTCTCCCACGCCTTTTAGCGCATTCTTCACCTCGATACCCAGCGCCTGGAGGCGTTCCGGCTGTCCAACACCCGATAGTTCCAGCAACTGCGGTGAATTGATCGAGCCGGCGCTGACCACGACTTCCTTCCCGGCGCGTGCTTCCCGCTTTTGGCCGTTGACGGTGTAGCGGACGCCGACGCAGCGCTTGCCCTCGATCAGCAGGCATTCCGTTAGGGCATTGGCCTGGATCGTCAGGTTCGGCCGGCTGCGCGCGGGATCGAGGTAGCAGTAGGCGGTGCTCATCCGGCGCCCGCCACGGATCGTCGTTTGAGTCATGCCGATGCCGTCTTGCGAGGCGCCGTTATAATCCTTGGTGTAATTGATCCCGACTTCCCGCGCCGCCTTGATCAGGGTGTCGTAGAATGGGCCGGTTTCGACGTTTTCCGTGACCTTCAGTTGCCCGCCGCGGCCCCGGTATTCCGGATCGCCTTCGCCCTGATAGTCTTCCATGTCGCGGAAGACGGGCAGAACCTCCCGGTAGCTCCAGCCGCGATTGCCGAGCTGCGCCCATTGGTCGTAGTCCTGCGCCTGACCGCGCACGAACACCATGCCGTTGATGGAGGAGGATCCGCCCAGCAGCTTGCCGCGTGGGATGGGGATGCGCCGCCCGCCGGTGCCTTCGTCCGGCTCCGATGAATAAAGCCAGTTGGCTGCTGGGTTTTCAATCAGCTTGGCGAACCCGATGGGGATGCGCGACCAGGGATGGCTTTCGCGGCCGGCCTCCAGCACCAGGACTTTGTATTTTGGGTTGGCGCTCAGGCGATTGGCGAGGACCGATCCGGCCGAACCAGCGCCGACCACGATGTAATCGAACGTTTCCATATGCATTTCTCTCAGGTTTTCAGCGAGTTTTTAGTGACTTTGATCCCGTGCGCCTTCAGCCACTTCTTGTGTTCTTCCTGCGCTTTGGTCAAGGCTGCTGTCTTGGGCAGCGAGACTTGTTTGGTTTTTGGCAAGGACATCTTGATCATGCGGGACATGGAGTCAGCTCCTATCCATTCGCGTTGGGGGAGGGCATTCCGTCGGGGGGCCAGATCGTCAACCCCTCCGCCAGGGGTATGCGCAGGTTGCGGAACAACAGGGAGAACGACATCCAGTTGCCCATGGCCATGACGAATTCCACCTGCTGGCCGGGGTCGGGAATGTATTTTATCACCTCGGCCCAGGCCTCATCCGAAATGGACTTTCCCCCTAGGCACTCGTCCGTTGCTGCCAAAATGGCGCGATCGGCGAGGGTCAACCGGTCGGACTTTCGCCAGTCCCGCACGGCCAGAACATCCTCCGGTGGAATGCCGGCCGTGGTGGCGACGCGCCAGTGCTGCGTCCATTCATATGCGGACCCGGTGACCCAGCCGATGCGCATAATCATCATCTCGCGCAGGCGGGTGTCGAAAGTGTTGTTCTCCAGCAGTTGCATTAACTGGCTGAACGCGACGCGCGCCACGCCGGGGTTATTGGCGACGACGCGGAACGCCTCACTGCCCGTCCGCCGAGCGGGCATGCCCATGGCGTCGCCGAGTTCGCGGGCTCGTTCGGGGGAAATCATCGGTACGCGTAGCGTCATTATTCCGGTCCTTTGGTTCGGGAGATCGTTGCACCGCTGTCAACGTGGTCGATGTGGCCGGCGATCAGTGCGATCTTGCCTTCCAGACGTCCCATGTCACCCGTCCTGTTTCACCAGCGTCGCGATTTCCGCCATGCGGGGACCGATCCGTTCCGGCCGCTGACTGCCGAGGTTGACCACCAGACGGTGCACACCCAGCGACGCGTATTCCCGCATGGCGTCGATTGGCATCCCGATCGGCGGAGTGATGATGATCTGGAAGTCCGGCCCACGCGTGCGTCCAGCTTTCGCGAAAGCGGCATCGAGGCGCGCCACCATGTCCTTGGTCGCGGCGGGATCGCGGTTGAACCCGTACCACCCCGCACCGAACTGCACGGCGCGCCGGAAGGCAGCGGGCACGTAGCCGCCAACGATAATGGGGATATGCGGCTTTTGGATTGGCTTCGGGTCCATCCGCAGCGTCTCGAACTTGACCCATTTACCTGCGAAGTCGACCACCGGTTCGGTCCACAGGCGGCGCATGACAGTCAGAAACTCGTCGCAGCGAGCGCCGCGGTCTTCCCAGCCGTAGCCGCAAGCCTCCACCTCTTCCTTGTTCCAGCCGACGCCGATCCCGAAATCGATGCGCCCCTCGGTTAGCCAGTCGAGGGTGCACATTTCCTTGGCGGTGTAGATGGGATTACGCTGCGGCACCAACGCGACGCCGGTCCCAAACCGCACCTTGCTGGTGACCGCTGCCAGAAACCCGAACGTCGCGGTGATATCCAGCATCCCGCCACCGGCCGGCACGGGGATGCGCCCGTCCTTGGAACTTGGGTAACCGAAGGTGTTTTTGTCGAACAGCGCGACGTGTTCGCCCATCCAGATTGAATCCAATCCGATATCCTCGGCGCGTTTACCGAAGTCCTTGATCATCCCCGGCGTAGCCAGTGGCGACATGAACGTGGAGAAGACGCCGATTTTCATGGATTTGTCCTCCGTTAGTCGAACAAGGTCGCCAGCCGCTGCTTCATCTGGTCCGCGATATACAAAGCCACCGCCTGGATCGTCGAGGTCGGGTTCAACCCGCCCCCGGTCACCCAGGTGCTGCCGTCGACGATGAACAGGTTTTTCACGTCGTGCGAACGGCCCCATGCGTTGACGACCGACCGCTCCGGGTCATTCCCCATCCGGCATGTACCCAGCATATGGCCCGGACTGTTGAGCAGTGTGCGTGACGTATAAATGCCGGTGGCCCCCGCGGCGTTCAGGATTTCGGTTGCGCGCGCGATCCCATGCTCCATCATCCGCTTGGTATTGTCGCTGAGCTTGTAATCTATTTTCGCCGCCGGGATACCGCTGCTGTCTTTCAGCACCGGGTCCAACGTCACGCGGTTATGCTCCTCCGGCAGATCGTCGCAGGCGATGCCGACCTGGACCCGGTGATGCAGCAGATCGCGGTAGACGCGATGATGGTCGGAACCCCAGGGCAGCGCGCCGACCGACATGGAGGTAACGGCTTCGTTCACCACCCCCGTGCCGCGGGCGAATTGCATCGTATATCCGCGGACGAAATCCCGGTTCGGATCGGTTTCGTAGAACTGCTTGCTCCAGATCGATAGCATCGGCGCGCGATCGCCGTCGACCTTTTCGTCCACGTAGCCGCGCACCTGCGGCCAGGGGTGCAGCATCAGGTTTTTGCCGACCAGCCCGCTGGAATTGGCCAGACCGTTGGGGTGGCGCGACGACGCGGAATTCAGCAGCAGACGCGGCGTTCCGACACCGTTGCAGGCGACGATTACGACTTCGGCCGGCTGAAACTGTTCTTCACCCTTGGCATCGTAATAGATGACGCCCGAGGCCATGCCGTTCTCGTTGGTGACGATCTCCCGCACCCGGCAGCGGGTGCGCAGCTCCACGCCAGCGCGAATCGCCAGCGGCCAATAGGTGATATCCGTGCTGGCCTTGGCCCCTTGGGCGCAGCCGGGGGTGCAATGACCGAGGTTGATGCACTTCGCCCGCCCCTCATAATCCTGCGTCGCGATGGTGCTGTCGGACGGCCACCAGTGCCAGCCCAGCTTGTTCATCGTCTTGCCGTACAGCGTGCCGGTCTTGCCCAGCGGCAGCGGCGGCATCGGCGGGTGGCGCGGCGGCACGCCGGGGTCGCCGGCCAGGCCGGAGACCCCCATCATGCGGTCGTTTTCTTCGAAGAATCTTTCCAATGCCCAGTAGTCGATCGGCCAATCCTCGGCGACGCCATCCAACGACTTCACGCGGAAGTCCGAGGGATGCATGCGCGGCCAATGTGCCGTGTAAAACACCGTCCCGCCGCCGACGCCGTTGAAATTGGCGATCTTCATCGCCGAATTGGAGTCGTTGATGGGGTAGTCGGTGTCGCGTGCCCGCCGGTTGGGGGAAATATCGAAATCGGCGTAGCGGCGCGCTTCCCAATCCCGGCCGGTGCTGGGGTATTCGGATGGTTTCATCCAATCACCCTGTTCCATGCAGAGGATACGCATTTTCGTTTCGGTCAGGCTCCACGCCACCGCCGCGCCCGACGCACCCGATCCGATGATCAGGACATCGACCATGTCGTGCGTCGCCATGCTTACGCGTCCCGCCACATCTTCGCGCGTTTGCGAACGGGATCGAGCAGCGACCAGTCGCCTTGTTCCAGCGTGTGTCCCAAGGGGAAGGGGGGCCGCGCTTCCAGGCCCAGCGAGATCACCACGCGATCGTCGCGGTAGTAGCATTGCAGGATTGACCGCTCCAAAGCTGCGACCGGCGCGCCCCCGGCGGCACGAAATGCCTCCGCGGCCGCGCCAGCCTTGGCATCGTCCATGTCGGCCATCCCGGCAAGCGTCGCCAGGGCTTTGCGCACGTCGGCCAGATCGCGGCCTAGCGATTTCTCGATGTCGGCGAAGATCTTCGGGTCGTCCGCGCCGGGCACCTTGAATGCGGTGCTGGCGGGGATCATCAGGCCGGCGATGCAGCGGAGGTCGCGGCGTTCCTGGGGGGAGAGGCCCGTGTCAGTCATGTTTGCCTCGAACGTTTGTGGTTTCCTTGGGTGTACAACGCACCCGGTGGGTGTCAATGTGCTCGGCGAGATACACTGCGTCATCGCCGACGGTTTCGAAGCGCACTATTCGGCGGCGGCCGACAGTGGCGCCTTCTCCGCCCCGGCACGCACCAGCGGCAGCAAGACGCGGCCGTAATCGGTGGCGTCGTCCAGTGGGTCGAAGCCGCGGATCAGGAACGTCGTAATCCCCAGCGCGTGGTAGTCCAGCAGCGACTCCGCCACCTGCTCGGCCGTTCCCACCAAGGACGTGGTGTTGGAGCCGGCGCCGACGGCCGCCGCGACCTCGGTCCAAAGGCGCTTGTCGCGCACCTTGCCACCGGCCGCGACTTCCAGCAGGCGGGCGGAGCCGACGCTTTCGGGCTTGGCGTTGAACCGGCCGACGCCCTGGCCGCGCAGTTCGCGCACGCGTTCGATAATGCGGTCGGCGCGGGCCCACGCGGCCTCTTCTGTGTCGGCCAGGACGGGGCGGAACGACAGGCTGAACTTCATGCTGGAGGGGGCGCGGCCGATTTTGACGCAGGCGGCGCGGACTTTGCCGATGGTCTCGCGCGCCATATCCAGCGTTTCACCCCAGAAGGCGTAGATGTTGGCGTGCTTGGCGGCGAATGCGATGGCGATATCGGACGAGCCGCCGAAATACACCGGAATATGCGGCGCCTGGATCGGCTTAACCCGAGCGAAGGCGTTTTCGACGTGGTAGTAGGGGCCTTCGTGGGTGAAGGGGGCCTCGGCGGTCCAGGTTTGGCGCATCAGGCCAACATACTCGTCGGTGCGGCGGTAACGTTCCTCATGGTTCAGGAAGTCGCCGTCCTTGCGCTGCTCCGCGCCGTCGCCGCCGGTGATGATGTGGATGCCGCCGCGTCCGCCGGAGAACACGTCGAACGTCGCGAACAGGCGTGCCGCATAGGTGGGAGCGATGAAGCCCGGGCGGTGGGCGATCATGAAGCCCAGCGTCTTGGTGGCATAGGCGGCGTGGGTGGCGACCAGCACGGCGTCGGCGTCCGAGGAATTATGCGCGATCAGCACCCGGTCGAATCCGGCTTTCTCATGCGTCTGTGCGAAGCGGGCGATGTAGTCGGGGTCGATCGACGGCCCCTGGGCCGGGTGGATCTCGGACTTCGCTTCGGCCGCGATCATACCGATGAATTCGACGGTCATTGGGCTCTCCTGAGGGGACAGGTACGCAGCGTACGGTGATCTGATGGTTCGGTCGATGGGGGATGAGGCGTCAGACCACCGTCACGGTGGACGCAGGCCCATGGGCATTAGCTTTGGGTGGTTGGGGTATCTACCGGCCTCCCCATCCGTCATGGACGGGCTTGTCCCGAGTACCTCCTGTTGTACAGAAGGCTGAAAACGCACATTCTTTTGGTGCGGCTCTGGCCTGGGGTGGTCGGGTCAAACCTCGGGTCAAACCTCGGGTCAAGCCCGAGGACGACCCTGGCGGTGTGAGAATGGCCTACCACCGGTTTTGCCGCTATTACGAGGGCCGCGTTAACCCTTTGGTAACACGCCAAAAAAACATACGATGCCATGCAAAAATCTTCGTCTGCGTAAACCCTTTGTTAACGTCTTCCTGGTCCAATGGCCTCCGTTCAACCTATGGGGGCTGCCGTGACGGCCAGTCGGCTTATCAATCGTAACGTCGTTGCCCAGCGCGGGCGCACCAGCATGCGGCTGGAGCCGGAGCTTTGGGATGCGCTGACGGAAATCAGCGAGCGGGAGGGCAAGGACCTGAGCGGCCTTGTCCGCAAGGTGGAGGCGAACGATCACCCGGGCGGGCGCACCAGCGCTGTGCGGGTGTTCGTCCTGGAGTATTTCCGGGAAGCCACGACCGATGCCGGCCACGCGGCGGCGGGGCATGGAACGTCTCCCCAGCCCCGTTACGCCGAACCGGCTCGCATCGAGCCCGCGAACCTGCCGCCGCCAACTTCGCCGATCGAAGAGGCTCGGAATGCCGCCTAATCGGCGGCTTCCTGTTCGGCGTCCATCCCGGTGTAAAGATGCGGCCAACGGCGTTTTACCAGCGGGCCGGCGTCGCTGTATGCGATGCAGGTGTTCATGATCTTGGGCGGACCGCCCATCTTTTCGGTGATACGGGCGTCGACCGCGTCGCTGCCCGGCTGTGGTACGGTCCCCTCGGCCCGCATTTCCTTGCGGACGCGGGCGGGGTTGATGGTCTGGAAGGCGGTGGTGGCCATCTGCTGCAATAGCTCCCGCAGATGGGTGCAGCCCACGGTGCCGCCGACCGCGTGATTGGCGTCGCGCAGGAAGCCCGCCTTGATGCGCATGCCCACCAGGCGGGAGAAGTTGGGCGCGGCGGTGGGGCACATTTTGTAGGGAGTAAGGTCGCTGACCGCCTCGCTGGCGACGATTTCCATCGAGTCGCTGATGGTCAGCCGCAACCCCATATCGTGAATGGGTTCGCCGGACGGGATGAAACCGCGGTCGTAGTTCGTCTGACCGAAGGTTTTCACGTCGGTGAGGTGCGCCTCGATGTCGTATAACCCGTCTTCCCGGCGGTAGCCGTCGATGGTGATCGAGCGCGTGTGTTGCTTCTCGCGGGCGGCGGGCGCGCTCAACGGCATGGGGGGACTCCTGTTATGTTGCACCGCACAGAAATCTAATACATGGGCTTGTGCATAAGCAAAGATCGTCGGAACATGGCAGCTATCCGCCGAGATACTTCAACCGTTGGTTGCCATCGGTTAGGGTCTCGATAGGGTATCTTTTCGGTGCCAACCCGCATCGGCAAATCTTGACGTGGATCAATGAAAGCCGCCCTCCCCTCGGAGAAAGTGCCTGAGCATGAACGCTTTCCACGCCTTTTGTCGCCAGTCGCTGGATTCCATCCGCGCCCAGGGCCGCTATCGGACCTTCACCCCGCTGGCCAAGCAGGCCGCTGGCTACCCCTATTA
>CAIYDT010000018.1 GCA_903924985.1 uncultured Acetobacteraceae bacterium
TTCGGCATGGTCCTCGACGAACAGCCAGTCGCGCATGTTCGAGCCGTCGCCGTAGACCGGCAGTTCCTTGCCCTCCAGCGCGTTCAGGGTGACCAGCGGGATCAGCTTTTCCGGGAACTGCCAGGGGCCGTAATTGTTGACCGTGTTGCTGACCAGGGTGGGCAGCCCGTAGGTGTGCTGCCAGGCGCGGACCAGATGGTCGGACGCCGCCTTGCTGGCGGAATAGGGGCTGCGCGGATCGTAGGAAGTGGTTTCGGTGAACGGCGGATCGTTCGGATGCAGCGCGCCAAACACTTCGTCGGTGGAGACATGATGGAACTTGAATGCCGCCTTGCCGGCCGCATCGAGCCCGGACCAGTGCTCGCGCGCGGCTTCGAGCAGCACGAAGGTGCCGACGATGTTGCTCTGGATGAACGGGGCCGGACCGTCGATCGAGCGGTCGACGTGGGATTCCGCCGCCAGGTGCATCACGGCATCGGGGCGGTGGGTGGCGAAGACCTGGCGCATCGCCGGGGCGTCGGCGATGTCGGCGAGCACGTGGGTGTAGCGCGGATGGGTGCGTCCTTCCTCCAGCGCGTCCTCGGACGCGGCGTAGGTCATCTTGTCGACATTGACGATCGCATGATCCGATGCGCGGATCAGACGGCGGACCACGGCCGAGCCGATAAATCCGCAGCCGCCTGTCAGTAACAGCTTCACCGCTTCACCACCTGGTTATCCTGTCCGCAAAATCGAGCCGTTAACAGCATGGATGGCCCCCCGGGGGCAAGACACGGGGTGTGCCCGGTCAGCGCGCCAACAGGATCCCGGCGCCCGTCGCGGCCAGGCAGAGCAGCACCGAACCGGCGATATAGCCGAACGCCGGCGCGAAATCGCCGATCTGGAACATCTCCACGACCTGCAGGCTGAAGGCGGAAAAGGTCGTGAAACCACCGCAGATCCCGACCATCAGGAAGATCCGCACATTCGGATGCCAATCGAGGCGCTCGGGAGTCAGGGTCAGTCCGGCCACGATGCCGATGACCAGCGAACCCAGCACGTTGATCGCCAGGGTGCCCCACGGAAAACGGCCGAACCCCTGCTGTGCCACCCAACCGGCGATCCAGAACCGGGCCATGCTGCCAAGTCCGCCGCCGACGGCGACCCAGAAATATGTCGCAACTCCGCCCATCTGTATTGTCTCGACCCCCATGACCGCCGTGCCGCACCGCACAATGACGTCGCTTCGCCGATGCCGGCAAGCTAGGTGCTGTCATTCGGCCTTCCGCGCTTGGGGGCCGACCTGCTTGGCGCGCATGGCCGCCCGGCTGGTCAACGGATCATAACACTGCTTACTATAACGCCTGTGTTGATTTCTCCCCTCCCCCTTCCCACTGTCGATCGATGACCGAAATCCGCCGCGATCTGTTGTTCCTGCTGCACGACGTCGCCCGGCTGCTTCGCATGGACGCGGACAAGCGCGCGCGCGAGCACGGCATGACTCGGGCACAGTGGATCCTGTTGATCTGGCTGGAACGCCAGCCCGGCATCACCCAGAAGGAACTGGCCGAGATCATCGAGGTGGAGCCGATCACCGTGGCGCGGCTGGTCGACCGGCTGGAGAAGAACGGCCTGGTGGAACGCCGGCCGGACCCGAGGGACCGCCGCATCTGGCGCCTGCATCTGCGCCCGCCCGCGCTGCCGATGCTGCGGGAGATCGACCGCCAGCGGGCGGAAATAACCGGCACGCTGACCGCGGGCTTGGATGAAGCGACGCTCGAAAGCATGACGGAAGCATTACTGCATATGAAATCCACACTGGCAGCGTGCCCCCGGCCGCAGCGGCGAACACCGGGTATCCCCTTGCCAGCCAACCAGACCGAAACGCGGGAGATCGCCTGATGTCCCAGGCCACAACAACCTCCCCTGCCCCCGCACCAGCGCGCCGCGTGGCGGAGGGGCAGGTGTCATCGGGCAACACGCGCCGTACCCTGAGCCGCAGCCTGCGCCCGATCCTGATGCTGGGCGGCATCGCCGTCGTCGCGGTGGGCGCGCTGTACTACTGGAAGACCGGCGGGCGCATCGTGTCGATCGACGACGCCTATGTGCGCGCCGCCAAGGAGGTGATCGCCACCGACATCTCCGGCATCGTGCTGGACGTGCCGGTGCATGAAGGCCAGCGGGTCGCCAAAGGCGATATCCTGCTGCGGCTGGACCCGAAGCCGTTCCAAATCGCCCTGGACGGCGCCCGCGCCAACCTCAACGGCATGGTGTCCACCCTGAACGCGATGAAGTTGGATTATCAGCGCATGATCCGCGACAGCCAGGTCAAGGCGGCGCAGGTCGAGGCGGATCAGGCGGCCTATGAGCGCTATGCCAACCTTGTGAAGGGTGGCGGGGTGACGCGCGCGGATTACGACAATGCGCGCTTCCAGCTCGCCGCCAGCAAGCAGGCGCTGGAAGCATTGAAGGTGCACGCCCTGGTTCAACTCGCCCGACTGGGCGGCGATCCGGACGTGGATGTGAAGACCATGTCCGACTATCTGCAGGCCAAGGCCCGGGTGGACGAGGCGCAGCGCCAGCTTGACCATACCATCATCCGCGCGCCGTTCGCCGGTATCGCGACCCAGGTGGAAAGCGTGCAGCCAGGCATGTATCTGGCCGCCGCGACCGCCGCGCTGGGGCTTGTTTCCACCGAACGCGTCTGGGTGGAGGCCAATCCGAAGGAAACCGAGCTTACCCACGTGAAACACGGCGACCCGGTGCAGGTTACCGTCGATACCTATCCCGGCAAGGTCTGGCAGGGCACGGTGGAAAGCATCAGCCCGAACACCGGATCGGAATTCTCGGTGCTGCCGGCACAGAACACCTCCGGCAACTGGGTTAAGGTGGTGCAGCGGGTGCCCGTGCGGATCAAAGTCGACCGTCGCGCCGACGATCCCGAATTGCGCGCCGGCATGAGCGTCGTGGCCGACATCGACACCGGCCACAGCCGGAGCTGGCACGACCTGATGCCATGATGCGGGTCAGGTTGGGGCTTTGCCCCAAGCCCCAGGGGGGCTCCGCCCCTCCACCCCGCAAGGGAACGCGTTCCCTTGACCCTGATACATTGGTTTCTTGGGAAGAGGGCCAGGCGATAGCCCATCAA
>CAIYDT010000019.1 GCA_903924985.1 uncultured Acetobacteraceae bacterium
ATCATGATGAACCAGAGGGAGGCAAGGCTATGAACAATCAGCATGCGCTCGGCCGTCGCGGTTTACTTGCCGCAAGTGCAGGGCTAGCCGCTTTGCCGATCGTCGGAGCGTCTTCTGCCCGCGCCCAGGGCGCAACGCTGAAGATCGGCTGCCTTACCGACCTGTCCGGCCCGTACAAGGATCTGGCCGGACCGGTTGCGATCACCTGCGTGCGCCAGGCGTTGGAGGATTTCGGAGTCGCGTCCAAGGGCATGACTGTGGAGATCGTGTCCGCCGATCACCAAAACAAGCCCGATGTCGGCGTTTCCGTCGCGCGTCAATGGTTCGATCGCGATGGCGTCGACATGATTTGCGAGGTGGCGAATTCCGCCGTCGCGCTTGCCGTGGCCGGTGTCGCGAAAGAGAAGAACAAGGTCTACCTGAACTGCGGCGCGGCGACCTCCGATCTAACCGGTCCGCAGTGCAACGCCAATACCATTCACTGGGTCTACGACACCTATATGCTGGCGAAGTCCACCGGCGGGGCGATGGTCGGCGCCGGTGGCGACAGTTGGTATTTCATCACCGCCGACTATGCCTTCGGCCATGCCCTGCAACGCGACACAACCGCCTTCATCACCGCCGCCGGCGGCAAGGTGCTCGGCAGCATCGCCTACCCGTTCCCCGGCACGACGGATTTTTCCTCGCTGCTGATACAGGCGCAGGCATCCGGCGCCAAGATCCTGGGCATGGCCAATGCCGGCACCGATACGATCAACACGATCAAGCAGGCGCAGGAATTCGGCATCAAGATGAAGCTGGCCGGCCTGTTGGTGTTCATCACCGACGTGCACGCGCTGGGCCTGAACGTCGCCAAGGGTATCGTGCTGACCGATAGTTTCTATTGGGATCTGAACGATCGCACGCGTGCCTTCTCCAACCGCATCGCTCCGAAGGCGCCAGGGATCCGCCCGAGCATGGTCCAGGCCGGCACCTATTCGGCTACCCTGCATTACCTGAAGGCTGTGGAAGCGATGGGCGTCACCCAGGCCAAGGAAAGTGGGGCAGCGACGGTGGCCAAGATGAAGTCGATCCCGACCGAGGACGATTGCTTCGGCAAGGGCAGCATCCGCGCCGATGGCCGCGTGCTGCATCCTTCCTACCTTTGGGAGGTGAAGACTCCGGCCGAGAGCAAGGGTCCTTGGGATTATTACAAATTGCTCGCCACCACCCCCGCCGATCAGGCGTTTCGCCCGTTGGACAAGGGCAACTGTCCGCTCGTATCGACTTAAATTCTTAAAGGATATGCTTGCTATGACTATCAGCCGTCGCGCCCTGCTTGGCACTGCCGCCGCCGCCACCACGCTGCCGATCGTGCGTGCTCGCGCCCAGGGTGTACCTACGCTCAAGATCGGCGTGTTGAACGATCAGTCCGGCCCCTACCAGAACACCGGCGGCGCCACCTCGGTGATCTGCGCGAGGCAGGCGGTCGAGGAGTTCGGCCCGGCCGCCAAGGGGTTCAACGTGGAGATCATCTCCGCCGATCACCAGAACAAGCCGGACCTCGCCGTGAGCATCGCGCGCCAGTGGTTCGACCGCGATGGCGTGGACATGCTGCTGGACGTGCCGACCTCCTCCGTCGCGCTCGCCGTGCAATCCGTCGTGCGCGAGAAGAACAAGGTCTACCTGAACGTCGGCGCCGCCTCCGCGGCCCTGACCGGCGCCCAGTGCTCCCCGAACTTTATCCACTGGGTCTATGACACCTACATGCTGGCGAAGTCCACCGGCGGCGCGATGGTGAAGGCCGGCGGCGATAGCTGGTACTTCCTCACCGCCGATTATGCGTTCGGCAAGCAGCTTACCGGCGATACCTCCGCGCTGGTGAAGGCCAACGGCGGCAAGGTGCTCGGCTCCGCTGACTACCCGTTCCCCGGCACGAGCGATTTCTCCTCGTTCCTGGTGCAGGCGCAGGCGTCGGGTGCGAAGGTGCTCGGCCTGTCCAATGCCGGCGCGGATACCGTGAACAGCATCAAGCAGGCCAATGAGTTCGGCATCAATAAGTCGATGAAGCTGGCCGCGCTGCTGATGTTCATCACCGATGTGCACGCGCTCGGGCTGGATGTGGCAAATGGGCTGAACCTGACCGAAAGCTTCTATTGGGACCTGAATGACCGCACCCGGGCATTCACCAACCGGGTGAAGCCCAAGACCCCGAACAACTGGCCGAACATGATCCATGCCGGCTGCTATTCGGCGAC
>CAIYDT010000020.1 GCA_903924985.1 uncultured Acetobacteraceae bacterium
CTCAGAAGGCCAAGCGGTCCAACCGCGGCAGCCAGACTCTTACCCACGCCGACGGCCTGACCGTTCTGCAGTGGGCACCGTACGGTCTGGGTTAAGGGGAGCGATAGAGCATGGCACGCGTCAAACGGGGTACCACCACCCACGCCCGCCACAAGAAGGTCCTTGAGCAATCCAAGGGCTTTGTCGGGCGCTCCTCCACCAATTACCGCATCGCGCGCGAGCGGCTGGAGAAGTCCCTCCAGTACGCCTACCGCGACCGGCGCAACAAGAAGCGCGACTTCCGCGGCCTGTGGATCCAGCGCATCAACGCCGCGACCCGCGAACACGGGCTGATCTACAGCAAGTTCATCGCTGGCTTGAAGCTCGCGGGCATCGAGATGGACCGCAAGGTGCTGGCTGCCATCGCCTACGACGACCCCGAGTCGTTCAAGGCCATCGTGGAAAAGGTGCAGGCCGCCCTGGCTTAAGGCCGGTTTCTCCCCGGGGGAAATCGAGACACAACAGAAGGGCCGCCTGACAAGGGCGGCCCTTTCCGTATGACCTCCCCTCCGCGCCATCCCCGCGCTTGTCGCGGGGGCCAAGCGCGCAGGGTGCTGATCTTGGTCCCGGCGACACGCGCCGGGATGACGTTGGTAAAGACGACGCGGGGACGATACCGATGACCGACGACCTCCTGGCCCTGAAGACCGAGACCGACGCGGCCCTCGCCGCCGCCGGCGACCTGCGCGCCTGGGACGCCATCCGCGTGGCGGTGCTGGGCCGCAACGGGACGCTGACCGGGCTGCTGCGAGACCTCGGCAAGACCCCGCCGGATCAGCGGCGGGAGCGTGGGGCGGCGCTGAACCAGCTTAAGGACGCGCTCAACGCCGCCATTGAGGCCCGTAAGACCGCCCTGGAATCGGCCGCGCTGGACGCCCGCCTGGCCGGGGAACGCATTGATATTTCACTGCCGCCTCGCCCGCGTCCCGCCGGTCTGATCCACCCCATCGCCCGCACCATGGAGGAAATCGTCGCCATCTTCGGCGCCATGGGCTGCACCGTCTCCGACGGGCCGGACGTGGAATCCGACTGGTACAACTTCGGCGCCCTCAACATCCCCGCGCACCACCCCGCCCGCGCCGACCACGACACCTTCTACCTGCCGGCCCAGGGCAACAAACCGCCGCCGGTGCTGCGTACCCACACCTCCCCTGTGCAGATCCGCACCATGCTGACGCAGCCGCCGCCGATCCGCACCATCGTCATCGGGCGTACCTATCGCGCCGATCATGACGCGACGCACTCACCGATGTTTCACCAGTGCGAGGGGCTGATCATCGATCGCGACCTCACGCTCGGCCATTTGAAGGGCGTCCTGACCGACTTCCTCCGCACCTTCTTCGACATCGGCAACCTGCCGGTGCGGTTCCGATCCTCGTATTTCCCGTTTACCGAACCCTCCATGGAGGTCGATATCGGCTGGAACCGCCGCACCGGGGAACTGGGCAAGGGCGGTGACTGGCTGGAGATTCTGGGCAGCGGCATGGTGCACCCCCGCGTGCTGGCCAATTGCGGCATCGATCCCCGCGAATGGCAAGGCTTCGCCTGGGGCATGGGGGTGGAGCGGGTGACGATGCTCAAGCACGGCATGGCCGACCTGCGGCCGTTCTACGAGTCCGACCTGAGGTGGCTGCGGCATTACGGGTTCAATCCACTATCCCCCACCATGCTGCACGAGGGAGTCTGAGCCATGAAGTTCTCCCTGTCCTGGCTCAAGGATCATCTTGAGACCGACGCGCCGCTGGACGTCATCACCGACACCCTGACCCAGATCGGGCTGGAGCTGGAGGGCGTCGCGAACCCCGGTGCCGCGCTGGCGAGCTTCCGCATTGTGCACGTGACCGAGGCCGTGCAGCACCCCAACGCCGACCGGCTGCGGGTGTGCACCGTCGATACCGGGACGGAGACCGTCACGGTGGTGTGCGGCGCACCGAACGCCCGCACCGGCATGAAGGCGGTATTCGCCGCGCCGGGCAGCACGATCCCGCACGACGGCTCGGTGCTGAAAGTCGGCGAAATCCGCGGCGTCAAAAGCGGCGGCATGCTGCTGTCGGCGCGCGAGATGAGCCTGGGCGACGACCATTCCGGCATCATCGACCTGCCGGCCGACGCGCCCGTTGGGACGCCTTACGCCGCCTGGGTCGGGTTGGACGATCCCATCATCGAGATCGGCGTCACCCCCAACCGTGGCGATTGCTTTTCCATCAGAGGCGTCGCCCGCGATCTGGCGGCGGCCGGCATCGGCACGTTGAAACCCTATGCCCCCGCGCGGATCGCCCCCGCCTTCGACGGCGGGCCGCGTTGGCAAAACGATTTTCCCGAGGCTTGTTCGTGGATCCTGGGGCGGACCATTCGCGGGGTGCGGAATTCCCCCAGCCCGAAATGGTTGCAGGACCGTCTGACCTCAATCGGCCTGCGGCCGATCAACGCGCTGGTGGATGTGACCAACTTCTTCACGATGGACCTCGGCCGCCCCTTGCACGTGTTTGACGTGGGCAAGCTGACAGGCAGCGTGCTGACGCTACGGCGCGGGTCTGGGGAAAAAATGCTGGCGCTGAACGGCAAGGAATACACAGTCAGCACCGAGGATTGCGCCATCTGCGATGCCGCCGGGGTGCAATCCATCGCCGGCGTGATCGGCGGCGAGCCGACGGGCTGCGACGACTCCACGACCTCGGTCTTCGTCGAGTGCGCGCTGTTCGACCCCGTCCGAATCGCGCTGACCGGGCGGCGGCACCAGATCGTGTCCGACGCGCGCCAGCGGTTCGAGCGGGGGTTGGACCCGGCGTTGATGCCCGACGCCATCGAGGCGGCGACGGCGCTGATCATGGAACTCTGCGGCGGCGAAGCCGGTCCGGTTGTCTCGGCCGGCGCCGAACCGGAATGGCAGCGCGACGCAACCATGCGGTTCTCCCGCATCGCCAGCTTCGGCGGGTCGGATATTCCGGCGGACGATGCGGTTACGTCGCTGGAACGCCTCGGTTTCGCCGTGCGGCGCCGGGACGATGAGTCTGTTACCGTCGCCGTGCCGTCCTGGCGCAATGACGTGGCAGCGGCCATCGCGCTGGATCAGTCCCCAGACCTGGCCCCCGCCAAGGCCGCCGCCGCGGCCGAGGGCTGCAACACCATCGAGCCGGAAAACGACCTGATCGAGGAAGTGCTGCGCCTGCGCGGCCTCGACGCCGTGCCCGCGGTGTCGCTGCCGCAGTCGGTGCCGGTGCCGGCCGCGACGTTGACGCCTCGCCAAAAACGTACCGCTTTGGCCCGCCGCACTTTGGCGGCGCAGGGCTTGGCCGAGTGTGTCACGTTCAGCTTCATGGCCGCCGCTGAGGCCGTTCCGTTCGGCGGCACGCCCGACAGCCTGCGCCTGTCCAACCCCATCGCGGCCGATTTGGACCAATTGCGCCCGACGCCCATCGCCACTCTGGCCATGGCCGCCAAGCGCAACGCCGCGCGCGGTTACCCCGATCTGGGCCTGTTCGAGGTTGGGCCGGCCTTCGACGCCGCCGCCCCGCACGGCCAGCGGTTGGTCGCCGCCGGGGTGCGGGCCGGGTCCTCGCCGCGTAGCTGGGCCTCGCCCGCGCAGCCGGTGGACGCGATGGACGCCAAGGCCGATTTGTGGGCCGCGATGGCGGCGCTCGAGGTCCCGCTGGAAGGGCTGATGCTGACGCAGGACGCGCCGGGCTTCTACCACCCGGGTCGTTCCGCCACGGTGCGGCAAGGGCCGAAAAACGTGATTGGGCGCTTCGGGGAATTGCACCCCCGCGTGATCGCCGACCTCGGCCTGCCCGGCCCGATGGTGGCGTTCGAGCTGGACCTCGATGCCGTCATCGACCCCAAGCGCCGCCGCAAGGCCGCGCCCGACCTGCCCGCGTTCCAGCCGCTGCGCCGCGATTTCGCGTTCCTGGTAGATACCGGGGTCGCTGCCGACGCCGTGTTGCGCGCCGCCAAGGGCGCCGAACGCACGCTGATTACGGGGGTAACGCTGTTCGACGTCTACGAAGGCGACAAGCTGCCGGCGGGCAAGAAATCGCTGGCGGTCGAGGTGACCTTCCAGCCACGGGATCGGACGCTGACGGATGCCGAGATCGAGGCCGCCTGCCAGAAGGCGATCGCGGCGGTGGCGAAGTCGACCGGGGCGGCGCTGCGGTAACCCGCCCCCCACTTGTTCCCAGCTCGCCCGTTCCCCTTCGCCTTCCTTCCTGCTACCAACCGGCCGGGCGGAAAACCCGCCCACGGGACACAAACGCCTCCATGTTCGATTTCGCCTGGTCGGAAATTGCCCTCATCGCCGCCGTCGCCCTGATCGCGATCGGGCCGAAGGACATGCCTGTCGCCATCCGAACGGTGGCGGGCATGGTCAAGAAGGCGCGCCGCATGGCGTCCGAGTTCCAGACCCATGTCGATGAGATGGTGCGGGAGGCGAATCTCGGCGACGTCAAGGACCAGTTCAACGCCATCCGGAACTTCGACTTCAAGGAGGAGGTCGAAAAGCACATCGACCCCGACCACACGCTGCGCGACACCTTCGCCGACACCCTGCCGCCGAGCGAACCGGCACCCGAGGAAAACGCCGAGCCGGAAGCCATCGCACCACCGCCTGAACCGGAGACGCCGGTCGCGCCGTCGTTCATCCCACCCGGCATGATCCCCCCGCCGGAACCCGCGAAAGCCGAACAGCCCGAACCCCCGGCGTTCATTCCGCCGCAGTTTATCCTCCGCTAACCCCACAACAGGCGAACCCCAGACGTGGCCGATACCAAGGAAGAGGACACCATCGACGACAAACCGATGCCGCTGCTCGATCACCTGATCGAGTTGCGCCGCCGGCTGCTGTGGTCGGCCGCGGCGTTCATGGTGGCCTTCGGGATTTCCTACTACTTCTCCGCTGCGATCTACAGCTTTCTGGCACAGCCGTTGGTCGACATTCTGGCGCACCAGTCCGGTACGCCGCGCCGGCTGATCTTCACCCAGCTATACGAGGTGTTCTTCACCTACATCAAAGTGGCCTTCTTCGGCGGGGCCTTCATCGCCTTTCCGGTGATCTCCACCCAGCTCTGGCTGTTCGTCGCCCCCGGCTTGTACAAGTCAGAGAAGAAAGCCTTCCTGCCGTTCCTTGCCGCCACCCCCGTGCTGTTCGTGCTGGGCGCCGCGCTGGCGTACTACTTCGTGTTCCCCTTCGCCTGGAAATTCTTCATCAGCTTCGAAAGCCCCGCCGGTTCCGCCGTGCCGATCCAGCTGGAGGCCAAGGTCAGCGAATACCTCGACCTGGTCATGAAGCTGATCTTCGCCTTCGGCATCACGTTCGAGCTGCCGGTGGCGCTGACGTTGCTGGCCAAGGTGGGGATCGTCAGCTCCGCCAGCCTGAAGAAATACCGCCGCTATGCCTATGTGGGCATGTTCGTGGTCGCCGCAATCCTGGCACCGCCGGACATCATCACCCAAACCGGTCTCGCGATCCCGTTGATCCTGCTTTACGAAATCTCGATCCTGACGTCCGGGTGGGTCGAGACCAAGCCGGTGGAGGACTGACCGATGCACGATATCCGCGCCATTCGCACCGATCCGGCAGCTTTCGATGCCTCGATGATCCGCCGCGGGCTGGGCGCGCAATCGCCCGAGATCCTGGTCCGCGATCAGGCCCGCCGCACCGCCCAAACCGCCCTGCAAGAAAAGCAGGCTCGGCGTAACGCGCTGGCCAAGGAGATCGGTCAGGGCAAGCGCAGCGGCGCCGACACCACCGCGCTGGAGGCCGAAGCCACCACGCTACGCGGCGAGATGGAGGGGCTGGAAAAGCAGGCTTCCGAATTGGACGCCGCCATCAAGTCCATCCTGGAGTCGCTGCCCAATATCCTGGACGCCGATGTGCCGGACGGGACGGACGAGAGCGCGAACGTCGTCATGGCCCAGCATGGTGAACCCCGCGACCTCGGCTTCGAACCCAAGCCGCACTGGGACCTGGGCGAGGCGCTCGGCATGATGGATTTCGCCACCGCCGCCAAGATGGCCGGCGCACGCTCTACCATTCTGCGCGGACCGCTCGCTCGGCTCGAACGGGCGCTGGGCCAGTTCATGCTGGATCTGCATACCGAGCAGCATGGCTATACCGAGATGGTTGTGCCCTCGATGGTTAACGACGCGGCGGCCTACGGCACCGACAAGCTGCCGAAATTCGCCGGCGACCTGTTCCGCACGACGGACGGTCGCTGGCTGATCCCGACCGCGGAGGTGCCGCTGACTGCCTCGGTCATGGGGGAGATGCTGGCGGAGAAAGACCTCCCGCGCCGCCTGACCGCCTTGACCGATTGTTTCCGGAGCGAGGCCGGTGCTGCCGGCCGCGACACGCGGGGGATGTTGCGCCAGCACCAGTTCCGCAAGGTCGAACTGGTGTCGATCTGCCGCCCCGACCATAGCGCGGCCGAACATGAGCGCATGACGTCCTGCGCCGAGGCGGTGCTGCGGCTGCTGGGCGTGCCTTATCGCCGCGTGGTACTCAGTGCCGGCGATACGGGCTTCGGCGCCGCGAAGACCTTCGATCTGGAGGTCTGGATGCCCGGCCAGCAAGCCTGGCGGGAGATCAGCTCCTGCTCCAACACCCGCGACTTCCAGGCGCGGCGCATGAACGCGCGGTTCCGCACGCCGGACGGCAAGACAGTTGCGTTCGTGAACACGTTGAACGGATCTGGCGTCGCGGTCGGGCGCGCGCTGATCGCCGTGATGGAGAACCACCAGCAAGCCGATGGCTCCATCCTGATCCCCGAGGTGCTGCGGCCCTATATGGGCGGCATGGAGCGGATTTCGGCCTGAGCCGCCTCCGCCAGCAGCGCGTAGTTCGCGGTGCTGGCCACGATCAAATCGGTTGGCACCGTTGTTGCCGCCGTCGACCTGGCTGGTGAACACGGCGCCGTTATAGACGATCATGCGATTGGCGAAGCCAGCCACGCGATGCATTGGCAAGCGAGGATCGGGTAAAATTTATGTCTCGGTGCCGTGAGTCTCAATCGCTGTCGCCATGGCCGCGAACACCGGTCCCCACTCATCCCGCTCGGTTTGCCGGAACAGGCGCATGGTGGGGTACCAGGGGCTGTCCTCCCGCCCCAACTGCCAGCGCCAGTCTGGCACTGTCCGTAGCGCCACCCAGACCGGCCGGCCCAGCGCGCCAGCCAGATGGGCGATGGACGTGTCCGATGTGACGATCAAATCCAAGCTCATCATAGCCGCCGCCGTGTCCAGGAACCCGTCCGAACCGGCGTCGAAGTCGGGGCCGAGGCTTTCTACCGGCGGGCCGTCTTCCAGTTGATCGGTACCATCGTTCTTTTGCAGGCTGATCAGCCGCACACCGGGCACGGCGGCCAAGGGCGCGAATGCGTGCAATTTCATCGATCGGCCACGGTCTTCCGTTCGGCCCGGGTTGCCCTGCCAGGCGATCCCGATCTTGATACCATCCGCACCGATGCGTTGCCGCCACCGGACCACCCGATCTGGTTCGGCGGACAAGTACGGGATCGCCAAGGGAATTGCCGCGCCGGTGAGGGCGGGAAGGCTCATGAGAGGGCAAACAAAATCCACATGCGGCAGCGGATCGCCCGGCAGCACCATGCGCGGCACGCCCGGCAGGGTCGATAGCAGGCGGCGCAGGCGGGGTGGAGCCTCGAACAGCACGGTGCCAGCGACGCCGGGCAGATAGCGGCAGAACTGGATCGTGTCCCCCAGCCCCTGCTCGGCGTAGACCAGCAGCGTGCGGCCATTCAGCGGCTCGCCGTTCCATTGCGGTTGCGGCAGGCCCCGGTTCGGGATCGCGCGGGCGGCGAAGCGCTGTTCCCATCCGGGCCAGGCCTCGTCGTCGCGGCCGGTCAGCAGCAGCAGCAGGGACAGATTATATAAGAGTACGGGATCGCCGGGCTGGCGTCGGAGCGCGTCGCGCAGCAGGGCCTCGGCGTCTTGAGTCTTTCCGAGTTCTTTCAGCACGCTCGACAGGTTCAACTGCGCGCCCACGTCCGCCGGCGCCCGCCGCACCGCTTCCCGTAACTGCTGCTCGGCTTCCTCCAGCGCCCCGATGTTGCGCAGGGCGGTGCCGAGGTTGTTGAACAGGTCCGGCAGATCGGGCTTCAGCCGGGCCGCTTCGCGGTAGGCACGCAGGGCCTCCCCGGGTTGCAGCGCGTCGGTGTGGGCGTGACCGAGCACCTGGTAGGCCTCGGCGTTGTTGCTTCGGGTGCGCAGGGCGGTGCGGCAGGCGGGGATGGCCTCGGCCGGGCGGCCCAGCGCCAGGAGTGCGTGAGCGCGATGCACATGATAGGACGAAACCAATGGTTTCATCGCGATCGCCCGGTCGAACAGGTCCAGCGCCGCCGCCGCGTGGCCCGCTTGTAGCGCCAGCACGCCCAGCATGTGCAGCGAGTCGGCGTGTTTCGGTTCGGTGGCCAGAATCTGCCGGTAGGTCTGTTCAGCTTCGTTCAGGCGCCCGGCTGCGTGCAGGTGCTCGCCCTGCTGGAACGCGGCGTCGAGCTGTTTCGACCGGCGGCTCATGCGTGATACCCCCTTCCATCATGGTCGGGCCTGACCCGGCCACCTCGGCCCAGCGTGGCACGGTAACGCTGGGTTGGCCACGTGCTATCGTTTCCAGAGGTGGCGTTTCCAGAGGTAGTCGGCTCAAGGCCGACCATGACGGATTTTATCGATGCCCGACCTGAAACTCATCGCCTGGGGACGCGCCACGGCTCGGCGCCTGGGTCCCAAAGCGCCGCCAGTGCTGTGGCTTTTCACCGACATCGCGCGGCTGCCCGATCCACGTCTGGCCGCCGCGCGGTTGCCGAGGGGGATTGCCGGGGTGGTGTTGCGGCACGACTCGCACCCTGACCGAGTCGCGATCGGGCGGGACCTTGCGCGCATCTGCCGCGTCCGGCGGCTGGTGCTGGTGGTCGCGGGGGACGTGCGGCTGGCGGCTTCCTTGGGTGCGGGGGTGCATTTGCGCGGCGGGCGCTGGCCGGGGTCGTTGCGCCGCTCGGGAATGGTGACCAGTTCGGCGCACTCCCTGCCGGACCTGCGGCGCGCCCGCCGCAACGGCGCGACCCTGGCCTTTTTATCCCCAGCCTTCGCCACAGCCAGCCACCCCGGCCAGCCCGCGCTCGGCGCCTGCCGCTGGGCGAGCCTCGCCGCGCGGGCTGGATTGCCGGTCGCGGCGCTGGGCGGCATTGGAGGCGACTCGGTACGACGGCTGCCTCCAGACCGATGTCGCGGTGCCGGGGCAATCGGGGCGCTGGCGTAAATGGTCGCTTCATTCCCAGGAGAGGGCCGGCCCCGGATGGAACCCGCCCCTTCTCCTACCGCCTCTTGATTGAGACTCTGATCTGGTTGGTCTTGATGAAAATCTTGACCTCCCAGCCTGGATTCGCACAATCGGCAGCAGAAGCAGACGATGGTCTCTGGGCATCGCCGTGCTCCTGAGTTGAAACGCGCCGCGATTTTCCCCAGTGCCTGGTCTCACTCCCTTGCGATCTTCCCACTGTGTCTCCCACGCCACAGTGTTTCGGAAATGCCATGCGGTATCCACTCAGTGGGTTGCGGAGGGCGAAAACCACGGCAATAGTTTCCCCCAGGTTCGGCGGCCCCGCCTCGACGCGATCGGGGCGGGGCCTGGAAATCCCCGCCGGGTTCGTCCGGTGTCATGAGGAGGATCACTATGCGTAAGCTTTTGTTGGCCAGTGCGGCCATTCTCGGGGCGACCGGCGGTATCGCCTTCGCTCAGACCAATGCCCCCACCACCCAGGGCCAGGTTATCGGCAACTGGATGAGCGGTCCGGCTGCGAACAACAACAACAACGCTGTTGGCCGCGCCAACGACCCGTCCGGTTATGCGCCGAAGACCGATGCGACCCCGACCCCGGGCACCGTCGTCATCCGCCTGAACGGCCGTGTCGAGACGGAAATCTCAGCAAACTTCACCAGCGCCGACACATGGACTGTCAGCGGCGTCAACTACAAGATCAACCCGGTCGGCATCGCGTCCTACATGCGCCTGTATCCGGGCGTCGACGGCTTGGCCACCAACGGCCTGCGTTATGGTGCGTCGGTCGAGCTGCGCGAAAACTTCCCGAACCCGAACGGCGCCACCGCGTTTTCGAGCGCTTCCAGCCCGAGCGGCTACTCTTCGGGTGAGACGGTGTTCGTCCGCCGCGCCTTCGTCTACATGGGCACGGATCAGGTCGGTATCGTCCGCATCGGCCAGTCCGACGGCGTCATCGGCTTGTTCGACAACGGCACCTACACCAGCGCGACCTGGGAAGGCGGCGTCGGCAGCTTCAATGGCGGCATGATGCAGGCCGAAACCGTTCAGGCTGGCGTGGCTATTCCGTTCGCGTGGCTGTCGCAGGCTGGCTCCGAATACAGCAACAGCAAGATCGTCTATCTGACCCCGCAGTTCGCGGGCTTCGACTTCGGCGTGCAGTACGCGCCGAGCCAGGGTAACTCCTATTCCAACTCGACCGGCAGCACCGCGCTGCAGGCTCAGACCTGCCTCGTCGCTGGCCCGGGCTGTAACAACCTGAGCACCGGTGTCGACGCGACGCGCTGGCTCAACCAGGTTGCGGTTGGCGCGCGGTATCAGGGTACGTTTGGTCCAGTGAACGTTGGTGCCTATGCTGTGTATGAAACGGCCGGCAAAGAAAGCATCCCGGGCGGTGGCGCTATCCAGATCGGCGATTCGGCCAGCTTGGCCCGCAATGCTGGCGCGATGAAGTATGACAACCTGAGCTTCGTGAACGCCGGTCTGTTCGTTGCTGTCCCGAGCGCCGGCCTGACGTGGGCCATCGACTACAACGGTGGTGCGGTGAACGGCCAGCTGGCGATGCGTCCGACCGGCGGTGCGCCTGAGAACGCGATCCTGACCGGTCTGATCTACAGGAACGGGCCTTGGGTCCTCGGCGCCGAAATCGGCATCGTGGAATCGCAGGGTTCGGCCAACCTGACCAAGGTTTCTCAGCGTAAGGAAACCGAGGTTGCGTTCGGCGGCACCTACAACGCGGCTCCGGGCCTGGCCCTGGTCCTCGAATACATGCACACCGAGCGTCACCAGGGTGGCTTCGACTTCCTGGCCAACGGCGTCGGCACGACCCGCGACGTCAAGGGCAATGGCGTGATGTTCTCGACCATCGTCACCTGGTAAGCTTCTGCCAGAACGAGCCGACAAGAGACGGCCGGGGAAACCCGGCCGTTTTTTTGTGCCCTTGGCGTGCGACACGGCGGAGACTAAACACCTTCCTCACGGCCCGCGCTTTCCAGTCAGGTGAATAATGGCAATGCGACCCCTTCTGCTTTCCGCCCGGCCGCTGGCCGTGCTACTGACCAGCGCCTTGGCGTTGGCGGCCTGCTCGAACTCCAAACCCAACCCGACGCCGATCAATTACGGTGGTCTGGGCAGCGGCGGCCCCGGTGACGCCTCCAGTTTCGGGCGTCTGGGCGGGGAGGAAAGCGGCATCGTCTTCGGCGTCAGCAAGGATCGCGACAAAGCCGGATCGGGCGGCGGCGGTGGGGCCGGCATCGGCGTGAACGCCTACCTGTGGCGTGGCGCGCTGGATACGCTGGGCTTCATGCCGCTGAATGCCATCGACCCGTTCGGCGGGGTCATCATCACCGATTGGTATACCCCCCCGGCGACAAGCGGGGAGCGATTCAAGGCTACCGCCTATATTCTGACCAAGGACTTACGCAGCGACGGCATACGCGTGACGTTCTTCCGCCAGGTTCTGCAGGGCGGCCAATGGGTGGATTCGCCTGTGCCTGAGTCCACCTCCAGCCAGATCGAGGACAAGGTGCTGGCTAAAGCCCGCAAGCTGCGGGAACAGGCTGTGGGGTCCAACGGGTAAAGCTGGTTTGGTACCCGTGTTTGCGGCATATTTGGCGCGTGAGGCGTTTGTGCCGTTCGCGCTGGAATGCTTCGCGCGCGGGGTCCGAAGAGCCGCCGAAGAGAATGCCGCGTTGAAGGATCGGACACGGCGCGTGGCCTGAATGACGATCGACCCCTTCTGATTATACTCGGTGGGATCAATGGCGCCGGGAAATCGACTTTGGCGCCCGAGATCGCCGAGGCTCCCCCGACCGCGCATCTGGTCTACGTCGGACTGCCAACGGTCGAGGATTCGATCGCCCGCGTCGCCCTGCCCGCGGTCACCGCCGCCCTGACCCCGCTGACCTAACGCAAATGGCAGGCCACCTGCCGCCCCATCCCGACGTCGCGCAGCGCCGGTGCCTCGGTCTTGCACCGAGCCTCCGCATAGGGGCATCGCGGGTGGAAATGGCAGCCGGAGGGCGGGTTGATGGGGCTGGGTACGTCCCCCTCCACCCGGTGTTTGGTGCGCTTTAACGCGGGGTCCGGCAGCGGTACGGCAGCGAGCAGCGCTTCCGTGTAGGGATGCAAGGGCTTGGCGAACAGCGCCGCCTTGTCGGCGTATTCGACGATCCGGCCCAGGTACATCACCGCCACGCGGTGGCTGATGTGCTCCACCACCGCGAGGTTGTGGGAGATGAACAAATAGGACAGCCCCATTTCCCGCTGCAGATCCATCAGCAGGTTGATCACCTGCGCCTGGATCGACACATCGAGCGCCGACACCGGCTCGTCCGCCACGATGAACCCGGGGTCCAGCGCCAAAGCGCGCGCGATGGAAACCCGTTGGCGCTGCCCGCCGGAGAATTGATGGGGATAATTGTTCATCTGCGCCGGCCGCAGCCCGACCCGCTGGAACAACTGCGCGACCCTTGCGTCGCGTTCCTTCTTGTTGCCGACGCCGTGGACCTTGAGCGGCTCCCCCACGATCTCACCGGCCTTGAGGCGAGGGTTCAACGAGGAGAAGGGGTCCTGGAAGACGATCTGCATCTGCCGCCGTAGGGTGCGCATCTCCTGCTTGTTGGCGGTCGTGATATCGGTTCCGTTGATTTTGATGGAGCCGGCGGACGGCTCGATCAACCGCAGCACCGTGCGTCCCACGGTGGATTTGCCGCAACCGCTTTCGCCCACCAGCCCGAGGGTTTCCCCAGCGGCAATGCTGAAGCTGACGCCATCCACGGCACGCACATTGCCGACCGTGCGGCGCAGCAACCCCTTGCGGATGGGGAAAAACTTGCGGAGGCCGGTGACCTCGATAAGGGGGGTCTTTTCCATGGTCGCCACCCTATGCCTGCCAACAGGCAGCGAAATGATCTTGCTGCTTTAGTTCGAACGGCGGCGTTTCGGTGTGGCACCGGGCATCCGCCTGGGTGCAGCGCGGCGCGAAGGCGCAGCCGGGGGGCAGGTCGTTCAACGCCGGCACCATGCCGCTGATCTCCCGCAGCCGCTCATCTGGGGAGACGTCCAGCCCGCGCGCGCTGCCGACCCGGGGGATGGAGCCCAACAGGCCACGCGGATAGGGATGCAGCGGATTGGCGAACAGGTCGCCGACCGAGGCTTCCTCCACCTTGCGGCCGGCATACATCACCACCACGCGCTGGGCGGTTTCCGCGACCACGCCGAGGTCGTGGGTGATCAGCACCACAGCGGTGCCGAATTCCCGCTGGAGGTCGCCGATCAGGTCCAGGATCTGCGCCTGGATGGTGACGTCCAAAGCGGTGGTGGGTTCGTCGGCAACCAGCACCTTGGGCTTGCACGCCAGCGCCATCGCGATCATCGCGCGCTGGCGCATGCCGCCGGACATCTGGTGCGGGTACTCCTTCGCCCGACGTTCGGGTTCGGGAATGCGGACATGGTGCAGCATCTCCACCGCGCGCGTGCGGGCCGCCTGCCTGGGGACGCCGTCGTGCAGTGTCACCATTTCGGCGATCTGCTTGCCGATGGTCATCAGCGGGTTGAGCGCCGTCATCGGCTCCTGGAAGATCATCGCGATCTTGCCGCCGCGCATCTTACGCATCGCCGGCTCGTCGAGCTTCAGTAGGTCGGTGCCGTCCACCTTGACGCTGCCCGACACGATCTCCCCCGGCGGTTGTGGGATCAGGCGCATGAGTGAAAGAGCGGTGATGGTCTTGCCGCAACCGGACTCGCCGACGATGGCCAGCGTCTCCCCGGCGTTGACGGAAAATGACACGTCCTGCACCGCGCGCACCAAGCCGCGCCGCGTGTGGAAGACGGTGCTGAGATTGGAAACTTCCAGAACAGGCGCCATCAGTCGCGTTGCCTCGGGTCGAGGGCATCGCGCAAGGCATCCCCCAGTAGGTTGGAGCCGAACACCACCAGGCTGATCGCCAGACCGGGATAGATCACCAGCCAGGGGGCCGTGCGGACGTATTCGGCGGCGGACTCCGACAGCATGCGCCCCCAGGACGGGTAGGGTTCGGGAACGCCCAGCCCGAGGAAGGACAACGACGCCTCGGTCAGGATCGTGGAGCCGAGCTGCGCGGTGGCGAGCACGATCAGCGGGGCCAGGGTGTTGGGGAGGACATGGATGATGGCGACGCGCCACTCGCTCATGCCGGTCGCCTTGGCGGCCTCGACATAGGGCATTTCGCGCAATGACAACACGTTGGAGCGAATGACGCGGGACACGGTCGGGATCAGCGGAATGGCAATGGCGATGATGGTGTTTTGCAAGGACGGGCCGAGGGAGGCGGTGATCACCAGCGCCATGACCAGGAGCGGCAAGGCCTGAAAGATCTCGGTGACGCGCTGCACCAGCAGGTCGAACCAGCCGCCGATGTAGCCGCACGCCAGCCCGATCGCCGCACCGCAGCCGCTACCGATGAACGTGGCGCCCAAGGCCACGGCCAGCGATACACGCGCGCCGTGGATCAGGCGGCTGAGCACATCCCGCCCCATCATGTCCGCACCCATCAAATACGTCCCGCCGGGCGGTGCCAGGGAGGCCCGAGCGTTCGTGCTGAAGGGGTCGAGCGGTGCCACCACGCTGGCGAAGATCGCCGCCAGCACGAAGACGATCATGATGATCGCCCCGGCCACGCCCAGCGGGTAACGGCGGGCGTTGTACCACACGTTGTTCATGAAGCTGTGGGTCACGGGGCCCGAGGCGGTGGTCGTGCTCATTCGCTGTACCTGATGCGGGGATCGACCAACATGTACAGCAGGTCGACGATCAGATTGACCGTCACCACCACGACGGCGATGAACATGACCAGGTTCTGGACCATCGGGTAATCGCGCCAACGGATCGCCTCCACCAGGAAGCGGGCGACGCCGGGGATGTTGAACACGGTTTCCGTCACGATCAGGCCGCCGAACAGGAAGGCGGTTTCCACCCCGATGGTGGTGATGACCGGCAACACGGCATTGCGCAGGGCGTGGTCGTAGGTGACTGCCGTATCGGACAGGCCCTTGGATTTCGCGGTCCGAACGAAGTCCTGTCGCAGCACTTCGAGCATGGACGAACGGGTCAGGCGCATGATCAGCGCCGAGCTGCGAAATCCCACCGCGGCAGCCGGGATCGCCAGCATCGCGAACCACGCCCCGAACGTCTCCGGTGCTCTGTCGTAGATCGGGATGGTACCGAACCAGCGCACGCAGGCCATGAGAATCAGCAGCCCCAGCCAGAAGGACGGCATGGACAGCCCGCTGAGGCTAAGGACGCGCAGGGCGTAATCCAGCTTGGTGTTCTGCCTCACGGCGCTGATGACGCCGAGCGGCACCCCGGCGCAGATGGCGAATGTCATGGCGAGGCCGGCGAGGCGCGCGGTGATGGGGATGCGGGGCAGGATCTCATCGATCACCGGCTTTTCCGAGACGTAGGAGAAGCCTAGGTCCCCGTGCAGCAGCCCATTGAGCCACTGCCAGTATTGCAGCGGCAGCGGGAGGTCCAAACCGAGGTCGGCGACGATTTTCTGCTTCTCCGCCGGGTCGATCAGACCGGCTGAATCGAACAGGATATCGGCGATATTACCGGGCACGATCCGCAGCAGCAGGAAGATGGCGACCGAGACGCCGAACAACGTCACGACCATCAGCAGCAGGCGGCGTACGATGTAGGACAGCATGTCCTAACGCTCCAGCCAGACGTCGTCGAACCGCCAGTGGTTGTAGATGCTGTTGACCGCGAGGTGCAGGCCCTTCACGGCCGGCCACCAGCAGGTGCCGCCTTGGCCCTGGTAGACGACGGGACGGGCTCCATCCTCCTGCAAGGTGCGGTCGATCTGCCAGACCAACTGCTTGCGGGCCTCATAATCCTTCATCTGGGATTGTTGGTGGAACAGCTTCTCCAGGTCTTTGTTGCAATAGGCGGTGTAGTTGCGTTCGGATTCGCAGGTGTAGTTCTCAAAGAACATCACGTCGGGGTCGTCGATCCCGGTGCCCTGCACGTTCATGCCGACGGCATAATCCTTGCGCAGCAGGCGGGCATACCAGACCGAGGAGTCCAGCGGTTCCAACTCGCCCTGGATGTAGACATTCTTGATGTGATCAATGAGCAGCACAGCCGAATCGCGGTAGTCGGGAATGTTGCGGGTGGTAACCTTCAGTTGCAGCATCTTGTCCGGGCCGTAGCCCAGTTCCTTCATGATGCGGCGGCCTTGCTCGCGGCTTTTTTCCACGTCGGCGCCGTATCCGGGCACAGTCTCCATGAATTCCTTCGTCCAGCCCCACAATCCCTCCGGCGGGGCGAGCATGGCGCCGCCGATATTGAAGATGCCGCGGCTGAGGATGTCGGAGAACGCCTTGCGGTCGATCGACAGCGCCAGCGCCTTGCGAATGCGGGGATCGTCGAACGGCGGCTTGTCGCGGTTGATCAGAAGGTTGCCCTGGGTGTTCGATGGCTGCACCAGGCATTGCATCGTCGGCACATGCGCCTGCACGTCCTTCACCAGCTCGGGCGTCAGCTCCCCGGTGATGTTCATGTCGAATTTGCCGGCCTCCAGCGCCAGCACGGCGGTGGAGCGGTTGGGGATGATCGTGTACTCGATGCCGTCCAGATAGGGCTTGCCGGGCTTCCAGTAGTCGGAATTACGCTCCAGCTTGATGGACTCGTTCTGCTTGAACTCGACGAATTTGAACGGGCCGGTGCCGATCGGGTGGGTGCGCATCTGCGTGGCCGGCACATGGCAGGGGTAAACCGGGGAGAACCCACCGGCCAGCATGACCAGGAACGACGGCTGCGGGTCGGTCAGGTGGAAGGTCACCTGCAACGGGTTGTCGACGACGATGTCCTTGATGTTGAACCACCAGCTCTTGCGCGGGTTCTTGCGCATTTTCCCGTCGACCTTGCCGGACACGATATCCCAGGTGCACTTCACGTCCGCGGCCGTGAAGGGCTTGCCGTCGTGCCACTTCACGCCCTCGCGTAGTTGGAAGGTCAGCGTGCGGTCGCCGTCGCTGTATTGCCAGGACGTCGCGAGTTCGGGGACCACGGCTTCCCGCCGGTTCTGCTTCGCGTCGGGCGCGAATACCACAAGGTTGTTGAACACCCCCATGAACGGCATATCGGTGGAGATCGTCGCTTCCTCATGGATCGACGCGCTGGGCGGATTGTCGCGATGCGTTACGCGCAGCACCCCGCCCTGCTTCTGGGCGTGCGCGACGCCCGTCAACAGCAGCAAAGCGCAGAGGCCGGCAGCCGCCAGCCGTCTCAGCAAACGCGACATTGTGCCTCCCTTTCCGGTTTCCCGATTATGGCGTCATGTAATCGGGTGGGGTCACACTTTGCAACATGGAATGGGAAGCCGTGTCGATAGCACACGATATGCCTGCGATCGAACGGCTCGGGCCGGGTTAGCGACTGTCGAAATTCGGGATGTGCATTCTGAACACCTCGTACACCCGCTCCCGCGATCCCTCTGGAAGCGCGCGCGCGAGCTGCCGCGATGCCGCGATGCGTGGCAGGCGGAATGTCGCGGTCAGTTGATTGAGCAACTGTTCCAACTGTGGCCAATCGGTTGGCGAGCCATCGCTTTCCCAGGCCCGATGGGCCGCCGGCAGCGGCAACAGCAGATAGGTGGCGAATGCGTTCGCGCGCGTTTCCGCCGCTCGGGATGTTCGTTGCCGGGCAGCGTCGACCACCGCGGGCCACTCGTGGCGATCGAGCAGCAAGTGTCCAATTTCATGCGCCCAGGTGAAGCGCAGGGACCGCTCGAGATCCTCCTCCCCAGCACCCTGGCGTCGCGTCGCTGTGTTCAGAACGATTGCCGGTCCATGCCGCGGACCTATCGTGGCGATACCGTCAAGCCGTTCATCGGCAATTTCCACACGCTCCACCCGCAGGCTCAGTCGGCCGGATATGGCGGTCAGATCAACCTCGGCGTCGAATGCGAGGTCAAACTGCTCGCGCATGCGGTCCGCAGCCCTGACTCCCTGCTCCAACGGTGAACCAATGTCTCTGATTTGCTGCAATACCTGCCGGCTAAATTTGGCGATGACCGAGGCATCGCCGTCCGGCAAAGTTTGAATGCACCGAAGCACTTCCATCATACCAGCAACGCCGAGTATTCCCGAACTGCGGGCTGCTGCCAGGATAGGGCTCCGGTTGTCGTTCGCGATGTTCCCTAGGCTACGGTTGCGCAGCGTTTCCATGAACGCGGCCGGAAGGTTCGCGGATCCGGTTATCTCGGTTCGGGACAGACCGGCGATCAGGGCTGCCGCGTCAGCCGGATCGATCTTTTCGCGGCCCTTCCACCGTTCGATCAGCCGGGCCGCCGTAGCATCGCCGCGCCTTCGCAGGAGTGCCATCGCCTTTGTCCCAAGACCAGCCAACTGCGCGGTGAATTCCTTGAACGAAACACGCTCGTAAATCTGGCGGTTCGTTTCAATACGCATGCGGTCATGCTGTCGCAGCACCAGGAACGGGGACAGGCCGGCACCGTGCTTCATCTGGCTTAGATCGTGGGCGAACAGGAACCCATCCACCAGCGCACTCTCGCGGGCAACGGTATCGGCGTCGCCGACATCGTCCCAGCGCTCCTCCGCGGCACGCATCAGACCCGTCAGAGAGCGAGGTTCCTGATCGGCCGTGAAAGGAATCGGCCAGGACCGCGTCAGATTGAGAGACGGCCACGCGTCGGCGAGCCAGGCGAGAATATCCTCGGGATCGAAATCCGATCCCGTGTCCGCTTGGGCCGGATGTGGCCAGACCTCGACGTCATCCACCAGCACTGTGAGGTGAATAAGACCGGCGTCGGTTTCTTCGGCATCGAGATTCAGGCTCATAAGTCTGGCGGTCCACCGATCACGATGTGACGTTTAGCCCACTTGTCGAAGCCTGTCTCGCAATTCTGCCGGCGCGCGATCGTTCGCAGGGCCGCCATGAGGCGTTTGCCCATGTGTCCGGCATACGGGTAGCCATGATAACTATCACCGGGGTTCGAGGTTTGACCTGTATAGATGGTGCCGTCGACGTCGACCGCGTACAACCGCCTTGGGAAGGCCTCGCTGTAGGGCGGTGTGACGACGTGCGCAACGGCGTTGTCGAGCAATGCCTGACGCCGCTCCTCGCTCAGGTTGTTCGGGCATTTGCCAACCCGCTCACCGTTGGGCATCGCGACGATCTCCGGCGTTGCGGAGGTGCCGACATGCTTCCAGCGGTTTTCCCCGCGTTCATACCGGCGACCGCTACCAACGCACGCCAACAGAGCTACTCGTTCAGGTGTTCATCGCCTCGAAGAAGTCGTTGTTGGTTTTGCTGTATTTCAGCTTGTCCAACAGGAATTCCATCGCATCCGTGGTGCCCATCGGGTTGAGGATGCGACGCAGCACCCACATTTTCGACAAGATGCCGCGTTCGACCAGCAGCTCTTCCTTGCGGGTACCGGATTTCGTGATGTCGATCGCCGGGAAGGTGCGCTTGTCGGACAGCTTACGGTCCAGAATGATTTCCGAGTTGCCGGTGCCTTTGAATTCTTCGAAAATCACCTCGTCCATGCGGCTGCCGGTGTCGATCAGCGCGGTGGCGATGATGGTGAGGGAGCCGCCCTCCTCGATATTGCGGGCGGCGCCGAAGAAGCGCTTGGGTTTTTGCAGCGCGTTTGCGTCCACGCCGCCGGTCAGCACCTTGCCGGAGGAAGGCACCACGGTGTTGTAGGCGCGTGCCAAGCGGGTGATGCTGTCCAGCAGGATGACCACGTCACGCTTGTGCTCGACCAGACGCTTGGCCTTTTCCAGCACCATTTCCGTGACCTGCACGTGCCGCGTCGCCGGTTCATCGAAGGTGGAGGCCACGACCTCTCCCTTCACGCTGCGGGCCATGTCGGTGACTTCCTCCGGCCGCTCATCGATCAGCAGCACGATCAGGAAGACTTCGGGGTGGTTGGCGGAGATCGCGGCGGCGATATTTTGCAGCATCACCGTCTTGCCGGTGCGCGGGGGGGCGACGATCAGCGCCCGCTGGCCCTTGCCGATGGGGGAGATCAGGTCGATCACCCGCGCCGTGTTGTCCTTTTGCGGGCCTTTGGCGACCGACTGGACGCTCTCGTTTTCCATCTTCAGCCGCTCGTCCGGGTAAAGCGGCGTCAAATTGTCGAAGTTGATGCGGTGCTTGACCGCGTCGGGGTGTTCCTGATTGACGGTATCGACCTTCAGCAGGGCGAAATACCGCTCCCCATCGCGGGGGGCCCGGATTTGACCCTCGACCGAGTCACCGGTGCGTAGCGCGAAGCGGCGCACCTGGGTGGGGCTGACGTAAATGTCGTCGGGGCCCGGGAGGTAGTTCGCCTCGGGATTGCGGAGGTAGCCGAACCCGTCGGACAGGATTTCCAGCGTGCCGTCGCCGTAGATGGCCTGGTCTTGTTCGGCCAGCGTCTTCAGGATCGCGAACATCATGTCCTGTTTGCGCAAGGACGATGCATTTTCGACATTGACGGATTCGGCGAAGCTTAAGAGTTCGGCCGGCGACTTGGCCTTGAGTTCGGCGAGATGCATGGTGATGCCCCGGATTGAATCGCGCGCTGCCGGGTGAAAGACCCCAGGGATGCGCTGCTCGATGCGATGGTAGGTTGCCCGCGTGGTGCCCCCTGGGTGTTCCGTGAATCGGAACCGAGGTAGCGCGGTCTGAGGAGGGAAGATGACCCTATCTAGGAACGCTTCCCGCAAAGGTCAACCGTCCCTGGGGCCAGGTGGATTGCATTTGGGACCCGGCACTCTCTTTTCAGTCATCCCTCGGACCAAGTCTGAGGATGACGGAAGGGGACGTCCGCCCTATTGAGATTGTGACAGGGGTGTGCGGGTTTCGTTCTTTGTTTTGCCCTTGACGCAGAATTCGAAAGTATTGATGTTTAAGAACAAATCCCGCAGCGAAGCGGTCTTGTGGGCGATGGTCCGTGGTTTCGCGCTACGCCCCCTCCCGCGCCGCGTCGCTACGCCCGCAAGAACCCCACGAGCCGCTCCGCCTCCGCCACGATCGGGTCGGCGATCGCCGCCGCCCGTTGTGCCCCGTCGCGCAGGATCGCGTCGACCCCCGCGGGATCGGCCAACAGCCGCCGCGTTTCCGCCGCGATCGGCGACAGCTTGTCCACGACCAAATCGGCCAGCGCCTGCTTGAACGGGCCGAAGCCCTTGCCGCCATGTTCGGCGAGCACGCCCGCGTGGTCGGTGTCGATCAGCGCGGCGTAGATACCCACCAGGTTGCGGGCCTCCGGCCGCCCAGCCAACCCCTCCGCCTCGCTAGGCAACGGTTCCGGATCCGTCTTCGCTCGGCGGATTTTCAGGGCGATGGTGTCGGCATCGTCGTTCAAATTGATACGGCTCTGATCGGACGGGTCCGACTTCGACATCTTTTTCGTGCCGTCGCGCAGGCTCATGACGCGGGCGGCGGGGCCCATGATGACGGGCTCGATGTTGGGGAAGAAATCCACGCCGTAATCGTGGTTGAACTTCTGGGCGATGTCGTTCGCCAGCTCCAGATGCTGCCGCTGGTCGTCCCCCACCGGCACCCGGGTGGCATGGTAGGCGTGGATGTCGGCCGCCATCAGGTTGGGATAGGCGTACAACCCAACCGAGGCATTCTCCCGATCCTTGCCGGCCTTGTCCTTGAACTGCGTCATGCGGTTGAGCCAGCCCAGGCGCGCCACACAATTGAAGATCCAGGCGAGTTGGGCGTGCGCCCGCACGTTGGATTGCAGGAAAAGAATGTGCTTGTGCGGATCGACCCCGCAGGCCAGCAGCACTGCCGCCATCTCGCGCGTTTGCTGCACCAATTCCCCAGGGTTCTGGAAGACCGTGATGGCGTGCAGGTCGACCACGCACCACAGGCACTCGTGATCCTCTTGCAGCTTCACCCAGTTGCGGATCGCACCGAGGTAGTTGCCGAGGGTCGGAATGCCGGACGGCTGAATGCCGGAGAAGATGCGTGGAGCCGTAAGGCGACCGGGAGTTATCATATGCTCAGGTCTCTGGGGTAGGGGGCGGGTTGATGACCGATCCGCCGCCGGCACGCAAGCGGCGGCGGGACAGCATGCGGGGGATTTCGCGCAGGTCGTAGGCGCCGGTGAGCTGTGTCGCGATGACGTACGCCAGCAGGCCGATGCTCACCAGTGCCGCCAGCGCCAGCAGGCGGGTGAGGTCATGGGTCGCCATCGCGAACAGCCAGGATTGCGCGAAATAAAGCGCGGCCCCCATCGCCAGCGAGGCCAGCAGCATGCGCCCCAGCCGGCGGCGCAGTTGCGCGTCGGGCCGCAGGTGTCCCTGCCGGTGCAGCACCGCGGCCAGCGCCACGACGTTGAAAATAGCGGCGATGCTGGTGGCCATTGCCGGGCCGACGTGCCGCAGCGGCACCATGAGCGCGACGTTCAGCGTGAGGTTCAGCGCCACCGCGACCATCCCGACCTTGACCGGTGTCGCGGTGTCGCCGCGCGCGAAGAACCCGGGGGCCAGCACCTTCACCAGCACGAAGGCGGGCAGACCCAGCCCGTAAGCCGCCAATGCCTGGCCGGACAGACGGGCGCTTTCGGTATCGAAGGCGCCGCGCCCGAACAACGCCCACATGATGGGGTAGGCGGACACCATCAGCGCCAGCGCCGCCGGCAACGTCAGAACCAGGGTGTACTCGATGGCGCGGTTTAACGTGCTGATCGCGGCTTCGGCCTCCCCGCCGCGCACCTGGCGGGACAGCAGCGGCAGCAGCGCGGTGCCGACGGCGGTGCCGATCACCCCCAGCGGCAATTGCTGCACCCGGTCGGCGTAGTACAGCAGCGACACCGTGCCGGCGGGGAGCAGGCTGGCGATGATCACGTCTACCGCCAGGTTGAGTTGCGTCACCCCGGCCCCCACCAGCCCCGGCGCCATGCGCCGCAGCAGCAATTTTACGCGCGGCGTCAGGCGGGGGCGCGGCACGCCGAGGCCCATGCCGGCATTGCGGGCGGCCCACATCAGAAGGCCGAGCTGCGCGACGCCGGAGATTGTGACGCCCCAGGATAAAGCGTGGCCGGCGGTGGGCGTGTAAGGCGTCAGCCACAGCATGCAGGCGATGCTGATGATGTTGAACAGCACGTAGGACGCGGCGGCGGCGGTGTAGCGCTCCATGCCATTCAGGACACCGGACACCAGGGCAGCGAGGCAGATCAGGATCAGGTACGGGAAGGTGATGCGGGTCAGTGTCACCGCGAGGGCGAATTTTTCCGGTGTGGCGGCAAAGCCGGGAGCGATGACCCGGATCACGCCGGGCATCGCTATTTCGCCCAGGATGGTCACGAGCAGCAGCCAGAAGGTCATTACGCCGAAGGATTCCTGGGCAAAGCGCTTCGCCGCCCCGGGCCCCTCGGCTGCCAGCAGGCCTGCGAATTCGGGGACGAAGGCGGCGTTGAACGCGCCTTCGCCGAACAGGCGCCGGAACAAATTGGGCAGTTTCAGCGCGACGAAGAACGCGTCCGCCACCGGCCCGGCGCCGAGGATGGCGGCGATCAACATGTCCCTGGCGAAGCCGAGGACGCGGCTGACCATGGTCCAGCCACCGACGGTGAGGACGCCGCGGATCATTCGTCCCGCCTTGGGCGCGCCAGGAGGTCGGCCATTGCCTGCGCCAGGGTGGTGCGCCCGGCCAGCAGTGTCGCGACGGCGATGCAGATCGGCATGTCCACGCCGGCTGCGCGCGCTACCAGCGCGGGGGCGGTCGCCACGCCCTCGGTAACGGTTTCGCGAGCGGCGAGGATGTCGGCCAGCTTCTCGCCGCGCCCGAGCGCCAGACCGAGGGAGAAATTGCGGCTGGAGGGGCCGGTGCAGGTCAGCAGCAGGTCGCCGAGGCCGGACAGGCCCATCACCGTTTCCGCCCGCCCGCCCAGCGCGATCGCCAGGCGGCTAAGTTCCGCGAGGCTACGGGTGATCAGCGCGGCCCTTGCGTTCTCCCCCAGGCCGGCGCCGATCACGGCTCCCGCCGCGATGGCGATGACATTCTTGGCGGCGCCGCCGATCTGGGCGCCGATCGCGTCGTCATTGCCGTACAGGCGAAAGGATGGGGTGGCGAGCAGTGCCACGATCCGGTCCCGAACGGCCGCGTCAGGTCCCGCGAGCGTGGCGGCGGCGGGCAGGCCCTCGGCCACTTCGTGGGCGAAGTTTGGGCCGGTGAGGATGGCGGACGGGTTGCCAGGGCGGATTTCGGCCAGGACTTCGAGGGGCAGGCGCAGCGTGCCAGCCTCTACCCCCTTGGCGCAGGCGACCAGTGGGGCGTCGTTCGGCGGTAAGCGTTCAGCGATACCGCGCAGATGTTGCATCGGCACCGCCAGCAGGATGGCGGCGGCGGTGGCGGGCAGATGGGCGGTGACGCGGATGCTGCCGGGCAGGCGAATACCGGGGAGTCGGGGGTTGAGCCGGGTCTGCTCCATCGCGGCGGCGTTGGCCGGGTCGCGCGCCCACAGCGTAACGTTGCGGCCGGCGCGCGCGGCCTGGATTGCCAAGGCTGTGCCCCAGGCGCCGGCGCCGACGACCGCGAGATCATTCATCGGCGAGCCTCGTCACGGCGATGCCCTGCCCTGGTTCGCCGGTGCCGATGGCGTCCAGCAGGCTGGTCAGGATAGCGGCGGCGGCGGTTTCGAACTGGTACGGCGGGTTGATCACCAGGAGGCCGCAGCCGTTCAGGCGGGTGGGGTCGAGCGGCTCCCGGAGCAGGAACTCGGCGGTGACGATGTCGCGGATGCCACTGTCCCGCATGGCGGTCAGAAACTGCCGCACCTGGGCGAGGCGCTTGATAGGGTACCAGGCGACGAACACGCCGGTGCGGAAGCGGGAATGCCCCAGAGCCAACCCCTTGGGGAGGTTGGAGAACTCGTTTGGATCCTCGAAGGGCGGGTCGATCAGGATCAGGGCGCGTTTTTGTTTGGGGGGGAGGAGGCCGCGCAAGGCTTCCCACGCGTCGCGGCGATGCACCGAAACGGCCGGGTTATGGGCGAACAGGTGCCGGAGTTCGGCGGCGTCCTCGGGATGCAGTTCGCAGCAGGTCAGCCGGTCATCGGGGCGAAGGATGGCTTCTATTATCGAAGGGGAGCCGGGGTAGAGGCCGAGGCGGCGGACGAGGGACAGGTAGGGACTGAGCGCACCTTCCTTTGCGCTGACGGTATCCAGCAGCCGCAGAATCCCGCCTTTCGCTTCCATCGTGCGAGCGGCCGGCACCGCGTTCAGATCGTAGTGGCCGGCCCCGGCATGGGTATCCAATACGAAGAACGGCGCCGGCTTGCGGGCCAGCGCTTCCACCAGCCAGACCAGCAGCGCATGCTTCATGCAGTCGGCGAAATTGCCGGCGTGGTAGGCGTGGCGGTAGTTCACGCCACCCCCCGGAACATGCCCTCGGAGTCCAGCGGCCAGCGAGGGCGGGGGGCGAAGTCCAGACCGTCGGTCCAGCCCAGACGCAGGCGCTCCAGCCCCGCCCAGGCGACCATTACTGCATTGTCGGTGCAGAAGCGGACGGGCGGCGCGACCATGATGAAGCCGCGCGCTTCCGCCTCCCGCGTCAATGCCGCGCGTACCGCACCGTTGGCGGCGACGCCGCCGGCGACCACCAGCAGGCGGGCGGCCGGGTCGCGATCGCGCATCATTGCCATGGCGTTGCCCGCTCGGTCCGCCAACACCTCGGCAACCGCGCGCTGGAAGCTGGCGGCGATGTTGGCGGCCTGCGACACCGGCAGGGCGCCGGGGGGATGCTTCGCGACCTCGCGCGCCACCGCTGTCTTCAACCCCGAAAAACTGAAATCGCAGCCGGACCGCCGCAGCAGGGGGCGGGGGAAATCGTGCCGCGCGGAGTCGCCGGATGCCGCCAGCCGTTCCAGTACCGGCCCACCCGGCCAGCCGAGGCCCAGCAGTTTGGCCACCTTGTCGAACGCCTCCCCGGCCGCATCGTCGATCGTGCCACCCAGGCGAACGTATTGCCCGACGCCCTCCACCGCGACGCACTGGCAGTGCCCGCCGGACACCAGCAGCAGTAAATAAGGGAACGCCGCACCGTCCGGGACCAAGCCGGGCAGGCGTGCGGTCAGCGCATGCGCCTCCAGGTGGTTCACCGCGACGTAGGGCAGGCGATGCGCGATCGCGATGCCCTTGGCTACTTGGCTGCCGACGATCAGGCCGCCGATCAGGCCCGGGCCGGCACTCGCCGCCACGCCGCCCAAATCCGCGAAATTCAGCCCGGCGCGGGCCATCACCTGCCTAATCTGCCCCGGCAGAACGGCCAGATGAGCGCGGGCGGCAATCTCCGGCACCACGCCGCCGAAGGGGGCATGGTCGGTCTCCTGGCTGTGCACGGCCTCCGCCAGCACCCGGCCAGTGGGGTCCAGCACGGCCGTCGCGGTCTCATCGCAGGAGGATTCGATCCCCAGAACCGGGCGCGTCAGTAAAATTGCCATCTTTCCCTCGAACGGCGGCAGTAATAGGACGCAATGATGAACGCCGCCACGCCACCCCCGCACCATCGTCCACTCGTTCCGCCGCACCGGCGCGAACTGCCGCTGCGGGTGGGCACGCGCCGCTCCCCGCTGGCATTGGTCCAAACGCGCTTCTTCCTGAAGCTGCTCACCACCTTCTGCCCCGTGCTGCGCGGGATGGACGTGTTCGAGGAACACGCCATCAACACCACCGGCGACGTCGTGCAGGACCGCCGCCTGGCGGAAATCGGCGGCAAGGGCCTGTTCGCCAAGGAGATTCATGAGGCGCTGCTCGACCACCGGGTCGATTTCGCCGTCCACAGCCTCAAGGACCTGGAAACCGAACTGCCGCGGGGGATCGTGCTGGCATGCACGTTGAAGCGGGAGGACGCGCGGGACACGCTGATCCTGGGGCCGAGTTGCCACGGCATCGATCCGGCCGATCCCTTCGCCTGCCTGCCATCCGGCGCCGTCATCGGCACATCCTCCGTCCGAAGGCAGGCGCAATTGATGCATGCGCGGCCCGACCTGACGATCGTGTCGATTCGCGGCAATGTACAGACCCGGCTGAACAAGTTGGCGGCGGGGGAGTGCGCCGCGTCGCTGCTGGCATTGGCCGGGCTGCGCCGGCTGGGAATGGAGGATCGCGCGTCGGTGATTCTGGACCCAGACGCGATGGTGCCGTCCGCCGGGCAGGGCATCGTCGGCATTACCGTACGGGAAGACGACTACGAGCTACGTGAGATGCTGAGCGCCATCGAGGACCCGGAAGCCAAGGCGGTCTCCACCGCCGAACGGGCGATGCTGGCGGAGCTGGACGGGTCCTGCCGCACCCCGATCGGCGGGCATGCCCGCCTGCTGCCGAACGGCGAGCTGCACCTGACCGGCCTCGTCGCTCGGGCCGACGGCAGTTTCCTGCTGAAACGGTCGGCGCACGGGCCGAGCGGCGAAGCGCAACGGATCGGCACGGAACTGGGGGCAAGCCTGCGGGCCGATTGCCCGAGGGACGTGTTTGCTTAAGGTGGCGTGTCAAAGCGACTGCCATGGTCGGGCCTGACCCGACCATGAAGGCGGGGGTGCGACCCGCGATCCTGATCACGCGGCCCGAACCAGGGGCGGGCGAGACCGCCACCCGGATTGCCGCGTTAGGCTTCGAGCCGCTGATCGCCTCTGCCCTGACAATCGAAGCGACCGCCCCGCATTTGCCGCCACCAATTGCCGTGGCAGCGGTGCTGGCAACCAGTGGCAACGCGCTGGCTGCCTGCTTGCCGGCGTTTGTGGACGTGCCGCTTTACACGGTTGGGGACGCCACGGCCGCGCGGGCGCGCGGGATGGGGTTCACGCAGGTGATGAGCGCTTCCGGGGATGCCGCGGCGCTGGCGGCGATGGTCGCACGAGATCGGCTGCCCATAAATGGAACCTTGTTGCTGGTATCGGGGCAAGGCCAAGGGGTCGCGCTGGCGGCTGCTTTGCGGCGGGAGGATTTTAGGGTCCTCAGGCGGGTGGTCTACCGATCCCGACCGGCGCGTACTGTGTCGGACCTGGCCGCGGATGCGCTGCGTACCGAACGGGTCAAGGCGGCACTGTTCTTCTCGGCGGAGACCGCGCGGTCCTTCGTCCGGCTTATCGATCGCGACGGCCTCCGGGACACCGTGCGCACCGTCGACGCGTTGGCTATCGGTGCGGCGGCCGGCGTGGCATTACAGGCGCTGCCCTGGCGTCGCATCGGCGTCGCCCCCAAGCCCACTCAGGACGCCATGCTGGCGCTGCTCCGATGACCGAACCCGCCGCCGAATCCACCACCGAATTGCCCCAGGCGCCTCCCCCCAGGCGGAGCTTGATGCCGTTGCTGACGCCGCTGGCCCTTTTGGTGCTGGCCATTGCCATCGGCGTCGTGTGGCTGCGGACGATGGTGCCCCCCGATCTTGGTGACACGGAACAACGCCTCACCGTGATCGAGGCTCGGCTGTCCCGTATGGAACAGCAACGCCCGGCTCCGGCATCGGGTGGCGCCGATTTAACCCCGCGGGTGGAGGCACTGGAACGCCGTACGAATCCCGATTTGTCCTCCTTGCAAGCCCGCGTTGCTGGGCTGGAGCAGCGGCCAGCAGGCGATACCGAGGCTTTGACCAGCCGCGTGACCGCGCTGGAGAAAACCATCGCGCGCGACGACCGGTTGTCCCGGGTGCAAGCCGCCGCGGTGGCGCTGGCGGCGGGCCGCAAGCTGGGGCCCATCCAAGGTGCACCGTCCGCGCTGGCCCGTTTCGCCAATGCCAATCCGCCAACCGAGGCCGCGCTCCGGCTCGCATTCCCCGCCGCCGAACGTGCCGCGCTGGACGCGAGCCGCCCGGCCGATGACGGCCGCCCGATCCTGACCCGCCTTCTGGCGCGGGCGGAAGAACTGGTCACCGTGCGGCAAGGCGACCACGTGCTGGTCGGCGATCCGGCCGCTGGCGTGCTGTCCCGAGCGCGGACGGCATTGGACGCCGGGGATCTGTCCGGCACCATTGAGGCGTTGTCCGGCCTGCGAGGGGCCTCGGCTACGGCGATGTCCGGTTGGCTGGCGGATGCCACCGCGCTGCGGGACGCGCGTGCCGCACTGGCCGATATGGCTGTCCAACCCTGATGTGGCGCATTCTGAAAATACTGGTGCTGGTCGCGCTGGTAGGCGCGGGCGGGTGGTGGTTGGCCGAGCTGCCCGGCCGGGTGTCCGGGGACATCGCCGGATACACGATCGAGACCTCCGCTCCCGTGGCGCTGCTGGCGCTGATCGTGCTGTTCCTGGCGGGGTATGTCGTGGTCCGGATGCTGGCGGCGCTGCTGCGCGTGCCCGGGATGGGCGGGCGGTGGCGCATGGAACGGCGACGGCGCGGCGGTGATCTTGCGGTCACCCGCACTTTGGTTGCAATCGCGGCTGGTGCGCAGAACGATGCTCGGCGCGAGGCTCATAGAGCCCGCCGGTTGCTGGGCGACACCCCGCAGACCCTGCTGCTGGCCGCCGAGGCCGCGCGGTTGGCCGAACGGGACGACGAAGCGGAAATGGCGTTTAAAGCGTTGATGGAACGTGAGGACGCGGCGCTGCTGGGGTATCGCGGCCTGTTCCGCATGGCCGTGGCGCGGGAGGATTGGACGGAAGCCGATCGCCTGGCGACCCAGGCCGAACGGGCGCATCCTGGCGCGAACTGGCTCCGTCCCGAGCGTAGTCGGCTGGCGGTAAGGGCTGGCAACTGGGCGGGCGCGCTGGAACTGGCGCCACCCGGGCCGGCTCGGGCTGCTCTGACGGTTGCCGCCGCAAAGGCCGAGACCGATCCGAAGCGGGCGGCGGTGCTGGCGAAGCAGGCCTGGAGGCTGGATCCGGCGCTGACCCCGGCCGCGCTGCTATATGCCGAAACGCTGCGGGAAGCCGGCCGTGAGCGAGCCGCCCAATCGGTGCTGCGGCATGCCTGGACGGTCGCGCCGCATCAGGACCTCGCCGCATGCGCGTTGGCGTCGTTGAAAGACCCGTTGGAGCGTGCGCAGGCGGCGCAACGCTTGACGAACGCGAACCCGCAACACCCGGAGAGCCGGCTTTTGCTCGCGCGGACGGCGCTGGATGCCGGGTTGGTCGGGGAGGCAAAGCATCAGGCGGAAGCCGCACAGGCGGCGGGGCTGCATCAGCGCCGGCTGTTTCTGCTGCTGGCGGAAATCGCCGAGGCGGAGGCTCACGATCCCGCCGCCGGGCGGACGGCGCTGCTGCTGGCCGCGGACGCCGATCCGGACACGGCCTGGCGATGCGAGTCGTGCAACGCGGCGTTCCCGGCCTGGCACGGGGCCTGCCCGGCCTGCGCAACGCCTGGGTCCTTGCGGTGGAAGGTCGGGTAACGGCGCTGATTTCCAGTTGCGTGAAAAACGCGCGCCGCGCGTTAACCTTCGGTTAACCTCTGTGCGTCAGACTGGAGAAGCCGGCCGGAGGGGTTCCAGACCGGCTTCAACCCAGGAGCACAGCGATGCGCGATTAACATCGACTGCTTCTGCTGCTGGTTGTGCGGATTCCAGGCTGGGAGATCAAGATTTTAATCAAGGCCAACCAGGTGAAGGTCCGTATCGGGAGGCTGTAGGAGAAGGGGCCGGTTCCGCGAGGGGCCGGTCCTCTCCTGGGGATCCTTGCTGGAAGCTACGGCTTACGCGGCGTCAGTTGTGCTTCCGCCGCTTGGGCTCGGGAAGCCTGGCTTCCTCGATCGGTTCGGCACCAGTGATGCCGGTGCAGGGGGCGAGTGCCAGGAAGGGTCGTGGATCAACGGGGCGGCCGCTCATCCGGACCTCAAAATGCACATGCGATCCGTTGGCGTGGCCGGTGTGGCCGACTTTGCCGATGACCTCACCGGCGGCGACCGGCGTGCCTGGGGCGATGCCGCGCGCGAATGCCTGCATATGGGCGTAGCGGGTGACGATGCCGTCGGCGTGCTGGATGTCGACGATGTTGCCGTAGGCGAAGTAGCGGCCGGCATAGACCACGGTGCCGCCCGCGGCCGCGCGGATGGGGGAGCCCTCGGGGGCCATCATGTCAAGGCCGGTGTGGCCGTGCGCGAAGCCGCGGGAGATGTATTTCATCTCCGGCGCCGGCATGCCCAGCTCCCCACAGAAGGACTGCGCCTGGACGGAAAAGGGGATGAGGGAGAACAGAAGGAGTAAAGTTGACCGCATCCCTCTATCTAACCCGGGAATGGTTAATAAACCATTAACGGCGGCACGATTTTTTGGGAGCGATGGAGTATTCTCAATCGACGGGGTTGGGCGACGCGCGATCAGGCAGCCATTCCTATTGGGGTAATCGGGCGCTTGGTTGGTCGGCCGGACAGCCAGGCACGGCGGAGTTCTTGGCAAGGGGGGGGCCGCTCGTTGAGCAGTGCCCCGATCTTGGGTTGTCGGAAAACTTTACACTTCGCGGATGATATAGGGAGGGCGTGTCATATACAGTGCTGAAAAAATTGAGTCTTTCAGATTGGCATGCCGATTGCTTATACCCATTCGGATCATGTTTAAGGGCTATGGCGATGGCGAAGCTGAAAATTTATTTTTGCCTGACCGCCCTCGCGGCGGTGACGGCTGGCCCGGCGTCCGCCGGGGTTGAATCGTTTTCCTACACATCTACGCCTGCCCAGACGCCGTTCACCACCGGCTTCACACTGCCGTCGTTCCAAACCTGGCTTGGAACATTGACGTCGATTCAGATTACACTCGCGACCAGCGGGACCGCTGAAGTCGACATTTTCAATAACACTGGCAGCACTCAGAATTTTACCAACGCGACAGCCTCAATCCCCGTGAGCGTTACCGGACCCGGGGGGCTGTCACTTAGCGAAACGCTTGGCGCTGGGCCTTTTTCCGGGACAGTTGCTGCAGGCGTTAACGTTTTCTCTGGTCTCCCGTTGTCCACAAGCTCCTCCATGTTTGTTTCGCCGGTGAATTTCGCCAGCTTTGAGGACCCACCGTCCGCGTTGAACCTTTCCTTCTCGTTTAACGGTTCGACGGGCACTTATGCCGGATCGGCCCCACCGAACGTATTCTTCGGCGGGAGTAACTCGGTGCTCGGAACAACGACAATCACCTACACCTACACCGATGCTCCAGAACCGATGAGCCTTGCCCTACTCGGCGCCGGCTTGGCTGGCCTTGGGATGGTTCGTCGTCGCCATCGCGTCTGATCCGCCCGGCGTGCTCCGTGCGTGTGATCGTCAGTGCCGCGCCCATGCCAACTCTCCCTCATGCGAATCGCAATGAGGAACATTGAGTCAAAACGAACCGCGCTCGGGAATCCAGGGAGAGTCAGAAACCGCGCGGGTTGGTATCAGTGGGTGTAAAATTTTCCGACTCTCCGGCTGCTAGTCCTAATCCTTGAACAGCTCGATCGCCGCTGGGTCGAAGCTAAATCCCCAGCCGGGGCGGTCGGATACGATGGCGTCGCCGTTGGCGTCCAGCTCGATCCTCTCCTTGTAGAGAGACTCGAACCACGGCATGTGCTCCAGGTAGTACCCGCCGGGCAGCGATGCCAGCAGCGCGAGGCTCATTTCCGGGAACAGATGCGACGCGCAGGGGATGTGATACGCCTCGCACAGATGCCCTGCCTTGAGGAACTCGGTCGGGCCGCCCATCCGCTGGAGGTCCGGCATCAGGATGTCAGCTGAGCGGGCTTCGAGCATTTGGTGGATGCCGCGATGGGTGTAGACCGTCTCGCCGGATGCGATGGGGGTGTCCAAGGCGGCGGCGATCGCGGCCTCGCCCTCGTGATCGTGGCAGATGACGGGTTCCTCGAACCAGGTCAGGTTGAGTTCCTCCATCATACGGCCGATGCGGATGGCCTGCTTGACGCTCATTTGCTGATTGGCGTCGACCATCAGGCCGATATCGGGGCCGATCGCCTCCCGCACCGCCGCGACGCGCTCCACCATTTTCTCGGGGTCGGTGGGGCCGACGCGGGTTTTCATGGCTTTGAAGCCGCGTTCGACGAAGCCGGCGGCTTCCTTTTGCAGCTCGTCGATGGAGGAGCCGAGCCATAGGCCGCCGCTGGCATAGGTTGGTTGGGCGGGGCGGCAGGCGCCGATCAGGTGCGCGACGTTCAGGCCGGCCGCCTTGCCGCGCAGATCCCACAGGGCGTTGTCGAGCGCGGCGAGGCCGACGATCGAGACGCCTTCGTAGCCGAGGAAGTTCAGCTCCTTCCACGCTCGGGCGTTCAGGCTGCCGCCGAGGCGCGGGTCCATGCCGACGACCAAGTCTTCGAGCTGGCGGATCATCTCATGGATGACGGGCAGGCGGCGGTTGTTGATGGAGAACACCAGGCCTTCGCCGGTGATCCCCTCGTCGGTATCGAGAAAGGTCAGCACGCAATCGGCGGAGCGGAGGGAGCCGAGGATCGCGGTCAGGATCGGCGGGTCGATCGGAAGGTGCACGACCTGGGTGCGAAGGCGGGTGACTTTCATGGGGAGTCTCCGGAGTTTGGACAAAATCCTCCCCCTCCCCTTGCGGGAGGGGAGAGGTTTGTTGCTTTAGACCTTGTGCACCGTCACATCCCCAACCCGATAGCGGGCGAGCACTTCGGGGTCCGGATCGCGGCCGAGGCCGGGGCCGGTGGGGACTTTGGACTTGCCATTCTCCGCCACGACCAGATCGTGATACGGGCTGGCTTCCAGGTCGAGGAACAGCCGCTCGAAGGGTGCATCGGGGGCGATGGCGACGTTCAGGTTCAGCGACGCCAGGTAGCCGGCACCGAAATAGGCGTTGTGCGGGACAAGACGCACGCCGTACGCCTTGCACAGCGCCGCGATCTCTATCATCGCCGAGGGGCCGCCGATCTTCGTTACGCTCGGCTGCGCGATGTCCAGCGCGCCTTCTTCGAACTGGTGCTTGAAGTCGTTCAGCCCACCGGCGTTTTCCCCGGCGGAGATGGGAATGCCCTCGGTGCGGACCTGCGCGAGGCCGGCGTGATCCTCGGGCGGCCAGACGGGTTCTTCCAGCCAGGTCAGGTCTAGGTCGCGCAGCTTGCGCGCCATGTCGGAGGCTTGCAGTACCGTCCAGGGGCAGTTGCAGTCGACCATCAGCTTGACGTCGGGGCCGATGGCGTCGCGCGCGGCCTGGATCATAGGCAGTTCGATCTCGTGCAGCTTGATGTCGCGGTACCCACGGGCGAGGGCGCGCTTGCATGCGGCGGCGACCAGATCGGGCGCGCCGTAGCGCAGCAGGCTGGCATAGGTGGTCAGGGATTCCTTGGGTGTGCCGCCCCATAGTCGCCAGAGCGGCATGTTCGCCGCCTTACCCGCGATGTCCCAGAGCGCGATGTCGAGGCCGGAAAGCCCGAAGATGTGCGGCCCGTTGCGGCCGAACAGATGCAGCGTTTTGGACAGGCGGGCACGGATCCCGGCGATGTCGCGGGCGTCCTGGCCGAGGATCGCGGGCGCGATCTGGGTGTCGAACGCGGTCTTGGTGGCGGCGACGCAGGCATGGCCGAAGCCTTCGCCCCAGCCCTCGATCCCCTGATCGGTGACGATCCGGATCCAGAAAGTGTGCATGTACTGCCAGCCCACGCCGCCGAAGGTCACCGGTTTGGCGCCCATGTCGAAGGGGATGGTCGTGAGGCTGGTCTCGACAGCGATGATTTTCATGGGGCGTTCCTCGGTCTTGGCGGGGGCACTTTGGAGGAACGGGCGGTGGGTGACCAGGGCCAGTAGGTTACCCCTACTTTCGCCCCCTCGCCGCCGCCACCGCCGCATCCCGCGCCGCCGTCGCCAGCTCGTCCGCGCGCTCGTTCAGTGCGATACCGACATGGGAACGGACCCACTTCCACTCGATCTCATGCGTCTTGGCGGCGTCCAAAATCCTCCGCCACAGATCCATGTTCTTCACCGGATCGCCCGCGGCGTTACGCCAGTTTTTGCGCACCCAGCCGGTCATCCAACGGGTGATGCCGTTTTTCAGGTACTCGCTGTCGGTATGCAGCTTCACCTTGCAAGGGCGCTTCAGCACTTCCAGCGCCTCGGCCGCGGCGGTCAATTCCATGCGGTTGTTAGTGGTATCCAGGTCGGCGCCCGATAGTTCCCTCTGCGTGCCTTTGTAGCAGAGGATCGCGGCCCAGCCGCCAGCGCCGGGGTTGGGCCTGCAGCCGCCGTCGGTCCAGATGTCGATCACGTCTTCATCGGCCATGAGTCAGCTCCGGCTCTTCCTCGATTCCCAGCGCATCGTTGAATTTGTTGAAGAAGCCGCAGAGGGTCAGGCGCAGGGTCAGCTCCACGATCTGGGCTTCCGAGAAATGCGCCCGCAGGCGGTCGAACAGAGAGTCCCGCAGCCGGTGCGGGTTGGTCCAGGTCGCGATGGTGTATTCCACGACCAGTTTGTCCACCTCCGTTAGTTCCGGGTGGTTTTGCCATTCCATCACGGCGTCGATGCCGTCCGGCGAAATACCCTCCACCGCGAGGAACGGCTTGTGGTGCGCGACGCAATAGTCGCACTCGTTCAGGCGGGACACGACGACGATCGCCAGTTCCAGGTAACGCTTGGGTAAGGTCGCGGCCTCCCGCAGCTCCATCAGCATCGACATTAGATGCCGCAGCGCTGCCGGCACGTGCGCGAACACCGCCGCCTGGTTGGCGAACGGGCCGTAGGATGCGGCGAAGCGATCGTAAATAGCGGCAAGGTCGCCCGGCAATTCGGACGATGGGATGGAGCGGACGCGAGCCATGAAAATCCTTCAGATGCCGTATGCGTGCTCGTCGCGGGCGCTGAGGTGGAAGCGCAGCCGGCGCAGATACTCCAGCGGGTCCTTCCGCGTCACCAGCGCGCCGTCCGGGGTGTTCAGCCAGTCGAACAGCCTTGTCAGCAGGAAGCGGATCGCCGCCCCCTGGCAAAGGACCGGCAGTGCGGCCCGTTCGGCGTTCGATAACGGCCGGATCGCCTGATACGCCGTCAGCAACGCGCGCGCCTTGGTGACGTTGAAGGAAAAATCCTGCTCGAAGCACCAGGCGTTGAGGCAGACCGCCACGTCGTAGGCCAGGATGTCGGTGGCGGCGAAGTAGAAGTCTATCACCCCGGACAACTGATCATTCAGGAAGAACACGTTGTCGGGGAACATGTCCGCGTGGATGTGTCCCACCGGCAATCCCGCCGGCCAGGCCGCCAGAATGCCAGACAGTGCCGAGTCCAGCGTCGCTACCAACCCTGGCTGAACCTCATCGGCTCGGTCCCGAGCGCGATCCAGCAACGGCGACCAGCCATGCGGGCCCAAAGCATTACGGCGGGTCGGGCCATAGTCGGCTCCCGCCAGATGCAGGGAAGCGAGAGCGGCACCCACCGGTCCGCAATGTTCGACTCGAACCCTCCGGGGCCAAACGCCGGGCAGGAAGGTGGTGATCGCCGCGTGCCGCCCCGCCAATTGCCGCAGTGCATCCCCATCCCGTCCGTGCACGGGCTGCGGGCACACGACGCCGCGGCGGGCCAAATGCTCCATCAGGCCCAGAAACCATGGCAGCTCCGCCGGATCGACCCGCTTCTCATACAGCGTCAGGATGAAGTCGCCGGCGGTAGTGCGGAGGGAGTAATTAGAATTCTCCACCCCTTCCGCGATGCCGCGGAAAGCTACGGCGGTGCCGATGTCGTAGTCGGCCAGGAAGGCCGCCAGCGCGTCGTCGGTGACTTCGGTGTAAACCGCCATGATGCGACGCCCAGTCCGGGGCGGTTCAGTGCGTCCAGTTTTCGGTGCGCGACCAGTGGAAGTTGTCGGCATAGGCCTTGGGCTTGATGCGACGGGCCTGCGGCAGTTCCACATCGTAATCCAGGCCATTCTTCTGGGCGTAGGCCTCGGCTTCCGCCTGACTGTGGAAGGTCAGCTTCACCTGGGTTTGGGTGTCGGCGCCGCCGATCCAGCCCATCAAGCCGTCCGCGCGCTTCGCCGTTCCCGACACGAACTCCAGAATCCATTCATGAGTCTTCGCTCGGCCGGACTGCATGGCGTTTTTGGGCGGCAGATAGATGCGGGCGCGCATAACAAACTCCGAGTTAACTGGTCGGGGCGGCGGGACTCGAACCCACGACCTCCTGTACCCAAAACAGGCGCGCTACCAGGCTGCGCCACGCCCCGACCGGACGTGGGCGGAACCTATGAGTCGCGGGGGCGCGGTGCAAGGGCGCATCGCTTGTTCGTCAGGGTTGCGTGCCGAATAACCGGTGCTGGACCTTGTCGCCGACCCGAATGTCCAGCTTGGCGGTCACCCCGGCCGCCAGTTCCAGCGTCGCCCGCACCGGCCCGCGGCTGTCGACCACCGCCAAGCTCCGCGGCACCGTGTTCTCGGCGATGGAGCGGATGGTGCCGTCGGCGTTGATGAACACCATGTCGAGCGCCGCCAGCGTGTTCTTCATCCACATCTGCGACGGCTTCGGGGAGCCCCAGTCGAACAGCATGCCGCCATCCTCCGGCACGGTGGGGCGGAACATTTCCCCCACCTCTTGCTGCTCGGGGGTCAGCGCCATCTCGACCGTGAAAATGTGCGATTTACCGGCCTTGGTCACGATGACCAGCTTCTCGGTCGGCAGTGTTGGTTGGGGGGCGGTCGGTTCGGGCCGCTGCGCCCAGGCGTAGGCCAGGGGCACGGCGATCAGCGCGGCCAGTAAAGCGCGGCGATTCATGAACGCTGTGCCATGGCTTGGGGGATGACGGTGGTCACGATGGAGGCGTCCAAAGCCTCATAGTCATGATACCCGATGGTCGCGTACAGTTCCGCGCGGGTTTGCATGCGATCGACCATGCTGTGGGTGCCGCCGTCGCGCTTCAACGCCGCGTACAACTCGGCCTGAGCCTTGTTGGCGATCCGCAGGCTGCTGACCGGCCAGATCACCATCTTGTAGCCCATCGCCTCGAACTCGGACGCGGTGAAGAACGGGGTGCGGCCGAATTCGGTCATGTTGGCCAGCAACGGCACGCCGGGAAGCCGAGCGGCGACTTCCTTGAACATTTCGGCGGTGGTGAGCGCCTCGGGGAAGATCGCGTCGGCGCCGGCCTCGAGGAACAGTTTCGCGCGGCCGACGGAGCCGTCGATGCCCTCGGTGGCCGCCGCGTCGGTGCGGGCGACGATGAAGAGGTGACGCCGAGCCTTGCGGGCAGCGGCGATCTTGGCGGCCATGTCGTGCGGGTCGGCCAGTTTCTTGTCGTTCAGATGGCCACATTTCTTGGGGAGCAGCTGGTCCTCGATATGCACGGCGGCGGCGCCGGCATCCTCGAAGCTGCGGACCATGTGCATGACGTTCAGCGCTTCACCGTAGCCGGTGTCGCCATCGGCCAGCAGCGGCAGACCGGTCGCTCGGGCGATCTGGCGGATGAAGAAGCAGACCTCGTCGACGGTGATCATGCCGACGTCGGGAATGCCCATCGACGCAGTCATCGCGGCGCCGGAGAGATACAGCGCGTCGAACCCTGCCGCCTTAGCCTGCAACCCGGCCTGCCCGTTATGCGCGCCGGGCATCTGGAGGATACCGGGGCGGGCCAGCAGGGCGCGAAATCGCTCCCCAGCCGGGGCATTAGGAAGGTCGTCGGCAACGAGGTAGGTCATTTCGGAAACTCCTTTTGCGGTGCCGGATAGCGGAAGATGGAGTGAAAGAACAGAGAAAGGGCTTGCGCCACAAGTGGTCCACTTATTATGGTCCATTCCAGGAGGTGCCCCATGCAGGCCCAGCACAACCCACCCGCTTCCATCGCCGTCACCGAGTTCAAGGCCCACTGCCTTGCGCTGATCGACAACGTCGCCACCGGCAAAACCAGCGCCGTGGTGCTGACGAAGCGCAACCGCCCGGTCGCGGCCATCGTGCCGATCGATAGCGATATGCCGGAGCTCTGGGGTGCGATGCGCGGCAGCGTGACCGTGGCGCCCGGCACCGACCTGACCGCGCCCACCGGCGAAATTTGGGACGCCGAGGGTTAACCTTTTCATAACGAGTCCATGCGCATGATCGGGCCCCACGCACTGAAAGGCCCGATCATGAGCGATCCCGTTCTGCTGGATACCTGTGCCGTCATCTGGCTGATGGACGGCGCCCCCATCTCCGCCGCCGCTCGCGATGCCATACGGGCGGCGCAGCGCGCGCATATGGGGGTTTTCGTGTCGCCGATCACGGCATGGGAGATCGGGACGCTGGTCGCCAAAGGCCGCATTCAGCTGAGCCGCTCGCTCGATGTGTGGTTCGAGACCCTGCTTGGCCTGCCCGGAATACGCCTCGCCGCGTTGTCCCCAGCCGTGCTGGTCGCGTCCTGCGCGCTGCCCGGCAGCCCACCCAGAGACCCAGCCGACCGCATGATCGCCGCCACGGCGCGCGCCTTCGGCTACACCGTCATCACGCGCGACGGGGAACTCGTGCCCTACGCGCAGGCCGGTCACGTTGCCGTCGTCGCTTGCTGATCCCCACCCCCGCCGTTACCCTATAGCCCGCAACAAAGGCGGGCAGCCGAATGGACATGACGGGTGAGCGGCGCATCCCGGCGCCGCGGCAGATCGTGTGGGACGCGTTGAACGACGTGGACGTGCTGAAGGCCAGCATCCCCGGTTGCGAGTCGCTGGACAAGACCTCCGACACCACCATGACCGCCAAAGCCGGCATCAAGCTCGGACCCATCTCGGCCAAATTCTCCGGCAACGTCACCTTGTCCGACATTGATGCGCCCAACAGCTACACCATCGGCGGTGAGGGCCAGGGCGGCGTCGCCGGCTTCGCCAAGGGCGGCGCCAAAGTGTTCCTGACCGACGACGGCGCCGACACGCTGCTGAAGTACGAGGTCAACGCCCAGGTCGGCGGCAAGATCGCGCAGCTCGGCGCGCGGCTGATCGACGCCACGGCCAAACAGATGGCGGACCAGTTCTTCGACAGGTTCTCCGCCCAGGTTCGCGCGATGGTCCCGGCCGCACCGGAAGCCGAGGCTGAACCTGCCCCGGATATGACCCAGCCGCCGTCGATGATCGGCATCGGCGCCCTGATCCCACGCGAGGCGTTCGGCCTGCCGATCGCCGCCTGGTTCGGCATCGGTGCGTTCATTATCCTGCTGATCCTGTTCCTGGGAGGGATGTTCAAATGACGGCCCTTCCCGCGTCGGTCGACGAAACCGCCAAACTCCTGGCGGCGCAGGGCTACATCGCCGATCGCGAGCTGGCGACGACGGTGCACCTCGCGCTGGCAATGAACCGGCCGCTGTTCCTGGAGGGCGAACCCGGCACCGGCAAGACCGAAATCGCCAAGGTGTTGGCCGCCGGCCTGAACCGGCGCCTGGTGCGGCTGCAATGCTATGACGGCATGGACCTGTCCGCCGCCGCGTACGAGTGGGACCACGCCCGCCAACTCATGGCCATCCGTCTGTCGGAGGCTGCCGGCCGAACCGACCGAACCGAGCTGTCGAACGACATCTATACCCGCGAATTTCTGAAGGCCCGCCCGCTGCTGTCGGCTATCGACCCCGACTTGCCCCCGGCGGTGCTGCTGATCGACGAATTGGATCGCGCCGATGAGCCATTCGAGGCGTTCCTGCTGGAGCTGCTGGCCGATTTCCAGATTACCGTGCCGGAACTGGGCACGGTGAAGGCCAAGGTCATGCCGGTAGTGGTCCTGACGTCGAACCGCACGCGGGAGGTGCATGATGCCATCCGGCGCCGTTGCCTGTATCACTGGGTGGCATACCCCGATGCGGCCCGTGAACGCGCCATTCTGGCAGCCAAGGCCCCCGGCGTGCCGGACAAGCTGGCCGGGCAGGTTGTCGCCTTCGTGCAGAAGCTGCGCGGGGAGGAGCTGTTCAAGCTGCCCGGTGTCGCCGAAACCATCGACTGGGCGCAGGCGCTGACCTACCTGAACAAGAGCGAACTCACCTCCGGCGATGTGGATGAAACGCTGGGCGTGCTGCTGAAGTATCAGGACGACATCGCCAAGGTGAAGGGGGCTGAGGCAGCTCGGCTGGTCGTGGAAGCGAGTATGTAGCGTCTCCTGGGGATAACCAGGAAGGATTATCCCCCTATCGTCATGTTTTTTGGAATTTCCCTCTTTCCTCCCCGGGGCGCGCGTCCTACCGTGTCGATATAACACGTAGGGAGGACTCCATGCACCGTCGCGCCATATTGGCCGGGTTGGGTGCTGTCGCGGCGTCGGGGACGGCATCCCGAGCAGCGCCGAAACCGAACTGGATGAGTCCGGCGCTGCCGGAGGGGACGCGGGATGTGGCCACCATGGTGCGCCTGCCCGGCAAGCAGCCGCTGATCCAGCTCACCGACCGGCCGCCGAATTACGAGACGCCGATCGATGCGTTTGGCAATGCGATCACCCCGAACGACCGGTTTTTCGTGCGGTACCATTTGGCCGGTGTTCCCACCATGGAGGACCTGAAAAACTGGTCTTTGACCGTCGGCGGCGACGCGGCCGGGCGATCGGTGCGGCTGACGATGGCCGATCTGAAGAAGGATTTTGCGCAGGTTGAAATCACGGCGGTCTGCCAATGCTCCGGCAACCGGCGGGGGCTGTTCGATCCGCATGTTCCCGGTGTGGAGTGGGGCTACGGGGCGATGGGCAACGCCGTCTGGCGGGGTGTTCGTCTGAAGGACGTGTTGGCGAAAGCCGGCGTGAAAGCGGATGCGCTCGAGATATGGCTCGGCGGCGCGGACGGGCCGGTGATGCAAGCGACTCCGGCGTTCCGTAAAAGCCTGCCGGTGGCATTGGCGCAGCGGAACGACGTGCTGATCGCTCTCGCCATGAACGGCCAACCCTTGCCGCATTTGAACGGCTTCCCTGCTCGGTTGATCGTTCCGGGGTGGACCGGCACCTACTGGATGAAGCATCTGACCTCGATCGAGGTCAGCACGAAACCTTTGCCGAACTTCTGGACCCAGAAAGCGTATCGCGTGCCCGCCGGCATGTTCCCCGTCGATCTGCCGTTCACCAGCCAGAACGACAGTACCACTTGGCCGATCACCGAAATGGTGGTGAATTCGGTGATCGCCGCGCCGATGGACGGTGCGAAGGTGCCCCGTTCCGGGTTCACGCTACGCGGCGTGGCCTGGGATCGTGGGCACGGGATTAAAACGGTGGAGGTTTCGTTCGACGGCGGCACGACGTGGAAGCCGGCCGTTCTGGACAGGGATCTGGGACAATACGCGTTTCGCGGGTTCAGTCTTTCATCGGGCGCGTTGCCGCCTGGGCCGTGTGTCGTATCCGCCCGGGCGGTGTCCAACAAGGGGGAAATGCAAGCGACGACGCTGCTGCGCAACCCCGCTGGCTACCATCATAATTTGCCCCAAACCCTGACCGTGACAGTGGCATGAGGAGCGTGGCGATGTTTCGTTTTATAATCGGTATCGGCATGCTGCTGGCGACGCCCGCCATCGCGCAACTGAAGCCCGGGGTCGGGCAGGACACGGTAGAGGCAAGCTGCGGGGCTTGCCACACCACGGACTACATAAGGATGAACGCGCCCTTCCTGTCGGCTGAGGCATGGAAGGCCGAGGTCGCCAAGATGCGCGCGGCATTCGGGTCCCCGATCGACGATGCGGTCGCCGCGGAGATCGTGCAGTATCTGACGACGGAATACGGGCCGAAGAAGTAAAAAACGGCGGAAAAGCGAGGCGCCTTCTGCCGGGCCGGTTACTCCGCCGCCTGCTGGTAGCGTGACGCGGCGTGCCGCATCAGCGCGTCATCGTCGGTCGGGACGATCGGACTGAAATCGGTGTGTGCGATCCACTCCTTCCGCGTCGGCGTGCGGATGTAGTTCGAAACCGCGTTCAGCGTCAGGTACACGATCTTCCTCGGGTACGGCGTGATGTTGCCCGCCGATCCATGCACCAGATTGCCGTGGAACAGCAGCAGCCCGCCCGGCTTGCCAGTCGGCGCCACGATGCCGCCTTCGCCGACCAGCTTCGTCACGGTGTCCTCATCCAGCGTCCACAACGGGTAGGACGTGGTGGTCGTGTCGTGTTCGGCTTTCAGAATGCCGGCGGTGTGACTGCGGGGGACCAGCATCAGCGGGCCGTTGATCGGCATCACCTCATCCAGGAACACGGCGATGTTCATCGCCCGAGGCTCCGGCATGCC
>CAIYDT010000021.1 GCA_903924985.1 uncultured Acetobacteraceae bacterium
CCACTTCACACTTCACACCACGATGGTCATCATCTTCATACAACCGCCTCAATCCACGGTGCCGAAATCCATCGATCATCCGATCCTACTGTAAAACGTCAATTTACGTTTGTCAGTCGTCGGAGCACCCCTTAAAATAACCATCCCTTCGTCCGGTCCTTCTCCTGCGCCGGGGTCAGCTTGCTCGGCCCATCCGCCACCCCCGCGGGCGTCCCAGGCAGCACAGCCGGGTCCTTCCAGCAATCCACCCGCCCGAGGCTGCGGGTGCAGAACGCCGGCTCCTCCGGTGGGGGCTCCTCCGGCCGGCAGTAGCTCTGCCCCTTATCGAGGCGCACGACCGAACAATCGCGGCCGGTCATCAGCGACACCACGGCATCCACCGGGGTGCGACCAAGCACCGCGATGCTGCCGATTCCCACGGCCAAACCGCCGCTAGCCCATTGCTCGGGGGACGCGGCGCAGCCGCCCAGCAGCAAAATGAGGACGAAAATGTGTTTCATCCCTCCACCCTGACAGCAAAAGATGAACAAAAGGTTTACGCCGTTTGCCGCCACGCGCCGCCGCCGCTATGGTCCGGCCGCGCAATGCCGGGTCCCCGGTCGCGCATCCGCGCCGCTAACAAGGTGAGAGTGCAAGTTGGTCGATATTTTCGACGAGGTGGACGAAGAACTGCGCGCCGAGAAGGCGCAGCAGCTGCTCAAGCGCTACAGCGGCCTCATAGCCGGTGCGGCGTTGGTGGTTATCGGGATGACCGGCGGCTGGCAGGGCTGGCAGTGGTGGCAGGCTCGTCAGGACGCCGCCGCGGCCTCGGCTTTCGTCACCGCCGCTTCGGCGGCCGATGCGCCGGCGAGCCTGGACCCGGCGGCCCGCGGTGCACTGGGCAACGCGTTCGATGCATTGGCGGCTGGTGCGCCGGAGGGATATCGCACCCTCGCCCGCCTCCGCGCCGCCGCACTGAAGGCCGACTCCGGCGATCTGTCCGGGGCAGCCGCTCTGTGGGATCAGGTGGCGGGCGATGCCTCCGTCGATCCGCTGCTGCGCGACCTCGCGACCCTGATGTGGGCACAGCGCCAGATCGACCAGGGCGATACTGCCCGCCTGGAAGCGCGCCTGAAGCCGCTGACCGAACCCGGCAATGCCTGGCGCTCCCTGGCGCAGGAGCAGTTGGCGCTGCTCGATCTCCGTCAGGGCCATACGGAGCGGGCGAAGTCGGCGTTCACCAAACTCTCGCAAGACGTCACTGCCCCCTCAGGGGTCCGCAGCCGGGCAACCGCTCTGTTGAGCCGTTTTGGCGCATGAAACCGGGTCGCGCTTTGGTCCTTTTCGCCCCCTGTAAGGAATTATCCCATGTCGGTTAAGCCAATCGCGCGAGCGGCCTTCTTGTCGCGCCGCGCGGCATTGATGGCGCCCTTGGCGTTGGCCGGTTGCGACACGATCGACAGCTGGTTCAGCACCAAGAAAAAGCCGCTGCCCGGCAAGCGGGAAGCGGTCGAGTTCAACCGCCGCGGGTTGTCGCCGGATGACGGTGTGCCCAAGATCGTGCTGCCCGCACCGGTCCGTAACGCCGGCTGGCCGCAGGCCGGCGGCAATCCCACCCACACGATGGGCCATTTGGCGATCGGCGATCAAATCCGTGAGGCCTGGAGCTCCAGCATCGGGGAAGGCGGTGGCTACCGCCGCAAAATCCTGGCGCAGCCGCTGGTCGCCGACGGCATGGTGTTCACCATGGATTCGGATGGAGAGGTTTCGGCCTTCGCACTATCCAACGGCGCCCGCCAATGGCGTTTCGATACCAAGAATGAAGACGCCGACAGCCGGAACATCGGCGGCGGCTTGGCGGTCGATAAAGGCACCGTCTACGCGGTGAACGGGATCGGAGATTTGGTCGCGCTGGACGCCGCCAAGGGGGCGGTCCGCTGGCGCAAGACCCTGGACGCGCCAGCCCGCTCCTCACCGACAGTGGCGGAGGGCCGCCTGTTCCTGACAATGATCGACGACCGGTTGCTGGGGTTGTCGGCCGACGATGGCACCACCTTATGGACCCACCGTGGCCTGGGCGGCGGCACGGCGATGCTGGGCCAGCCGGCGCCGGCCTATGCCAGCGGACTGGTGGTAGCGGGCTTCGGGTCGGGCCAAATCACGGCCATGCGCGCCGATACCGGCAATGCGGTCTGGTCGGACGGGTTGGGCTCGTCGCGTTTGCATTCCGCTTTGACCGATTTCACCGCGATCCGCGGCGCACCCGTGATTTCCGGCGGGCTGGTCTATGCGATCGGTATGGGGGGCTTGGCGGTCGCCATCGATCTGCCAACCGGGCGGCGGGTTTGGGAGCGGCAAATTACTGGCGAGGACACGCCCTGCGTCGCCGGCGACTGGGTGTTCCTGGTCTCGGTCGAGCAGGAGATGGTCGCGCTGAACGCCCGCGACGGGCGGATTGCCTGGGTCACCCCCCTGCCGCGCTGGGGTAATGAGGAAAAGCGTAAGGACCCGTTCACTTGGTACGGCCCGATTCTGGCCGGCGACCGCCTGGTCGTCACCGGCACGAGCGAGGAGGCGCTGTCCGTCAGCCCCTATACCGGCGCCATCCTCGGGCGGCAGCCGATGTCAGGTGTTGCCTCCCCTGTGTCACCAGTTGTCGCGGATGGCACCCTTCTTGTGGTATCGGACGATGCGCGGCTGATGGCGCTGCGCTGAACCGGTTGAAAATCTCATGAAGTTACCTGTGGTCGTCATTGCGGGACGGCCCAACGTGGGCAAGTCCACGCTGTTTAACCGCCTCGCCGGAAGGCGCGTCGCGCTCGTCGCCGATACGCCGGGGGTCACCCGCGACCGCAAGGAGGCGGAGGCGCAGATGCGCGGCCGCATGGTGCAGCTCATCGATACAGCCGGGCTGGAGGAAGCCGCGCCGGAAACCCTCGCGCGGCGCATGACCGATAGTTCCTCCGCCGCGGTGCATCTGGCCGATCTGGTGCTGTTCGTGGTCGATGCGCGCGCGGGTATCACCCCGGCGGACGAGCATTTCGCGCAATGGCTGCGGCGGCAGGGGCGGCAGGTGTTGCTGGTCGCCAACAAGGCCGAGGGCCGCAGCGCCGGCGCGACGGTCCTGGATGGCTGGTCGCTGGGCCTTGGCGAGCCGTGCGCGGTGTCTGCCGAACACGGCGAAGGAATATCCGACCTGATGTCGGAGATTGTCGCGCGCCTCCCTCCCGAAGCCGAGGAAGAGGAAGAAGGCGAGACCGGAACCCGCGACCGCCCCCTGAAACTCGCCATTGTCGGGCGCCCCAACGCCGGTAAATCCACGCTGCTGAACCGGTTGCTCGGACAGGAACGCCAACTGGTCGGGCCCGAACCCGGCCTGACCCGCGATTCCATCGCCGTGATCATCACCGACTCCGACGGCTACCAGATCGAGCTGGTGGACACCGCCGGCCTGCGCAAGCGCGCCCGCGTCGAGCTGGAATTGGAAAAAATGTCCGTCAGCGCCGCCATCCAGGCGCTGAAAATGGCTGAGGTCGTGGTCCTGACCCTCGACGCCGTTGAGGGCGTCAACGACCAGGACCTGCAAATCGCCCGTTTGGTGGAGCGGGAAGGGCGCGCCTGCGTCGTCGTGCTGAACAAGTGGGACGCGGTGCCGGATCGCAACGCCGCCCGCAAAGCCGCGACGGAACGGCTGGAGGAAAGCCTTGCCCAGATGAAGGGCATCCAGCTGGTGACCCTCTCCGCGCTGACCGGTGCCGGCATCGACCGCCTGCTGCCGGCGGTGCGTGCCGCGCACGCGGTGTGGAACACCCGCATCCCCACGGGTGAGCTGAACCGCTGGTTCGAACGCGCCTTGGCCCGCCACCCCCCGCCGATGGTCAGCGGCCGGCGGTTGAAGCTGCGGTATGTCACCCAGGCCAAGGCTCGGCCGCCGACATTCATCACCTTTGGCACGCGCGCTGAGAAAATCCCCGACGATTACCAGCGGTACCTGGTGAACAGCCTGCGGGAGAGCTTCGAACTGCCGGGCACGCCGATCAGGCTCGAGCTGCGCGGGACCAAGAACCCCTACGCGGAGAGCTGAAGCAGCGACGGCGTCAGCGCCGCCACCGGGCGGTAGCGCCGCGGCGTCGTGGCCACATGCAGCGCGCCCTCCGCACCCCCGAAATCTGGGGTGGGATGGGAGGGTGACTAACGCTCACGTTTTGACACACAACAAAATCGGATTTTCGCGCCAAGCAGAAAATAGGGTGCTCGGACGCTCCACCGCAATCTCTTTCGGGGTTGATCTGGATCATTGCATGGGTGGGGTAACCTCAAATAACTTTCCCTTACCAAGTCGCCCGGCCGCACGTATGGCCCGCGGAACGGCAGCTGTTCCGCGACTGGACCACGGGTTGGGATTGGGACAGGGAAGGAAGCGCGGCAATGTCGGTCACGGCGACAATGGACACGCCCGCCACAGGCCCGGCCCGCGCCGCCATCGTGCGCGGGGGGCAACTGTTCGCGGCGGACCGGTACTGGGCAGCGGCATTCGCCACGCCCTACGCAGCGGTGTTCCTGGTCTTCGTGGTCTACCCAATCGGCTACGGTCTGTGGTTGGGCAGCGACCCGGCGAGCTACCGCGCCTTGTTCGCCGACCCTATTTATCCCCGGACGGTGACCAACACGCTGCTCTATCTGCTGTTCGGCGTGAATCTGAAGCTCGGTCTTGCGCTCCTGCTGTCGGGCTTCTTCATGCGCAAGGGCTGGTGGTCCAAAATACTGCTGCTGGCCTTCATGCTGCCCTGGGCGATCCCGGCGCTGCCCAGTTATCTGAGCATCAACTGGATGTTGAATGGGCAGTGGGGCCTGATCAATAACATCGTCTGGCTGTTGTTCCAGGTCGATGGCCCGCCCTGGCTTGACAGCCCGAATTTCGCGCTCGGTGCGGTCATTTATGGCCATATCTGGAAATGGCTGCCATTCTGGACCCTGATCTTGCTGGCCGGGCGTATGGCCATTCCGCGCGAACTCTACGAGGCCGCGGACGTCGATGGGGCGAGTCAGGCGCAGAAGTTCGCCCATGTGACGATGCCGCTGATGGCGAGCCTTTATATGGTGTGTACCCTGCTCTCCACCATCTGGGCGCTTGGCGACTACAACGCCGTGCGCTTTATCTCAGGCGGCGGGCCGGCCTTGTCGACCCATGTGCTCGCCACGCTCGGCATTCGTAACTCGTTCGAACTGGGCGACCCGCGCATGGGCATGGCGACCGTGCTGACGGCGCTGCCGCTGCTGATCCCGCTGGTGATCCTGCTGATGCGCCAACTGCGCCGCAATCAGGTGACGATATGAGCATCGCGCGCACCGCGCGGCACGCCCGCTACGCCTCCAATGCCGGCGTCGCGTTGCTCTCGGCCGTGCTGCTGATCTGGACGTTCTTGCCGATCTATAACATAATCCGCGTGTCCCTGCAGGAGAAGGAAGAGGTGCTCAGCACCTCCATCTGGCCCCTGGCGCCGAGCCTCTCAGCGTTCGACACCGTTTTTCGCCAGTCATACTGGTTGTTGAAGACCTTCTGGAGCCAGATGGGCAACAGTTTCTATATCGGCATTTCTGTCGCGTTGCTGACGCTGACCATCGGCACGCTGACGAGCTTCGTGATCGGTCGGATGCGTATCCGCAATGCCTGGATGCTAACTCACGCGGCCTTGCTGACCTACACGATTCCGATGTCGTTCCTGGCCATTCCCTTCTACGGCATCATGGGGAAATACGGTCTCACGAACAGTCCGATCGCCGTGATCGCGGTCGAGGTCACGTTCGCGACACCCTATGCCATCTTCATCTTCCAGCAATACGGCGCGTCCATCCCGTTGGAGCTGGACGAGGCGGCGCGCATCGACGGCGCCACGCCGTTGCAGATCTTCTTTCGCGTCTACCTGCCTATGATGGCGCCGGCGATGGTGGCGATCGGCACCTACGCGCTGCTGCTGTCCTGGAACGAGTACCTCTACGCCTTCCTGCTGCTGTCCGGCGGCACGGTGGTGACGGTTCCGGTGGCCCTGGGCAAGTTCCTCGCGGGCGACGAGGCGCCCTGGAATCTCCTGATGGCCGCTTCGGTCATCTACGCCCTCCCGCCGTTGATCATCTACTACGCCTTTCGCCGAAAAATGACCGGTGGGCTGACCATGGGCGGGGTGAAGGGCTGAGCGGCTTCGGCAATCGACAACGACATGGATAAGGGAATGCATGCCATGAAACGAATCACGCGACGCCAGACGCTCGGCGGTTTGGGCGTGGTCGGGACGGCCGTCCTGGCCCGGCCGAAACGGGCGAAAGCCGCCGGAGAAGTTACGGTCTGGTGGACCCAAGGCTTCTACGAGCAGGAGAACAAGGCCATCATCGACACGATGGCGGACTGGGAAAAGCGCACCGGCACCAAGGTCAATCTCTCGATCATCAACGGCCCGGACGTGATCACCAAGCTGATCGCCGGCATGCAGGTGGGCGACGTGCCCGATCTGGTGCACAGCGTCACCGGCGACCGGTTCCTGGTGCCGCGCGCGGCCTGGAACAATCAATTGGAGGATCTGTCGGACGTCCTCGAGAGCCAAAAATCGGAGTTCGTTCCGACTGCGATCGACGCATCCCGATATTACAACAGCAAGCTAAAGAAGTATTCCATCTACACCGTGCCGATTAAATGCTCGACGCTGCTGAACAACGTCTGGCGGCCGATGGTGCAGGAAGCCGGGTTCTCCGATGCCGACATCCCAAAGACACAGGATGCCTATTACGATTTCTTCCAGACCGTGCAGGACAAGCTGCGCGGCAAGGGAAAGCGAGTGTTCGGCCTCGGCTATTCCATGGCAACGAAGGAGGCGGATAGCGGCAATCTGTTCAGCGCTTTCCTGGTTTCTTACGGAGGCGCCGGCATCGTACTGCCGACCGGCAAGCTCAACATCGACGATCCAGGCGTGCGCAAGGCGGCGATGAAGGCGCTGGAACGGCTGACCACGCCGTACAAAAAAGGCTATGTGCCGCCCGGGGCGATCAACTGGGGCGACGTCGATAACAACAACGCGTTCTACGCCAAGCAGGTCGTCATGACGCCGAACGCCACCATCTCGATCGCGGTGGCGCAGATCGACAAGCAGGACCAGTACTATAAAGAAATCATCACTCACGGTACTCCGCTCGGCAACGACGGAAAACCGGTGCCGAGCGTGCTCGCGGTGTCACCATGCCTCATCCCCAAGGGCGCGAAGAACGTCGAGGGGGCGAAGCAATTGCTGCGCGACTTCATCCATCCGGATAGCCTGAACAGGTATCTCAAGGAAACCCGCGCCCGTTACATGCCGGTGATGATGTCAATCATCAAGAACGATCCGTACTGGACGGATCCCAAGGACCCGCACCGCCCGGTCGCCGTGGAAACCGGGCTGGTCAGGCCAACCATCCCCTATTGGATGACATACAACCCGGCCTATGCCCAAGTTCTTTCGGAGCAGGTATGGATGCAGGCCGAGGCTAACATCACGCAAAAGGGCATGAGCGTGGAGCAGGCCACCGACGAGGCGGCTGCGCGGATGAAGGCGATCTTCGAGAGTTTCCAGATCGGTTGACGGCGCCCTGCCGGGGGCGGGGCGAGCCGACGCATGACAGGAGGAGCTTGCCACACTGGGCGGACACTCAAACCGCTCCCATCGCCGGGAGCCGAAGCGCTGTCTGAACAACCACGCGCGCGATCGTCTACAACTGCTCGCTCTGCAAAAACTCAATCACCTCACCGTCCGGCCCGGTGACGAAGGCGATGCGGGCTTCCACCAGCGGATCCAGGCGCGACGTGCTGGTGCGGGGTGGGAGGCGTGATTCGGCGCCGGCGGCCAGCGCCCGAGCATAAGCGGCTTCGGTGTCGGCGACGCGGAGGCAGAAGTGCAGCAGGGCGCCTTCGGTGCGTTCTTCGTCCGGCAGGCGGCGTCGGCCTTCGGCCTGCACGGTGGAGCCTGACCCGAAAATTTCCACATATCGCCCGTCGCCCGCATCCAAAAACGCTGCTCTGTCGATGCGTCCGGGGATGGCGAACTCGTAGTGGACCTTGAAGCCCAGGCCCTCGGTGTAGAACTTCACGGTGCGGTCGAAGTCGGTGGCGCGCAGGGCGACGTGGTGGAAAGCGGGGGCGGTGCTGGACGGTAGCATGATGTTTCCTCGGTTATGGGCGCGATACCATAGCAAGTTCCGCGTGACCCGGCAGCCCGCGATGGTCTAGCCTCCCCGCCAATAACACAGTGCCCTGGGAGGACGACGATGAACGCGCCCGTGAATTTCGATCCCCGCCACCATGCCTGGTCGCTACCGCTCGACAAGCTCGACCTCAGCGATCCGCAACTCTTCTTCGACGACGTCTGGCAACCGTATTTCGAGCGGCACCGGAAGGAAGCTCCGGTCAACTACATCCCGGACAGCCCCTACGGCCCGTACTGGTCCGTCGCCAAGTACAAGGACATCGTGCAGGTCGAGGTGAACCACAAAGTGTTCTCCTCCTCCGATGAGGTCGGCGGCATCATGATCAATGACGCGCCCAAGGGGATGGAGCGCACCAGCTTCATCCGCATGGACCCGCCGGATCACGACAACCAGCGGCGGGAGGTCAGCTCCACCGTCAATCCCATCACCCTGGCAAAGATGGAGGATCTGATCCGATCCCGCACCAACATTGTGCTGGACGGGCTGCCGCGGGGGGAGACGTTCAACTGGGTGGAGAAAGTGTCCATCGAACTGACGTCGATGATGCTGGCGACGCTGTTCGACTATCCCATCGAAGACAAGGCGCGTTTGATCCGCTGGTCCGACACCTTCATCTGCGACCTGAAGGCGCCCGATGCCCCGGTGAAGACCGAGGAAGAACGCTTCGCCAAGCAGATGGAATTCGCCGAACACATGAACGAAATCTGGGAGGAGCGGGCGAAGAAGCCCAAAAGCTTCGACGTGATCTCCATCCTGGCGCACGGCGCAGCGACGTCGAAGATGAACATCCGGGAGCGGATGGGGATTCTGATTCTTTTTCTGGTTGGCGGCAACGATACCACCCGCAACTCCATGACCGGCGGGTTGGTGGGGCTCAGTCAATTCCCGGCCGAATTCGCCAAATTGCGCGCCAACCCGGCGCTGGTGGAAAGCATGATCCCGGAGATCGTGCGCTGGCAAACCCCGGTAATCCACATGCGTCGTACGGCGGTCACGGATGCGGAGATCGGCGGCAAGCAGGTCAAGGCCGGCGACAAGGTGGTGCTGTGGTATATTTCTGGGAATCGCGATGAGGATCAGATCGAAAATGCCAATCAGTTCATCATCGATCGCCGTCGTCCGCGCGAGCACATGTCGTTTGGTTTCGGAATCCACCGCTGCCTGGGCAACCGGCTGGCCGAGATGCAGCTCAAGATTCTGTGGGAAGAGGTGCTGAAGAAGGACCTGAAGATCGAGGTGCTGGACAAACCGGTCTATGCGTACTCGAATTTCCTCCATGCAATCCGTTCCTTGCCGGTGCGCATCGCCGCCTGAACGTCGGCGCCCGTGGCCGGGCATTGCTCGGCCACGGGCGCATGTTTACCGTATCGTGATGAGATCTCGCTGATATGCCGAATGGCGACGTGCGGCTGCGATGCGCGGCGGGGTGGTGCGACGGAGCGGGACGGTTGAGAAAATCCGTGAACTGGCGCTGGCGGACGAGTATTTGTGAGGGGACGTGGGGTCAGTCGGAGTCTTTAACGACCCGAAAGCCAACATCCTTCAATGACAGCACTCAGTCCATCGCCGCGTGCGTTTCCTCAGTCGAACGACGGGTTGCGGCGTGGG
>CAIYDT010000022.1 GCA_903924985.1 uncultured Acetobacteraceae bacterium
GGGGCACCGCCAAGTTTAGGGAGGAAACGTCCAAGAAAGCAGCGCGCCGAAGCAGCGCCGCTGGAAACCTATATAAGCCGCAAATCATACGTGTGCAAGCGATATTGTGCGGTGCACCATTTATTTTCCGCGCGCTGCAAGCCGTTTAGGCAAAAAAAGTGGCGGCGCCCCGAGGGGCACCGCCAAGTTTAGGGAGGAAACGTCCAAGAAAGCAGCGCGCCGAAGCGGCGCCGCTGGAGATCTATATAAGCCGCCGATCATAGGTGTGCAAGCGATATTGTGCGGTGCACCATTTATTTTTCCGCAACCAGCCCTTGTGCCGCTTTGACGCATTTCCGCATCACCGATGGTAGCGCTGACTGGCCGAGATCGGCAATAAGGTGTTGAAACCCCTCACCTTCCAGCTTCGGAACCTCGGCGGCGAACAGCTGGAGAATAAGCTCGAAATGGGTGAACCCATGCCGGACCTGCCCCGCCGGCCGCCAATGCGCCGTCATCGGGGCGTATTTCATCGCCTGCGCTTCCGTCCAAATGCCCTCCCGCCACGGCGTTCCCGGCAGCTCGGTCATCCCGCCAAGCAGGCCGGAGGATGGGCGGCGGCGGAGCAAAACATGGCCGGCGGGGTCTGTCAGCCAGAAATGCACGCCATAGCGTACCGGCCGCACCTTTTTCGGTGCCTTGAGCGGCAAATCCGCCGCGATTGCCAGCCGTCGGCCGACGCAAGCATCCAACCAAGGACAAACCCCGCAGCCCGGCGACGTTGGCGTACAAAGCGTCGCCCCCAAATCGAACAGCGCCTGCGCGAAGTCGCTTGGCCTCGCTTGCGCGTCCGGATCGGCGCCCAGCGCCTCCGCCGCCGCGCGCATGGCCGGTTTCGCGGCCGGCAGCGGTGTCTCGATCGCGAAAAGACGAGCGGTGACGCGTTCGACGTTGCCGTCGACGGGGACGGTAGGCAGCCCGAACGCAATCGCCCCGATGGCCGAGGCGGTGTAGACCCCGATCCCCGGCAGTGCCTGCAACCCGGCCAAATCCCGCGGAAAACCGCCCATCGCCGCGACCGCCTGGGCGCAGGCGTGCAGATTGCGGGCACGTGCGTAGTAGCCAAGCCCCGCCCAGGACGACAAAACCGAGTCCAAAGGCGCCTCCGCCAGCGCCTCCACCGTGGGAAAGCGGCTTACGAAACGCTCATAGTAAGGTATGACCGCCGTGACCGTGGTCTGCTGTAGCATGATCTCGCTGAGCCAGACGCGGTACGGGTCCGTCGTCAGACCCGGCTTGGCACGCCAGGGCATTTGACGGCGGTGGCGGTCGTACCAACGCAGCAGCGACTCGGCGGGCGGAATGGCGGAAAGAGACACGCGGCGAGGTATGGAAGACGACGCCCGGCACGTCTATCGCCCGCGCCCTTCGGGCGACGGACCGCGCGCGGTCGGCACCATGATGCCCTCTGTCACGCGGGAGGCATTCCGCAAACACTCCCCCGCCGCCGCGCAGGTGATGGCGGATTGGGCAGCAATCGTGGGGCCGGACCTGGCACGCTCCACCGCCCCCAAACGCCTGATCCGTGGCACATTGACGATCGGCTGCGCTGGCCCCGTCGCGATGGAGTTGCAATATCTGGCTGCTGAATTGATGAACCGAATCAATGCCCATCTGGGTTCGTCGGTTGTCACGCAGCTCAAATTCATTCAGGTGTCGCTGGATTTCCCCATTATCCAAAAGCCGGCCGCTATCGCTCCGGCGGTCGCAGCAGCGGCGGAGGCCGCGGTCGCCGATTTGCCGAACGGCGACCTTCGCGCCGCCCTCGCCGCATTGGGCCGAGCGGTGCTGGCTGGTAAAGATGGCTCGACAACAGGTTCGCCGAAACGCTAAAACACTACATCTAGAGGTTCCAATGCTCGCTTCACGCCGTACCCTACTATCCCTGGTGGCCGCTGGCGCTCTTGTCCGTCCCGGACTGGCACGCGCGGAGGACCTGACGCGCGCCGAACGTGCCATCGGCAAGCCTGACGCAAAGACCACGGTCATCGAGTGCTTCTCCTTGACCTGCACCCACTGCGCCGCCTTCGCGCGGGAGACGATGCCGCGGGTGAAGTCGGAACTGATCGACACCGGCAAGATCCGTTATGTCTTCCACGATTTTCCGCTGGACGGGGTTGCCATGACCGCGTCCATGGTTGCGCGCTATTTGCCGGTGGATCGCTACGCCCCCTTCATCGACGCCCTGCTGGCGACCCAGGACCGCTGGGCCTTCGCTCGTGGCGCCAACCCGAACGACGAACTGTGGAAAATGGCGGCGTTAGCCGGCATGAGCCGCATGACCTTCGACAAGGCCATCGCCGACAACAACCTGAAGACCTGGATCGCGACGGAACAGCAGGCCGACCAGGACCGCTGGAAGGTCGACTCGACCCCCACGTTCATCGTCAACGGGCAGGTGCACGCCGGCGAGATGGGCTTCGACACCTTCCGTAAGCTCATCCCGGACGCCTGAGGGAGTTCGCATTGCCGGTCAGTTTTCGCCGCCTCAGCATTGCCGGGTTCAAAAGCTTCGCGGAGCCGACGAACGTCGAAATCCTGGCCGGACTGACCGGAATCGTGGGCCCGAACGGCTGCGGCAAGTCCAATGTCGTGGAGGCCCTGCGCTGGGCGATGGGCGAAAGCAGCGCCCGCAACCTGCGCGGCACCGAGATGGACGACGTCATCTTCGCCGGCACGACGGGGCGCAAATCCCGCGACTCGGCCGAAGTGACGCTGTTCCTGGAGGAAACCCTCGGCACCGCCCCTCCCCCCTTCGGCGATCAGCCGGAACTGGCGATCAGCCGGCGGTTGGAGCGCGGCGGCGGGTCGTCCTACCGCGTCAACGGCAAGGATGCTCGGGCCCGCGACGTGCAAACACTGTTCGCCGATCTGGCGTCGGGCGCGCGGGCGTCGGCCATGGTCAGCCAGGGCCGTGTCGGCACTTTGGTCAGCGCGCGGCCCGAAGACCGACGGATGGTGCTGGAGGAAGCCGCGGGCATCACGGGCCTGCACGCCCGCCGCCGCGAGGCCGAAATCAAACTCCGGGCGGCCGAGGCCAATCTGGCGCGCGCCGAGGACACCCGCGCGCAATTGGACCAACAGCTTTCCACGTTGAAGCGGCAAGCCCGCCAGGCCAATCGCTTCCGCAATATTTCTGACCTTATCCGTCAGGCCGACTCCGAGCTTCTGTCCATCCAACGGGCGCGCACCGAAGCGGCCCGCGTTATCGTGCGTGCGGCATTGGAAACCGCCCGCGCCGCCGCCGTGCTGGCAACCCAGGCCGCGACCGACGCGTCGCAGCGGGCGACCGAAGCAACCGAAGCCTTGCCGCCGCTGCGGGAGGCCGAGGGCGACGCCCGCACCAGCCTGGAACGCCACCGCGTCGCGCAGGAGCAAATCGCGGCCGAGGAACAGCGTGCCCGCGCCGCTTTGGGCGACTCGGCCCGCCGGCTGGGCCAGTTGCGGCAGGACCTCACCCACGCCGAACAGTTCCAGCGGGATGCCGGTTCGGCCGAACAGCGGCTGGCGACCGAAGATACCGCGCTGGCGGAGGCTGACGCCGGCCACACCGAACGCCTGGAAGCGGCCGAAACCCAGGCTCTGGCAGCAGTGGAAGCCGTACGAACCGCGGAAACGGCTGCCAATCGTGCCATTGAGGCAGCCGCGGCGGCCAATGCCACCGCCCAGGCGGCGCAGCAAATGCTGCAACAGGCGGACCAACGCGCCCGTCGGGTAAACGAACAACTCACCCGGCTCCGCGAGGAATACGCCCGCCTCCGTGCCCAGCAGATCGATCCGGCGTTGCTGGCGCGCGGCGAGGCCGAAGCGACGGGAGCCGAGGCCGCCATCGCCTCGGCCCGCGCGGCACTGGAACAGGCGGAACAGGCGCGGCTGGCAACCGGTGCGGCCCTGCTGACCACGCGGGAAGCCTTGTCCGCCGCCGAGTCCGCTCGTTCTCGTCTCGCCGCCGAGTCCCAGGCTTTGGCGGAAGTCCTGGCGGTCAAAGACGGTGAGCGCTGGCCGCCGATGGTAGACTCCCTGACGGTTCCCGCCGGCCTGGAAGCGGCGCTGGGCGCGGTCCTGGGGGAAGAACTGACCTCCGCACTGAACCCAGGCGCCGCGCGGCACTGGCGGGAGCTGCCGCCCTTCGATCCCGTGCCGGCGTTGCCGGACGGCGCGACGACCTTGGCTGGGCTCGTCCAGGCACCGCCGGTGCTCAGCCGGTCGCTTTCGCAAATCGGACTGGTGGATGACGACCAAACTGGGGAATCCCAACAATCCTCTTTGGCCCCCGGACAGGTTCTGGTCTCCCGCGCCGGGGCGATCTGGCGCTGGGACGGCTACACCATCCGCGCCGGCACCCCCACCGCCGCCGCCGTGCGCCTGCGCCAACGCAACCGGCTGACAGATCTGCGGGCGCAGCTCGCGGCGGCCGAACAAAAATCCGCCGTAGCTCGGGAGGCACGAGCGACAGCCGAGGCCAGCGCCCGAACCGCCGACATCGCCGAACAGCAGGCCCGGCAGACCCGACGCGACGTGGAGCAGCGGCTGGAACGGGCCAAAGCCTCGCTGGTCACGCTGCGCAACCAAGCCGCCACCGCTGCCTCCCGCCTGACCGTCGCGGACGAGCAGATTGCCCGCATGACGGCCGAACACGACGAAGCCGCTGCCGCTTTGGCTCAGGCGCGGGAAGCCCACTCTGCCCTGCCCGACATTGCCGCGCTGCGGGCCGCCGTGGACCAATCCCGAGCTGCCCTGTCCGTCGCCCGAACCACGGAATCGGCGGCCCGCGGCGCTCGCGACGCCCTGATCCGCGAACACGCCGCCCGCACCCAACGCCGGCGCGCCATCGCCGCGGAACGCGATGGCTGGACCGAACGGGCGCGCGATGCGGCCGGACGGGTGACCGACCTCGCAGCCCGCCGCACCGAGGCCGAAACCGAACACGCGACGCTGGAAGCGGCCCCCGCGCGCATAGCCGCACAACGGGCCGAGGCGCTGGAAGCCCTGCAAGAAGCCGAAGCCAGCCACCGCCGCACCTCCGCCGCGCTGAACGCCGCCCTGGCCGTGGCCTCGGAGGCCGACCGCGCCGCCCGCACCGCCGAAGCCACCCTGTCCGGGCGCCGCGAAGACGCTGTGCGGGCCGAGGGCGCCGTCGAACAAGCCGACCATGCCTGGGGCACCGTCGCCGAACGGATCCTCGAACGGCTGGGCGTCAACGCGGCCCTGCCCGATCCGCCCACCGACCTGAGCGCCGAATCCGAAGACCGCGTCCGTAAGCGGCTGGAGCGCCTGCAAAAGGAACGCGACGAGGTGGGACCGGTAAACCTGCTGGCCGAGGTTGAAGCCGAGGCCATCGAGAAGCAGGCCGAAATCCTGGAAAGCGAACGCGCCGAAATCCAGACCGCAATCGCCAAGCTGCGCGGCTCCATCGGGCATCTGAACCGGGAGGGCCGCGAGAAGCTGAATGCCGTCTTCCAGGAGGTCGACCGAAACTTTCAGCAATTATTCACCCGTATGTTTGGCGGTGGGCGGGCGCATTTGGCGCTGGTCGGGTCGGACGATCCGCTGGAAGCCGGCCTGGAAATCTATGCCCAGCCACCAGGCAAAAAACTGACGTCGTTGTCGCTGCTGTCGGGCGGCGAACAGGCGCTTACCGCGTTGTCCCTGATTTTCGCCGTATTCCGTTGCAACCCCGCCCCGGTCTGCGTGCTCGATGAGGTCGACGCGCCCTTCGACGACGCCAACGTCGAACGGTTCTGCCTGTTGCTGGAAGACATGGTGAAGGAAACCGGTACACGCTTCCTGGTCGTGACCCACCACCCCATGACCATGGCGCGCATGAACCGGCTTTATGGTGTAACGATGCAGGAACGCGGCGTGTCCCGCCTGCTCTCGGTCGATCTGGCCCGCGCGACGGCGATGGTGGACCCGCCGCGGATGGCGGCGGAATAAAGGTTTACTGCCCGCCGCTCAGCTTTGCGAGGTCGATGGCCTTCGCGTAAGCCAGCTTGGCATCGTCCGGTGCGTCGCCGTTGACCGTCACCAGAATGCGGTTATCGACCAGCATCTCGATTTCGTTATCGCTGGTCTGGATCGCTCGCTGATCGCCGACACGGATCAGCTTTCCCATCGCGCCAGCCATGATCGGGTTGGTCATGATCATTCCCAACTGGCTGATGATCGGCGAATCGGCGGTGACCTTAATCTCCACATGCTGGCCCTGGCCATTGGAGTAGCGGCGGGACGCGATGCTGCCACCACCCAAAAATCCCAGCGCGGCGGTGTTCGACTCCGCATCCGCCGCCTTCCACCCGGGCAACGCGGCCGGTAAGGCCGCACCGAGACTAGCGGCCGTGCGTTGCGACAGAAGTTGCATCGCCTCGCTCATGGCGGAGCGCGCGGCGGTGAATTTGCCGGCCTCGTACGCCCTCATCGCCTCCTTCATCGCATCGGTAACCTCATCCGCTCGGGCGGCGGCGGGGAGGAGCAAAGGCAGCGCGGTCACTGCCAGCCAAAGGTGTCGGCGCATCGGGGTCTCCCTCAGGTTTTCCGTTGCGGACATTAGCATGACCGAGCCCGCATTCGCCACCGGATCGGCCTGCTGATACACTTGGAATATGCTCCGCCGCTTTGAAGCCCTGCTGCAACCGACCGCCGGCACGCCGGTCCCGCCGCCAACCGCGGGGCTACTGCGATTCTACTGGCATTTCATCGGCCAGGCGCGCTGGTTCGCGGTGTCGCTGTTCGCATTCGGCGGCATGATCGCGGTGTTGGACACCA
>CAIYDT010000023.1 GCA_903924985.1 uncultured Acetobacteraceae bacterium
CAGGACGAGGGCACCGGCGGACCATGCCGGGCATTGGTGGGAGGTGGCGGAATGCGCTTCGCTTTTCCGCCCTACCCCGGACTTGCTCCGAGGGTTCACGAAAGAGCGGGTGGGCTCGGCGCTCATATGCGATTGCCCTGGGGGAGGGGGCGACCATGTGCAGCATCCCCATCGTCGCCCATAAAGCGGCTCGGCCTCCGCCAAAATACGCCGCACCGGATGTGATTGGGACTTTCCTCAACCGCCTCTCGGTCGATCGGATCGACAAGGCGTTTTTAGGTCAAGTTACGTAGTAATATCGTTACGGATCTTCGGCGCGGACCTCAAGAAGCGCGGCATGCATGCGGTCTGACGTTTGGCGAGGTACTCGGCGATCGCCGCGCGCGGCCGTTTGACCCGCTCGCACAACGCCGCGAGGGCTTCGATCCGGTCGGCGGCGATGTTTACCAGGGTGCGCATGGCCCTGGTACAACTGATATCGTGTGCCGATATCAACCGTGCTCCTTATACTCCGGCACGGTAAACCAAACCCACACCAAATTCGCCGCCATCAGCACCGTCGTCACCGCGAACACCCACCGGATCCCCAGCCCCGCCGCCAGCACGCCCCCTGTCAGCGGCCCGAGCGAGTTTCCCAGAAACGTCGCTGACGCCGTCAGGCCGTAGACCGTGCCCCGGTTCTCCCGCGATACGCTCCGCCCGATCAGCGCGTTGGCGGTCGGCAGAATCCCCCCGATGAACAGCCCGACCGCGAACCGCTCCGCCACGAACGCCCAGTAATTCTCCACGAATATCTGCGGCAGGCTGGTCAACGTCGAACCCAGAAGGCAGATCAGTAGCACCCTCCGATACCCGATGATGTCGCTCCGGCTGCCCAGAAATGGAGAAGACATCAAATTCGCCAACCCGGTGATGGAGAACGCCACCCCCGCCAAGGTCGCGATTTGCGGAGGCGAGCCGATCAGCTCCTGCACGAACACCGTCACCACCGGCTGCACGGTGCGCACCCCGAATTGCGCCATCAGCAGCACGAAGAACAGCGACATCAGAGCGCCAGATCCGGTCACCAGGGCGAAGGTGCCACGCATCGACCGGGATTTTGCCGATGCGGACGGCGGCTTGAAATCCTCGTGGACAAAAAACACCACCATCGCCAGCGTCGCAAACGTCGCCGCGGATGTCCAGAAGAACGGGGCTCGGTAGCTCCCGGTGACGTCCGCCAGCGCGCCGCCCAACACCGGCCCAACCAGGGAGCCGACCATCTGCCCGGTGCTCAGCCAGCCCAGCGCGTAGCCGATGCGACGCTCCGGCACCTGGCTCGCTACCAGCGCGATGGCGGACGTCGAGAACCCCGCGAACAGCCCCATCGCCGCGCGCGCGCCGAAGAACCACCAGACGTTGGTCGCCAACCCCATCAACCCGGTGAACAAAGCGATGAAGAAGCTGGAACGCAGCAGCGACAGCTTGCGCCCGTGCTTGTCGGCGATTCTGCCCCACAGTGGCGAGGCAAATGCCGCGACGAACGACGTCGATCCGGTGATCAGGCCCGACCAAATGTCGATGCCCTCGACCGAGTGAACCCCCAACTCCGGCAGCATCAGCGGAATGATCGGGGATAGGAAGCTCATGGCCCCCGTCATGATAAACTGGATGCCGACCATCGCCCACAAGGTGCGCTGCCAGCCTTGCACGCCGGGCGGCATCCGGATTTCGGAGGGTTGTTCGGGCGCGTCCGTCATTGCCCGCCATTTGACAGCCCCGGACCCGATGACACAATGGCCGCTCGCAGGAGAACACGCATGAGCGCGACAATCGAGGCACTCCACCCAGCCCACGGCGTTCCCCCCTCCGGTCCCCGCCCGGACGAAACCGCTCGGCTTGAGGATTTTGGGGGGATCGAGATCGCCGACCTCGATCTGTCGCAACCGCTGACCGAGGCGCAGCGCGACCGGCTGCTGCGAACGTTTCGGTCGCATCCCGTGTTGGTGTTCCGCGATCAGGCCCTGACCAAGGACCAGCAATACGCCTTCACCCTGAACTTCGGGGAGATCGAGGGCGCCCACGTGAACCGCCTGATCGATGCGAAGAACTACACGCCTGTGCACACGGTTTCCAATTTGGACTCCGACGGTAATCCTTCGGAAATCCTGCGCGAGCGCGGCAACTACTATTGGCACAGCGATAAATCCTACCACGCCGTGCCCTCGCTGATGACCATGCTGCACGCGGTGGAACTGCCCCCAAAGGGCGGCGAGACCCAGTTCGCCAACACCGCCAAAGCCTATGCCGCGCTGCCGGCAGAAGCCAGAGGCGAGCTCGAAGGCCTGCGTGCCAACCATAGCTGGGAGGCCAGCCGCATCCAGTGCGGCGGCCGGCCCGCGACCCCCGAGCAGATCGCGGAACGACCGCCGGTCGATCACCCGCTGGTGCGGATTCATCCCGATACCGGCGCGAAGGCACTGTACCTCGGCAACCACGCCTCCCACATCGTGGGCTGGCCGGTGGCGGACGGGCAGGCGTTGTTGCGGCGGATGATCCAGCACGTGCAGCAGCCCGAATTCGTTTACACCCATCGCTGGCGGCAGGGCGATCTGGTGCTGTGGGATAACCGGTGTTCGGTCCACCGCGCGTTGCCGCATGAGGCGATGGGCGTGCATCGCCGCGTGCTGCACCGGACTGTGGTCAAGGGATCGGTACCGTATTGATACCGCCGACCGGTTGTTTAACCGAGCGCACGCCCCTTCAACGTCATGACGAGGCGTGACGCCGCCATCCACGTCTTGCGGTCCTTGAGAGTGAACCAAAAGGTGGATACCGGTTTTCGCCGGCAGGACGGGGTAGCATCGTCGGAAATGAAATTGTCGCAGTTGGAATGAATAAAATGAACATCGTCATCCCGGATGAATACCAGGACATCGTCCCCCGCCTGGATTGCTACAAGCTGCTGGCCGGCCACTCGGTCACCATCTTCCGCGAGCCAGCCCCCGATTTCGAAACGCTGGTGGCACGCTTGCACCCGGCGGATGTAATCGTTGCCATCCGTGAAAGGGTGGAATTCAACCGCGCCCTGATCGCTCGGCTGCCCAACCTGAAAATGATCGCGTTGGTGGGCCGCAACGCCGCTACTATCGATTACGCCGCCGCGACCGAGTACGGGGTGATGGTTTCGACCGGCAAAAGCAACTCCCCCGTCGCCCCCGCCGAACTCACCGTCGCGTTGATGGTGGCCGCGCGCCGCAACATCGTGCTGGAAGCCCAACGCATGCGCCGGGGCGAGTGGCCGATGACGCTGTCGCACCGGCTGCGCGGTAGCACACTGGGCATTTTCGGCCTGGGCAACATCGGCTCCCTGGTCGCCGAGGCCGGCGCTGGGCTGGGTATGAAGATACTGGTCTGGGGCCAGGAGGCGTCCGCCAAACGCGCCGCCGAACGGGGGTACTCGGTTGCCGCGAGCAAGGCCGCGTTCTTCGAGCAATCCGACGTGCTGTCGCTGCACGTCCGCCTCCGCCCCGACACGCGCGGCATCGTCGGACCCAAGGACCTCGCTTGCATGAAGCCGACGTCTCTAATTGTGAACACTTCCCGCGCCGAATTGATAGCGCCCGGCGCGCTGCTGGCAGCCCTACAAGCCGGCCGGCCGGGCTACGCGGCGGTGGACGTTTACGACCAGGAGCCGATCATCGGCGGGGACCACCCCTATTTGAAGATGCCCAACGTCGTCTGCACCCCGCACCTGGGTTGGGCCGAATGGGATAATTTCGAGCTATACTACTCGGAAACCTTCGAGCAGATCGCAGCCTACGCGGCCGGAGCGCCGTTGCGGCTTGCCAATCCGACGGTGGTTCCGCGCTAACTGGGACGGCTACGCCAACACCCGTTGACGCCCCCACAAACCCCACCCTATTGTCCGTCCCAATGAACAATGGGGCCCGGACGGTCCCCTAATCAGGGAGACCGCCCACAGTGGAAGACGCTGCGCGCCTGTTGCAGCTTGTCGTGAACGGTGCCGCCGCTGGCTGCATCTACGGCCTCATCGCGCTCGGTTTCGTGCTGATCTACAAAGCCACCGAGATGGTGAATTTCGCCCAGGGCGACATCATGATGCTGGGCGGCTTCGTCGCCTACACACTGATCGCGAATTTCGGGTTGAATTACTGGGTCGGCGCCTTGCTTGCCATCGCCATCACCGCCGCCTTCGGGTTCGCGCTGGATGCCCTCGTCCTCCGGCGAGTCATAGGCCAACCGCAATTCGCCGTGGTCATGCTCACGCTCGGCTTAGGGTTCATTTTCCGAGCGGGCGCGGGTATCGCGTGGGGCTACGATTCGGTGGGTTTCAGCACCCCCTTTACCAACAAGACGGCGAAGGTCGGGATGCTGGTGCTGGGGCAGGACAATCTGTCCATCATCGTCGGCACCGTCCTGCTATGCGGCGTGCTGTATTTGTTTTTCAGCAAAACGCGGCTCGGCGTTGCGATGCAGGCATCGTCGCAGAACCAGCTGGCCGCCTATTACATGGGAATTCCGGTCCGCACCGTGTTCTCCCTGATTTGGGCGATCAGCGCCGGGGTGGCGGCAGTGGCGGGGATTTTGCTGTCGCCGGTCTCCATGATCGACGTGAACATGGGCTTCCTCGGTATCAAGGCCTTCGCGGCGGCGGTGATCGGGGGCTTCGGCAGCATTCCCGGGTCCCTGGTCGGCGGCGTCATCGTCGGAATCGTGGAGCAGCTGGCGGGCTACTACCTCCCCGCCGGGTTCCAGGAGGTCACGTCCAACGTGGTGCTGCTCGCGATGCTGATCCTGCGCCCGCAGGGGCTGTTCGCCGAGATTTCCGGGAAGCGAGTGTAGCCGATGCGCTATTTGTTCCGCACCGCTTACAAGCAGGACACCGCGCTGGCACGCCACGGAGGGGATTTCTTCTGGTACAGCCTGCTGCTGGTCGCCATGTTGGTGATTCCCCTGGTGATGGGGGAGTTCTACGTGGGGGAGTTGGGCGGCGTCTTCATCTTCGCCATCGCCGGCGTCGGACTGATGCTATTGGTGGGCTACACCGGCCTGATCAGCCTCGGCCACGCGGCCTTCCTGGGCATCGGCGCCTATGTGAACTCGGTGCTTTTGGCACGTGGCGTGCCCTTCCTGATCACCCTCCCGGTCGCCGGGCTGTTCACCGCGATGTGCGGCGCCGCCATCGGCCTGCCGACCTTGCGCATGAGCGGCCTGTATCTTGCCATCGCCACGCTGGCGTTCGGTAGCATCGTCGGCACGGTCTTCCAGAAATGGACATCTGTCACCGGCGGGTTCGACGGCTTCGCCGTGCCCACGCCCACCATCTTCGGGATCGAGGTCGATGGCGCCACCGGCATCTACTACGTGTCCCTGGTGGTGCTGATCTTCGTGCTGTGGGTCACCGCCAACATCCTGCGCAGCCCGATGGGCCGAGCGATGGTGGCGATCCGGGACAGTGAGGTCTCGGCGCAGAGCATGGGCATCCATCTCGCGCGTTACAAAGCCATGGCCTTCGCCATCAGCGCCGGCATGACGGGTCTGGCCGGTGCGCTATTCGCGCATTACGTCCGTTTCCTCGCGCCCGACGCGTTCGACGTGCTGCTGTCGGTGCAATTCGTGACGATCGTCTTCGTGGGGGGGCTCGGCTCCGTCCAGGGGGCCATTTTCGGGGCCTTGTTCGTGCGCCTGCTGCCGCAGTTCATCGCCATCGTGCGCGACGATCTGCCCTTCGGCATCGGCCGCCTGCCGGGGCTGGAGCCGTCGCTGTTCGGCTTGGTGCTGGTGCTGGTCATTCTGTTCCAGCCCGGCGGCATCAACGGCCTCTGGCTGAAGCTGAAGCACTGGTTTACCGCTTTCCCCTTCAAGCGCCAGACCAGTTCCCGTCGGCAGAAATCCTATGCTCGGTCGGAGCGGCTGCGATGAGCCTGTTTGAAGCACAGAACATTTCCGTCCGGTTCGGCGGCATTCGCGCCGTCGACGACGTGAGCTTCAATGTCCAGAAGGGCGAGGTTTTTTCCATTATCGGCCCCAACGGCGCGGGCAAAACCACGATCTTCAACCTGATCAGCCGTATCTATAATTCAACGGACGGAAAGCTGATCTTCGATGGGCAAGACATCACCAAGACCCCGCCCTACCTCGTTGCGGGTCTCGGCATCGCCCGCACCTTCCAGAATATCGAGTTGTTTCCCAACGCCACGCTGCTGCAGAACCTGCTGATCGGGCGGCACTGTCATTCGCGGGTTGGGCTGTTCTCCCAGTTGGCGTTCCTGCCCTCCACAAGGCGTGCCGAAATCCAGCACCGGGAAAAGGCGGAGGACGTGATCGCCTTCCTCGGCCTGCAACGCTACCGCGACTCGCTAATCGCCAATTTGCCCTACGGCGTACGCAAGGTGGTGGAACTGGGCCGCGCTTTGTGCATCGAACCCAAGCTGCTGCTGCTGGACGAACCGTCGTCCGGCCTGAACGTCGAAGAAACCGAAGGCATGGGTTTTTGGATTGAGGACATCAAGAAGGACCTCGGCATCACCGTCATCATGGTCGAGCACGATATGGCGCTGGTGAACCAGGTGTCCGACCGCGTGATGGCGCTGAACTACGGCAAGGTGCTGGCGATGGGCACGCCCCGCGAGGTGCAAACCCATCCCGAAGTAGTGAAAGCCTACCTCGGCGGCGATCTGGAGGACGCGGCGTGACCGAACCTCTGCTGCGCGTCAACGCGATCGAAACATTCTACGGGCCGATCCAGGCTATTCGCGGCGTATCGATCGAGGTCGCCCCCCGCCAGATGGTCACCGTTCTCGGGGCGAACGGGGCGGGCAAAACCACCGTGCTGCGCACCGTCTCGGGCGTGCTGAACCCCGAACGCGGCCAGATATTTTTCGAGGGCCGCGACATCGCCAACATGGCGCCCGACCAGGTGATGCGGATGGGCATCTGCCACGTGCCGGAGGGGCGGGAAACCTTCCCCTTCCTGACGGTCCGAGAAAACCTGATGATGGGCGCCTACACACGCCGCGACCCGGCCGGCGTCACCGCCGATCTGGAACTTTGCTACACGTATTTCCCCCGCTTGCAGGAACGCCAGCACCAGCGCGCCGGCCTGCTGTCCGGCGGCGAGCAGCAGATGCTGGCGATCAGCCGAGCGCTGATGGGCAAGCCGAAACTTTTGCTCCTCGACGAACCGTCGTTGGGATTGTCCCCTCTGCTGGTGCAGCAGATTTTCGGCATCATCCGCCGCATCAACCAGGAGCAGGGTGTCGCCATCCTGCTGGTCGAGCAGAACGCCCATATCGCGCTAAAGACTGCCGATTACGGCTACGTGCTGGAAGTCGGGCGCATCGTCATCGAAGACCAATGCGCCACGCTGATGCACCGCGAGGACATCAAGGAATTCTACCTCGGCCAGAAGGAAGCGGGCGTCCGCGGCCAACGGCGCTGGAAGAGGAAGCGCGAATGGAATTGACCCTCCCCGATCTGCTGGCGCAACGCGCCGCCGCCAACGGCACGGCCGTCGTTCTGCGCAAGAAAGACCGCGGCCTGTGGAAGACCGTCACCTGGGCGGACCTCGATTCGCGGCGCCGCGCCGTCGCTGCTGCCTTACAGGCGGTTGAATTCCGCCAGGGCGATGTCGCGGGACTGCTGTCGGAAACCACGCCCGATGCGGTCTACGTCGACCTCGGCATACTCTCAGCCGGCGGCGTCAGCCTGGCGCTGCACCCGGAGGAAGAAGCCGAACAGGTCCGCGCCATCCTGCGCGACTCCGGCTGCCGCGTGCTGTTCGTCGAGAATGAGGAACAACTCGACAAAGCCCTGACCGTCCGCGAAAGCTGCCCGGCGCTCACCCGGATCGTCATCCTGGACATGAAGGGGTTGCGCGAATTCTCCGACGCAGGCTGCGAAAGTTTTGACAGTTTCGTCGATTGCGGCGTTGCCGGGGACCCGGTTGCCATCCGCCCGGATCACCCCGCCGTGCGGCTGGATGACCGGACCCTCACGCACGCCGAAGTCCTTGCCATGGTCACCGACGCCAACAAGCAACTCGGGGCGTGCTCCGGCGATGAGCGGCTGGCGGTGTTGCCGATGTCAGACCCGCTGGAGCGCATCCACGGCCTTTATCTCGCGCTGGATGCCGGCGTGGTCAGCAACTACCTCGAAAGCCCCGAAACCGCTCGGGAAAACCTTCAGGAACTGAAGCCCACGCTGTTTGGCGCGGATACCGAAGCCTGGACCCGGCTGCACGCCCGCATCGCCGCCGGCGCGGCGGCCGCCACCCGGTTGCAGCGTATGCTATATAACTGGGCCATCCGCGCCGGCAGCGGCAACCCGATCGCCAATGCCCTGGTCTTGCGTGCCGTGCGGCGTGAACTGGGCATGGACCGCCTGCGCGTCGCCTACGTCGCCGGCAACAAACCACCCACCGAGGTCACCGACTGGGCCGCGGCGTTGGGTGTTTCGATTCAGCCGGTAAAAACGTAACGAAACCACACAGGGAGAGTTCCATGCGCAAGGGTCTCATCGCGGTCGCGCTGGCCGGGCTACTCACTACACCAACTCTGGCGGCAGATGCCGTGCGGGGCGTTACCGACAAGGAAATCGTCATCGGCACCTACACCGATCTGTCCGGCGTGACAGCGATGTGGGGCGTCAACAACTCCAACACCTGGCGCATGGCGTTTGACGAGGCCAACGCCGCCGGCGGCATCAACGGCCGCAAGATCAAATACATCGTCGAGGACAATCAGTACCAGATCCCCCGCTCGGTGCAGGCCGCCAACAAGCTGATCAATAAAGACGGCGTTTTCGTGATGGTCGCCAACGGCGGCACCCCGATGAACAACGCGACGATGCCGGATCAGCTCGCCAAGGGCGTGCCCAACATCTTCCCGCTGACCTCGGCCCGTTCGATGTACGAACCGTTCCATCACCTGAAATTCGGGTTGGCCGCGTCGTACTACGATCAAATGCGCGCCGGCGTGAAACTGTTCGTGGAGAAGCACGGCAAGAAGGCGGTCTGCGGCATGTCGCAGGATACCGATTTCGGCCGCGACGTGATGGACGGCGCCCGTGATCAGCTCAAAGCCATGAACCTGTCGATCGTCGCCGAAACGCTGCACAAGCCCACCGACACCGACTTCAGCGCCCCGGTCGCCCGCCTGCGCGACGCCGGGTGCGACCTGATCGTGCTGGGCACCATTACCCGTGACACCATCCAGATCGTGTCCGCCATCCGGAAAATCGGCTGGAACATCGATCTGATCGGACAGGCCGCGAGCTACGACGAAGCCGTGGCGGAAGTGCCCGGCGGCGCGACCGAGGGCTTCTACTCCATGACTCCCGTCATCTTCGTCGCCGCGCACGACACACGGCCCGAGGTCGCCGCCTTTGCCGAGAAATACAAGAAGCTGTTCGGCAAGGAACCCAACTTCGCCGCCCAGCTCGGCTATACAGGCGCGCAGTTGATGATCCTGGCACTGAAGAACGCCGGCAAAGACCTGAACGCGGACACGTTCGTCGCGGGCATGGAGTCGATCCACGATTGGCACGACATCTTCGGATCCCCCACCATGACGTTCGGCCCGAAGAAGCACCAAGGGTCGAGCCAGTCGTTCCTGTGCGTGGTGAAGGGCGGCAAATGGATGCCGGTTAGCACGACGTCAGTGGGGTATTGATCCATCTTTCCACAGGATAGGAGTCGGGGGGGCTAACATCCTTCCCGACCCCGATCGAGTGTGCAGGGCCGTTGCGTCAGTTTCGAGAGTCGCAGGAATAACGCGGCGCTACCGCATCAACGGCCGGTATTTGATCCGGTGCGGCTCCGTTGCATCGGCGCCCAGGCGGCGGCGCTTGTCTTCCTCGTACGCCTGGAAGTTACCTTCGAACCACTCGACATGGCTGTCGCCCTCGAAGGCCAGAATGTGTGTCGCCAAACGGTCCAGGAACCAGCGATCATGGCTAATGACCACCACGCATCCGGCAAATTCCGATAGCGCGTCTTCCAGGGCGCGCAGCGTATCGACGTCGAGATCGTTGGTCGGTTCGTCCAACAGGATAACATTGTGTTCGGTTTTCAGCATCTTCGCCAGATGCACCCGGTTGCGCTCGCCGCCCGAGAGGATGCCGACCTTCTTCTGTTGGTCGGAGCCTTTGAAGTTGAACGCGCTGACGTACGCACGGGACTGCACCGCCCGCTTGCCCAGGTAAATAACTTCTTCGCCGCCACTGATTTCCTGCCAGACGTTCTTGTCGGGATCGAGGCTGTCGCGGGACTGGTCGACGTAGCCCATTTTCACCGTTTCGCCGATGCGCAGGGCGCCGGAATCCGGTTCCTCCTGCCCCATGATCATTCGGAACAGCGTTGTCTTTCCGGCGCCGTTCGGGCCGATCACCCCGACGATGCCGCCCGGGGGCAGCTTGAAGTTCAGGTTCTCGATCAGTTCGGTGTCGCCATAGCCTTTGCACAGGTTCTCGGCTTCGATCACGATGTTTCCCAGCCGCGGGCCTGGCGGGATGACGATATCCGCCACGCCGGCCACCAACTCCTGCGACTTCTGTAACATCTCCTCGTATTTCGCGATACGCGCGCGGCTTTTCGTCTGGCGTGCGCGGGGGGATGCGGCGATCCATTCGGACTCGGCGGCCAACGCACGCTGGCGGGCGGACTCTTCCTTTTCTTCCTGCTGCAAGCGCTTGCGCTTCTGTTGTAGCCAGGACGAATAATTGCCCTCGAACGGGTAGCCGCGGCCGCGCTCAAGTTCCAGGATCCAGGTGGTGACGTTGTCCAGGAAGTAGCGGTCATGGGTGACGATCATCACCGTGCCGGTGTAGTCGCGCAAAGTGTGCTCGAGCCAGGCGACGCTTTCGGCGTCCAGATGGTTGGTCGGTTCGTCCAGCAGCAGCAAATCGGGCTTTTCGAGCAGCAGCTTGCACAGCGCAACGCGGCGCCGTTCGCCGCCCGACAGGTTGACGATGGGCGCGTCGGCGGGGGGGCAGCGCAGCGCGTCCAGCGCGATGTCGACACGGCGATCGAGCTCCCAGCCGTCCTGGGAGTCGATTTTCTCCTGCAAGTCGCCCTGTTCGGCGAGAAGCTCGTTCATCTTCTCGTCGCTCATGGGTTCGGCGAACTCCATGGAGATTTCGTTGAACCGGTTGAGTGCCGCCTTCAGGTCGGCAAAGGCCAGTTCGACGTTCTCGCCCACCGTCAAATTGGGGTCGAGTTCGGGCTCCTGCGACAAATAGCCGACCGTGGCGCCTGGGGCGGCCCAGGCCTCGCCGCCATATTCGGTTTCGATGCCCGCCATGATCTTCATCAGCGTCGACTTGCCGGCGCCATTGACACCGAGCACACCGATTTTGACGCCGGGGAGGAAGGAGAGCGTGATTCCCTTGAAGACCTCCCGCCCGCCGGGGAAGGCCTTGGTCAGGTCTTTCATCACATAGACGTACTGGTAGCTGGCCATGATTTCTCGCCCTCGGCTGTGGCCGGTGTTCTAGGGGGGACCCTGGCGCGGCTCAAGGGCCGCGATGCGCCGGGAAAAAGTAGGGAGCCGTTAACGATTTGTTTACGGTTAGCCCCGCATATGGAGAAGCCGGCCGGGAATTGGCCCGACCGGCTCTACCAGAGGAGTCCGAGATGTTGAGCCATCTCGTCCTACTGCTGTTGCTTATTGTGATTCTGGGCCGAAAGGTCAAGATCGAAGTGAGCAAATAGCAGGGGTTGCCCCGGTCCGTTCGCGGGCTGGGGCCGCTCTGGGGGAAGGGCAGCTTAAAATTTAAGCAAAAGCTATTGCCCTTATAATCGCCAACGTGCAATGCTGCGTTGCAGCAAAAAACGGCATCTTGCATGCATTGCGCACAAGCGCCGGGCAGGGAGAGTGCGTCCTAGGCACGACTGGTGAACAACCGGCCGCCAGGGGTGCTGGCGGTCCCGAACCGGAGACTCCTGCGATGCTCGACAATCCCCTTCTGAACACATTTTCCCACGTCAAACCCGGCGACACCCCTTGGCGGAGCGACGGCCTGCGCGACTTCTTCCTTTACCGTGATCTCGGTGTGGCCGCGGCAACCGGCGGGCGGGTGGTGGCGCAGCTGGCGAAAGCCAACGAGGCATCCGAGAAAGGCACTGGCTGGCACCAGCATCAGGCCGATTTCCATATCGTGTTCATGACAAAGGGCTGGGCGAAGTTCATGTACGAGGGCAAGGAACACTTGGTCGAAGCTGGCGATTGCGTGCACCAGCGTCCAGGCATCACGCACTTCCTCTTCGATTATTCCCCAGACATGGAATATCTGGAGATCGTGTCGCCCGCCAACTTCGGGACGACCGACGTCGAAGGTCCCTGCCCGGTGCCGGCCCCCGCGTCCTGGCCATCCACCTAGAACTCGATATCGAGTTCCTCGATCTGCTCCGGTTCCCGCTGCGCGGATGCGAACCATTCGCGCATGTCGGGCCAGGCGAGGATTTCCTGGCAGAAGCGGTCGCAGATCGGGTCCATTTTGACGTCGTAGGTGCGGAAGCGCGTGACCACTGGGGCGAACATGGCATCGGCGATGGTGCGGTGTTCGCCGAACAGCCATGGGCCTTTCCACGTGCCAAGGCATTCCCGCCAAATTTCGGTGATGCGGTCGATATCCGCCCGCACCGCCGACCATAGCGTGAAGTTCGGGCGGAACATCCGCAGGTTCATCGGCAGGGATTCGCGCAAAGCCGAAAATCCGGAGTGCATTTCCCCTGAAATCGAACGGCACCGGGCACGCGCCGCTCGGCCTTTGGGCAGCATACCGGCCGCTGGATGCAGCTCGTTCAGGTATTCCGCGATGGCCAGCGTATCCCACACCGTGACGTCGTCATGCACCAAGTAGGGAATGCGAATCGAGGACGTTTGCATAAGCAATTCCGCCCGCATGGTTGGATCGTCGGCCGAAACCTGCTCGGTCTCAAAATCCAGGCCAGCCATGCGTGCCAGCAGGAAACCGCGGAGCGACCAGGAGGAATAGTTTTTGCTGCTTATAAAGAGGGTGGCTTTAGACATAGTGACAATCCCCGCGGTCGCTGTCATGCTGCGCCGCAATATAACACTCCCGCCTCGTGGTTGACAGGATTAGTGTCATGGTTCGCCGAGCAAATTTCGTACCGTGCGTGCCGACTGAGCGGTTGTTCGGTGGGGTCCTGTGACGGCAAACGCCATGCTCTACCAGATGTACCAGGCGCAAGCCGACGTCTTGGCCCCCGTTCGGGCACTTGGCCGCATGGGGGCATCGCTGGCCCGCATGACCGACTTTGGGTCGCAGACTCCGGCTTTCATGCGACAGCTCGGCGCGGCGTGCGGTATCATGGCAGACGCGGGCATGACGCACGCGCGCCCCGATTACGGCATCTCCAGCGTCCAGGTGGATGAGGCCGATGTGGCGGTGACTGAGGAAATCGCACTCGATACGCCCTTTGCCTCCCTGCTGCATTTTCGCAAGGACACAGCGGAGCCTGGGCCGCGGGTGCTGCTGGTGGCGCCGATGTCAGGGCATTTCGCGACGCTGCTGCGCGGCACGCTGCAAACCATGCTGCGGGACCACGATGTTTACATCACCGACTGGAAAAACGCCCGGGACGTGCCGCTGTCCGATGGCGTGTTCGATCTCGACGCCTTCGTCGATCACCTGATCCGCTTCATGGAGACGATCGGCCCCGGCGGGCACATTGTCGCGGTATGCCAACCGACTGTCGCTGCGCTGGCCGCCGTCGCCGTGATGGCCGAGGACCGTAACCCGGCCCAGCCGCGCAGCATGACCCTGATGGCCGGGCCGATGGACACCCGCATCAACCCGACCCAGGTGAACGATCTCGCGAAGTCCAAGCCCATCGAGTGGTTCCAGAAGAACCTGATCGGCTTCGTACCCTGGCGCTACAAAGGGGCCGACCGCAAGGTCTACCCGGGTTTCATGCAGCTCACGGCTTTCATGAGCATGAACCTGGACCGGCACATCAACGCGCATATCGCGCAGTTCCACGCGCTGGCGCAGCAGGATGCGGCCAAATCGGGCGCGCACCGCAAGTTTTACCAGGAATATGGCGCCGTGATGGATTTACCGGCGGAGTTCTTCCTGGAAACCGTTCAGCGCATCTTCCAGGAGCACGATCTCCCGCTAGGGCGCCTCACTTGGCACGGCCGCAAGGTCCGCCCGGAGCTAATCCGCCACACCGCCTTGATGACAGTGGAAGGAGAGCGGGACGATATCTGCGCCGTCGGCCAGACCCTGGCTGCCCTCGATTTGTGCACCGGTGTGCGGGTCGGCATGAAACGCCACCACTTGCAGACGGGCGTCGGCCATTACGGCGTATTCAGCGGCCGCAGGTGGGAGCAGGAGGTTTACCCCCGCGTTCGGAGCATGATCCAGGCATCGAGCTAAACGGTCACCTCTCCGGGATCATCCGCCCCAGCGGCCGGCCGGCGAACAGATGCACGTGCAAATGCGGGACTTCCTGGCCGCTGTGCATACCCATGTTGGACAGCAACCGATAGCCTGGCGCCTCCAAACCTAAATCTTTCGCGATCTTGCCCACCGCACGGATGAATCCAGCGATTTCCTCGGGACTGGCGGAGGCGCTGAAATCCGCGAAGGAGCAATATTTACCCTTCGGAATGACAAGCACGTGTACCGGCGCCTGGGGGTTTATGTCGTGGAACGCCAGCGCCCATTCGTCTTCGTAAATGATATTGGCCGGGATTTCCTTGCGCGAGATGCGGGCGAAGATGTTGGTGTCGTCGTAGGGGGGTAGTCCGCTGACTGGCATGGCAGGTCTCCCTTATCGGATTCAGGGGATTTTCTTGGTTCCGGGGGAGGGCACGGGGCGCGACGCTTTTTCCGCGATACCGCTGACGCCTTCCCGCCGCGTCAGTTCCGCCCATACATCGTCCGGGCTGACCCCGGCTGATACCCACAACACCAACAAGTGGTAGAGCACGTCGGCACTTTCGGCGACCAGGGCCTCGCGGTTGCCGGCGACGGCCTCGATCAGGCATTCGACCGCTTCCTCGCCGAATTTTTGCGCCACTTTGACGGTGCCGCGCGATAATAACCGAGCGGAATGACTGAGAACGGGATCGGCATCACGACGACTGAGTACGACCTGCCACAGGCGGTCCAGCACCGTAGGTTCGGGATGCCGTAGCGGGACGGGCGTTTTTTTCTTACCGCGAGTCAGCTTCAGCACGAGTTTCGTGGTCTTCTTCGGTTTCGCCGCGGGTTTCTTTTTAACGGTTTTCGCCATGCTTATGCCGCCTGCCGGGGTAGCCGCACGGGGAGGCCGGCGGACGCGAGGGCTTGCTTCACCTGCGCGATGGTGAAGGTGCCGAAGTGGAACACGCTGGCCGCCAGCAAGCCGGTCGCCCCGGCCTGCGCGCCCTCAACGAAGTGTTGCAGCGTGCCGACGCCGCCGGATGCGATCACCGGCACCCGAATGGCATTGCACACCGCGCGCAACAACGGGAGGTCGAAGCCCTTGCCGGTCCCGTCGCGGTCCATGCTGGTCAGCAGGATTTCCCCCGCGCCCAGCGACACCACCTGGCGGACCCAGTCCAGTACATCGAGACCGGTGCCCTTGCGGCCGCCATGGGTGAACACCTCCCACTTGCCGGGGGCGGATTGCTTGGCGTCGACTGCCACCACCACGCATTGGCTGCCGAACTTGGTCGCGGCTTCCCGCACCAGCTCCGGCCGGGCGACGGCGGCGGAGTTGAGGCTACATTTGTCGGTGCCGGCCAGCAGCAGGCGGCGCATGTCCTCGGTCGAGCGGATCCCGCCGCCTACCGTCAGTGGCAAAAAGACCCGAGCAGCGGTGCGGGACACGACGTCCAGGATGGTGTCGCGGTTCTCATGGCTGGCGGTGATGTCGAGAAAGGTGAGCTCATCCGCGCCGGCGGCGTCGTACACCGCCGCTTGCTCCACCGGATCCCCGGCGTCGCGCAACTGGAGAAAATTCACGCCCTTGACGACGCGGCCGTCCTTCACGTCCAGGCAGGGAATCACGCGGAGCTTCAACATGCGGACTTCTTACCAGGGGTTCGGGATTTGACGAAACCCTGGATTACGGATTACATGTTATATTATAACATTTTATGAGGCTTCCAAGATGCGCCGACGCCTGTTTCTGGCTACCTCCGGTCTGGCACCGTTCGCGGCTTTGGCCGCCGCGGCACCGGTTCAGGCGGTGGCCAGCTTTTCCATCCTCGCCGACATGCTGCGGCAGGTGGGCGGGGATCGGGTCGCCGTGACCTCCGTGGTACCGCCCGAGGGTGACGCGCACGGATACCAAATCCGCCCCGCCGATGCCCGAGCGGTGATGGCGGCCGGCCTGGTGGTGGTGAACGGGCTCGGCCTCGATAACTGGATGCAGCGGCTGGTGCGGTCGGCGGAGTTCAAGGGCACGCTGACGGTGGCCACCGCCGGGTTGGCACCGCGCAAGTTGCCGGGGTCCACGGCGATTGACCCGCATGCGTGGCAGGACCCGCGCAACGGCGCTTTGTATGCCCGAGCGATCGGGGAGGGATTGGCGACCGCCGACCCGGCCGGTGCCGATATCTATCGCGGTGCGGCGAAACGATTCGCGGCGGAAATCCTGCGGATGGACGCCTGGATCGCGGAGCAGTTCGCCGCCGTCCCACCGAACGCCCGCCGGATCATTACCACCCATGACGCTTTCGGTTATTTCGGTGCTCGGTTTGGCATCGAATTCCTGGCGGCGCAGGGCGTGAGTACCGAAGCGGAACCGTCAGCCCGGGCGATCGCGGCACTGGTTGCGCAGATCAAGCAGGAGAAAATTCACGCCGTGTTTATCGAAAACATGACCGATCCACGCTTGGCGCGGATGCTGGCCCGCGAGACCGGTGCGGTGCTGGGCGGCACGGTTTATTCGGATGCGCTATCGGTAGCAACCGGTCCGGCATCGACGTATCTGGACATGCTGCGGCACAATACGGCGCTGTTTCTGGCGGCGATGCGGGGGTAAGCGCTACTTCCCTTCCTCCGTATTCTCCATCAGCGCCAATCCCTCCAGCGCCAGCCCGTACCCCAGCAAATCCTGCATCCTTTTTCGCAGATATTCCGTGAACATCAGTCGCGTGTAGCGCAGCAGCAGGGTCGGGCGAGCGGTCAGTTCCCGCGCCAGTTCCCAGGCCCGAGCCAGCACCTGATCCCGCGGCAGCACCTCGTTCACCAGACCGATATCCTTCGCCTCCTGCGCGGACAGCGTTTGTCCGGTCAGCAGGAAATAACGCCCGCGATTCACCCCCATCAGCAGCGGCATCACGATGTGCATGCCATCGCCCGGCACCAGGCCCGACATGAAGTGGGCAGAATCCTGGAACGCCGCCGTGTCGGATGCCAGCACGATATCCGACAGCAACGGAATCTCCCCATGCCGCCACGCCGGGCCGTTGATGGCGGCGATGACGGGAACCTCGATATTCAGCAGGTTGATCAGGAGCGCGCGGCCTTCCCAATGCACGCGGTCGAACTGGGTCGAAGTGATGCCCTTCGTGATGGCGCTGGCACCCGGCGTGGCGCGCACCCCGGAATACACCTCGCCGGTGCCGGTCAGGATCACCACGCGGTTTTCCCGGTCGCGGCCGACTTCGTTGAAAGCGTCGGGCAACTCGCCATGCGGGCCGAGGCCCCATTGGAATTCGCCGCCATTGGTATGGAAGCGCATCTCCAGGATGCCGTTCTCCCGCCGCATGGCGATGCAGGCGTATTTGTTGGCGTAGTCTTCGAACTTGCTCATGGTTTTTGCACCGGAACTGGAATGCCAGGGATTTTGATGTTGACGGAACCCAGATGGCCGCGGCTGGTGAAGAACAACGTCTTCCAGTCCGGCCCTCCGAACCCGAGGTTGGTGGTGGCCGGCGCCCCGTGCACGATGCGACCCAGTTTTTTGCCCTTTGGGTCCATGATCCACAGCCCGCCGGAGCCGCCGCAATAGACGTTGCCCTCGGTATCGACCTTCATGCCGTCGGGCACGCCGGGGGCGTCGCCGCGCAGGTCCACGAACACCCGGTCGCTTTGCTTCGCCAGTGTGCCGTTCGGCTGCACATCGAAGGCCCGGATATGCCCGCGGCGGGAGTCGTTGATGTACAGAACGGACTCATCCGGCGAGAACGCCAGGCCGTTGGGGATGATGAAGTCGCCGATCAGCAACGTCAGCGTCCCCAGATCGGGGGTCACGCGATACACGCCGGAGAACGTGAGGTCCCATTGCTGCGCCGGCATCGGGCTGGTCCAGGGGTCGGTGAAATAGATACTGCCGTCGGACTTCACCACCACGTCGTTCGGCCGGTTCAACTGCCGCCCCTGGAAGCTGTTGGCGATGACCGTGATGTCGCCATCCAACTCCTGCCGTGTGACGCGGCGTGAGTCATGCTCGCAGGCCAGCAGCCGTCCCTTCAGATCGCGGGTCAGCCCATTGGCACGGTTGGTCGGTTCCTGGGACAGCGATACAACCTGACCTGGCACGTATTTCATCCGGCGGTTGTTGTGGATGTCGCTGAACAGCAAGTAGCCGCCCTCGTGCCACCAAAGGGGGCCCTCCGCCGGGCCGTGCGGCCCACCGAAACCGTCCGCGATATGCAGGATCGGTTCGGTCGTGGAGATAATGCGATCCAGTTCCGGCGCGAATTGCTCGATCCGTGTGTCGGTCATAGCGGTTTTTTCTCCCGTTGGCGGGAGGATAGGCACGCCGAAAGCGGACCGGCAAGGTTGTCTCGGTCAGGCCCCGGCGAGCAACTCGTCGAACACTTCCGCGTTGCCGCAGTACTCGTGGCAACGTTCGGCAGCGACCCCCTGAGCCAGATCGCTGCGGCAGCGGGCGACGGAGCCGCAGCGGACGCAGGTCAACTCCAGGTCCCGAGCCAGCCCGCCGCAGGACCGGCGCACCCGGTCCGGATCGAGCCCCCGCGCGATCATCATCTCATCCATCAGCAGGGAGTTGTCCGCCGCTTTCGGCAGAACATCCCGCAAGTCGCTTTCGCTGATGCCGAGATCGCTGGCCATCATGGCCAGATCGCCGCGCGTCAGGGCATAGAGATCGTCGTCCCGATGCACGCGCGCTTTGACCCAGTCGAACAGGCGGCCGAGCAAACCTTGATCGTCATTGGATGCGGACATGGAAACCTCCGGCGGGAACCAGGAAGAACCTGGACCCTCACCACGAGGCTTAGCTTTGATCTAGATCAAGCGGCTTTTGCCAGGGTCATCCCGCAGGCGTCGAAGTTGGCGAACAGTGTCGCTTCCTGGGCGCCCGTCAGCTTCAGATGCGGCGGGCGGATGTTCTTCCAGGCGGGGTTTCCGGTGTTGCGGGCCACCAGGGCTTTGAGGCCGGGGATCAGCGGCACCGACGTCACGGCCTTGCGGGTCGCGGCCAGGATTTCGTGCGCCGCGGCGCCGTCATCGGTGTTCCAGCCGGCGTAGGCCCGAGCCCCGGCGGCGCAGTTCACGTTGGACGCGGCGGTGATGCAGCCGGCGCCGCCCTTTTGCAGCAGCGGGCGCATCAGGGAATCATCGCCGGCGTAGAACTCGAACCCGTCGCGGGCGAAATTCTCGACGTATGACAGACCGTTTTCGTAGTTGCCGCTGCTGTCCTTGATGCCCTGGAACTTGCCGGGCACCGCCTTCAGCAGCCGGCCGATGAACTCGACCGAGAACGGGATCGCCGATTGTTGCGGGAAATTATAGAGATACAGCTTGATGTCGCCGGCCACCCGCTGCGCCACTTCCTGGAAATACGCCAGCAGCCCGTCGTCGGAGGGACCCTTGTAGTAGAACGGCGGCAGCAGTAGGGCGCCGCGGCAGCCCAGTTTCTCGGCTGCCTTGGTTAGCAGCACGGTGTCGGGGATGGCGGTGGTGCCGCAGCCTGGCAGCATGGTCGAGGCCGGAACACCGCGCGCCACCAGACCCTCCAGCAGGCCGATGCGCTCGCTGATGCCCAGGCTGTTCGCCTCCCCGGTCGTGCCAAGCACCGCCAGCCCGTTGCAGCCGTTGGCCAGCAACCATTTGCAATGTGCCGCCATGCGATCCAGGTCGATCGACAAATCGGGGTTCATCGCGGTCAGCACGGCGGCGTTCACGCCCCCGAACAGCGCGTTCTTCAACATCGCGGTTACTCCTTAGGTTCCCGGCGGGCGCGCGGCATGCGGCCCGGCCAATCGACGATATGGTGCTCGAACGGCCCCGCCTTGCGTTCGGCGATCGCTCGGCCGCGCACGGAAATGCCGGCCTCATGCACGGTGTTGGGGTCGCCGGACACCAGCTTGTGCCACCACGCCAGGTCTTTCCCATCCGCGAGGCGGCGATAGGCGCAGGACGGCGGCAGCCAGTCGATCTCCCGCACCACGGCGGCGGTCAGGGTGACGCAATCCGGCACCCGGCGCTGCCGCTTGGCGTAGTCGGAGCACTGGCAGGAATGCAGGTCGAGCAGCCGGCATGCCACATTGGTGTAGGACAATTCCCCGGTGTCGTCGTGCCGCAACTTGTGCAAGCAGCAACGACCACAGCCGTCGCAGAGAGACTCCCACTCCGCGCCGGTCATCTCTTCCAGGGTCTTCGTCTTCCAGAATGGTTTGTCGGCGCCCATGCCGGCGGAACCTACAGTGCGGCGCGCGGGATGGCTAGGCGGGGGCGGCTCGCATTCCCGCTCGCGGATATCCTTCCACACGCTCATGACATGCGGCATGACCGCCAAAAACCGGTCGCCGCTTCTGCCCCTCATGGGCTTCATGCTTCTTGTCGTCATGGTTTTTAGCTCGATCTGGCTGTCCGCTCAGCAACAACGCACTTTTGCCCTACTACCCCTGCAAAGTGGTTTTGACAGGGTGCCGGCGCGTTCGCCCCGGCCGCCCGAAGCCGCGACCACCCGGTTATTGGTGAAGCGGATCGGCTTACTGTCG
>CAIYDT010000024.1 GCA_903924985.1 uncultured Acetobacteraceae bacterium
GGCGCGCAACAGGCTGGCGCGCTCCTCGGTCAGCCGTTCCAGCCGGTTCATGGCGGTCTGCACGCTGGAATGCTGGTCGGTATAACGGGCGCGCAACTGGGCCAGTCCGGCGGTTACGGCGATGATGTCCTGCTCCAGCCGGCCGATCATCGGATCGGCCTGCGTCAGTCGCGCACGCATCGTCTTGAACTCGCTTTCCGCTCCGGTGAGCTTGATCTCATGATCCGACAGCGAGTCGCGCAGCTGTGCCAGGCGCTGCACGTTCGTCGAGCGCAGATCCGGCAATTGCTGGGCATTGGCGGTCTTAAATTCCGACAGAGCCCGCTCCGCGTCCCCCAGCTTGTCGGTCGTGCTTTTCAGCTGCGCTTCCAGAAAGGTGACCGAGCTGCGCATGGAGCTGTCCTCGGGAGCCGCCACACGCTGCATGAAACGCTCGCCGATCCGCATGAGGACACGATCGATACCAACGGGCGATCCAGCGCGATAGCGCAGCTCCACCATTTCATTGCCAATCAGTTGCACCGACACGGCACCGGCCAGGTCCGCCACCACCCGATCCTGCGTCGCTTCCGACGAGTCCGCCTTCAGCAGCCCGAGGTCGTCGGCAACGCCGGCCATCACATAGCGGCTGGTGAGCAAGGCGCGCAGCGCATCCATGCGGTCTTTCAAGTTTGTCTTTACCGAGAGGTCCTCCAGGAATGGATTGAGCTTGCTCGGCTCCTGGATCAGGATCGACATGCGTGTCTCGAAGGAACGCGGCATGAAATGACCGATCACCGCGCCGATCAACGGCATCAGCACAATCGGCAAAGCGATGACATAACGCCGGCGCCAAACCGCGGCGATCAGCGAGTGCCAGATCTCCAACACCGGCACCTTGTCGGTGGCGGCAGTGGTCAGGGGCTGGGCCGCGGGATGACGCGACATGGTCATGGCCGGGTTCATTGGGGCAGATCCTGTCTGGTGCGTGTCGGGTTGGCCGCACCGCGCGACAAGACAACAACACCTTCGGGCAGTTGCGGATTGAATTGCACGGCCACGTCGGGAATATAGTTGGACAGTTCGCGCGACACCGCCACGGCCCGACGCTGACCGATCAACCCGTCATCGAAGCTACCGGGTCGGCTTGCCACGGTAGCGCTGGCGGCGCTTGGCTGCGCCTGGACAAATTGGTGAATGGTCTCGCGCTGAGCGGCATCTGGCTGTACCGCGCCGGCATCGAAGCGCAGCACCGTGGTTGCGCCCGAATCCATCGCGCCGCCGGCCCCTCTGGCCTGGGCCATCAGTTCAGCTACCGAGATTGCGCCCTTCGGCGCGTTCGCGCTGCCTTCCCCCAATCGTGCCTCGGCCTGCAGCATGTTGCGGTCCTGTACTGGAATGAAGCGCACCGGGTCGTTGGAACACCCGGCAAGGGCAATCGACACTAAGAGCAGGGCAAAACAGCGCATCATCCGAGGCTCCAACAGGGCAACCAAGAATACGCCTTTGGCTCCGCATCAACTACCGATCTTCCTCACTCAAGTTCCGTGCCAGCAAGGCGATGTTCAGACGCCAGGCGCGCAGCGAGGTTTTCCGCGGTGTTGGCGGCGTTTCAACGTGTCCTTCACCGTCGCGCCAACCACGTGCACCCGCCGCAAAATGCGAAACGGTGCCGCATCATCGATATGCGATGCAAGTTGCGAGTCGCCATGCGCCGGTCAGCAACGGCGGCATGGGCATCGCCCTATCAGCTCAGGCCGGCAGATTTTCGATCAGTTTGGAAGCCTCGGCAGCGCGGGCGGTCCAGGATTCTCCGGCCACCAAATACTGCCGCTCCACCGTTCCAGCATCGCCGTCTTCGGCGGCCGCGACCAGCGCGTCCGCGAAATCCCGCGCGGTCGTGGCGACCCGGATACCCGCGCGATACGGCTGCATCGCCGGGAACGGCGTGGCCACCACAGGACGGCCGGCGGCAAGATATTCGCGCAACTTCAGCGGATTGGATGCGCGTATCTGAGCGTTGTCGTGAAACGGGATCATCCCTGCCGTCCAATGCTGCGAGTAGCTCGCCAGTTCGTTGTGCGGGCGCGCACCCAGCAGGGTGACATTGTCCAGGCCCGAGATGGCGGAGACATCCGTCTTTACCGGGCCAATGAAAAGGAACCTCCAGTCGGGCAGCAGGCCGGCGACATCGCGCAGCAATCCGGTATCGATCCAGGGCGCCAGCGCACCGTAGAACCCCGCGACCTTGCCTTTGGGCAGGTCGGGCGCGGGCGGCACCGGGCGGGTGAACAGGTCGAGGTCCACGCCGTGTTCCAGCAACCGGGTCTTGCCGGTGGGGAAACTGGACGCAAGCAGGGGGCTGGCAGCCAAGATCAAATCGGCTCGCGCCACTAGTTCGCGCTCCATTGCCGCTGCGGCGGCATGATCGACGCCGGCCAGCGCGGAGAAATCGTCACCACAGTAATAGACCACGGCGGAATGCTCGATCGCATCGATGGCGTCGACCGCAGACGGCAGCGAGAGCCATAGCACCGGCTTGTGCAGCCCCGCCCGTTTTGCCGCGGCGCCGACACTTCGCGCCAGCAGGGCACGGTTGATGGCACGGCCGAGCGCAGATCGTGCCATTGGCAGCACCAGCGGCTGGACGATCGGCCCTGGCGGAGTTGCACGTGGCGTCTGCGGCGCGCGGGTGCGGCCCGCCGCGCCGCGTAGCTTGGTAAACACGCGGGCCAGATCACTTCGGTCCAGCCGCGGCGCGCGCATGCCGATGGAGTTCACCCAGACAACCCGGCGGTCCTCCGCCAGGTGACGGATCAGATGTCCGGTGCTGGAGGGATGTGCACCCCAGTCCTCGCCGAACACGATCAGGTCCGCTGGCGGTATGGCTGGACCAGGTGCTGGCGATTCCGGTTTCATGAGTGGTTGTCGCCCGGGCTGAGGCGGCGAATGACCCTGGCGGGGATGCCCCCCGCGAGCACGAAAGGTGGCAAGTCGCGGGTGACCACGCTGCCGGCAGCAACGATCGTGCCCTGGCCAATGGTTACATTCGCCAACACCGTCACGCCCGTGGCCAGCCACACATCACACTCCAGCACGATCGGGCCGATCTGGTCGGTGGTATCCGCCAAGCCCAACGCGCGGTCGGCAGCATCGATCGGATGGCCAGGAAAGCCGGCCAGCATGCAGCGGCCGGCCAGGCGCACATTGTCGCAAATCCGAACCGACGTCCCGACGGCGATCTGGTTCTGCCAGCCGATATCGACATTGTCGCCAATGGTCAAAGTCGGCCGGTCCGTGCCCGATCGCCCGATCAGCGTGCTGACGCCGGAGATCCGGCAGCCACGGCCGACAAACAGTCGCAGCGGCCCAAGGACCTGCGGCATGCCGCCGGAAAGTTGCAGTCCAGGCGCGTCGGTTTCGAGCCGGCTGATGAACAACGGAGTCCACCACAGAACTCGCGCCGCTTGCGCCAGGACGCCGCGAGTACCCAGGTACAGCCCATACAAGGCCCGATGCAGCGGGCGGATCGGTGGCAGGCGTGCGCCCGCGATCTGGCGCGCCGTATCGTAAGCCAACCGGGCCAGCGGGGAATTCCGCCCCTTCACCCAGCCACGCAATCCGACCGCGGCGGTCATTCTACGGTCACGGATTTGGCGAGGTTGCGGGGACGATCGACATTGCGGCCCAGTGCCTCGGCGGCGTGGCAGGCGATCAGCTGAACGGCCACCGCCTGAGCAAAGATCCGTGCAAGGCCTTCACCAGGCAGCACGATGACCTGGTCGGCGGCGCGGGCGAAGGACGGCGCGCCTGCCGCATCGGTCAGTGCGATGACATAGGCGCCGCGGGCACGGACCTCCTCTGCGGAGGAAACGGTCTTTGCCAGCAATTCATCCGACGGGGCGCATAGGATCACCGGGGAGTTCGGTCGGATCAACGCGATCGGGCCGTGCTTCAGTTCGCCAGCCGGATAGGCGTCACTGCGCACATACGAAAGCTCCTTTAGCTTCAGGGCACCCTCGGCGGCCATTGCGGCGGCCCAGCCACGACCAAGGAACATCGCTTCACTCTCGGCCCCGATGCGCGCGCCGACCTTGGCCAATGCGTTCTCCAGCATTTCCGTCCCGGCGCAGGCAGCACCGGCCGCCCGCAACTGGCATTCGATCTCGGCACATTGCGCGGCATCGACGCGGCCACGGGATTGTCCGAGCGCGAGGCCGAGGCGCAGCATCGCCAGCAGCTGGGTGGTGAAGCTCTTGGTCGCGGCGATGCCCTGCTCGCGCCC
>CAIYDT010000025.1 GCA_903924985.1 uncultured Acetobacteraceae bacterium
GTCGACCACGGCAAGACCTCGCTGCTCGATGCCTTGCGCGCCACCGACGTGGTGTCGGGCGAGGCCGGCGGTATCACCCAGCATATCGGTGCCTATCAGGTGAAGCTGCCCTCTGGCGCGGCGATCACCTTTATCGACACCCCGGGCCATGAGGCGTTTACCGCCATGCGCTCGCGCGGGGCCGCCGTTACCGACATCGTCGTGCTGGTGGTTGCCGCCGACGATGGCGTGATGCCGCAGACGATCGAGGCGATCCGTCACGCCAAGGCGGCGAACGTGCCGATCATCGTGGCGATCAACAAGATCGACAAACCCGGATCCGACCCTTCGCGGGTGCGCACCGAACTGCTCAGCCACGAGATCGTTGTGGAAGACATGGGCGGCGAGACGCAGGACGTGCTGGTTTCCGCGCTGAAAAAGACCGGCCTCGACAAGCTCGAGGAAGCAATCCTGCTGCAGGCCGAGGTGCTCGACCTGAAGGCCAACCCGGACCGGTCCGCCGAGGGTTCGGTGATCGAAAGCCGGCTGGACCGCGGACGCGGCCCGGTGGCCACGGTGCTGGTCCAGAAGGGCACGCTGCGCCAGGGCGAAATCGTCGTTGCCGGAGCCGAATGGGGCCGGGTGCGCGCGATGCTGGACGACAAGGGCAAGCAGCTGAAGGTAGCGGGTCCGTCCACTCCCGTGGAGATCCTCGGCCTGGCCGGGGTTCCCTCCGCCGGCGAGCCGTTCGTCGTGGTGGAAAACGAGGCCCGCGCGCGGGAGATCACCGAGCATCGCGAGCGGCGCCAGCGGGACAAGACCGCCGGCAGCAACATGGCCGCGCGCGGCACGCTGGATCAGATGCTCGCCCGCATCCAGGCCGGCGAGCAGAAGGAAGTCGCCGTCGTCATCAAGGCCGATGTGCAGGGCAGCGCCGAGGCCATTGAGGGCGCCGTGCTGAAGCTGTCGCATGAGGAAGTGCGCGTGCGGGTATTGAATGCCGCGGTCGGTCAGATCACCGAAAGCGACATCCAGTTGGCGATGGCGTCCAAGGCGATGATCGTGGCCTTCAATGTCCGCGCCACCAGCCAGGCCCGTGAGCTCGCCCATCGCGAAGGCATCGAGATCCGCTACTATTCGATCATCTACGACGTGTCGGACGACATCGAAAAGCTGGTCAAAGGCAAGATCGCTCCGAAGGCACGGGAGAGGTTCCTGGGCTACGCCGAGGTTCGCGAAGTGTTCAACATCACCAAGGTCGGCAAGGTTGCCGGCTGCATGATCACCGAGGGCCTCGTCAAGCGTGGGGCCGGCGTGCGGGTGCTGCGTGAGAACGTGGTCATCCATAACGGCGAGCTGTCGCAGCTCAAACGCTTCAAGGACGATGTCCGCGAAGTGGCCCGTGGCTACGAGTGCGGCCTGTCCTTCGCCAACTTCAACGATCTGCAGGTCGGCGACGTGGTCGAGTGCTTCGAGATCGAGATGGTGCCGGGTTGAAGCGTCAGCAGCAGAAAGGCCCCACCCAGCGGCAGTTGCGCGTGGCGGAGGAAATCCGCCATGTGCTGTCGGGCATCTTCACGCGCAACGATTTCCGCGACCCCGATCTGGCCGACGCCAAGATCACGGTCACCGAGGTGCGCATCAGCCCGGACATGAAGAACGCGACCGCCTTCGTCGCACGGCTCGGCCGGTCGGACGTGGATCGGCTGCTTCCGGCCCTTAAGCGGGCGGCGCCCTATCTGCGCAGCCTGATCGCGCCGATGCTGAAGATGCGGGCCATTCCGGCCTTGTCGTTTCAGCCGGACGCGACGCTGGAATACGCCATGAAGATCGACGCGCTGATGCACCAGCCAGAGGTGATGCGGGATCTGGAGAAGCCGGCGGAGCCCACGCCGTAATCCGGCGCTTCCCGTTTTTCCGGCCGCCCGGCCGATCCGCCCGTCTGAATTGAACTGAAAGCCAATATTTAAAATGTCCCGCCAGAATTCTCGTTCAGGGGGGCGTCAGAACCGGCGCCCGAAGGGCCTGCCGCTCGACGGCTGGCTGATCATCGACAAGCCGGCCGGCATGACCAGCACGGATGTCGTCAACCGCGTTCGCCGCGGCTTCGATGCGCAGAAGGCGGGTCATGGCGGCACACTCGATCCGCTGGCCACCGGCGTGCTGCCGATCGCCTTTGGCGCGGCCACCAAAACCGTGCCCTATGTGATGGACGGTACGAAACTTTATCACTTTACCCTGAAATTCGGCGATGCCCGCGACACCGATGACGCGGACGGGCAGACCATCGCCACGTCCGAGGTTCGCCCGACCGACGAGCAGATCAACGCCGCGCTGCCGGCGTTTCGTGGCGAGATCCTGCAGATACCCCCCGCCTATTCCGCCATCAAGGTGGCCGGCGAGCGCGCCTACGACATGGCCCGCGAAGGCCGCGCCCCGGTGCTGGAGCCGCGTCCGGCCCGGGTCGACCGGTTTGAACTGGTCGAGCGCGTGGATGCCGATACCGCGATTTTCGAGGTGCAATCGGGCAAGGGCGTCTATATGCGCAGCCTGGCGCGCGACCTTGCGGCGGCCTGCGGCACCTACGGCCATGTCTCAGCCCTGCGCCGGCTGCGGGTCGGACCCTTCACGGAAGCGGGGTCCTATACGCTAGAGTCGATTTCGCTGGACAAACCGGTGCGCGCGGAGGATACCCCGCCGGCTTCCCCGGACTTTCTGCTTCCGGTTGCGACCGCGCTGGCCGACATCCCGGCGCTGGCCCTGACCGAACAGGAGGCCACCGATCTTTCACATGGACAGGCAATCAGCCTGGTCACGCTGATGGGTCGAATTCCAGCCGCAGCCGATCCCGCAGGTGGATTGGCCCGCGCGATGGCGGGGAGCCGCGTGCTTGGGCTTTGCAGACTGGCCGATGGCTGGCTGAAGCCCGAACGGATGCTCTGAACCTCGCCTCGAGGTTTTGGCTCCCTCGCGCCCTATTAACCCCTGTCCGGAGTATATGAGATGTCGATTACCGCGGAGCGTCGCACGACGCTGATTGGCGAATACCAAAATGCCACGATCGATACCGGCAGCCCGGAGGTCCAGGTGGCCCTGCTGTCCGAACGGATCGGCAACCTGACCGAGCACCTTAAGATCCACGCGAAGGACTTTCACAGCCGTCGCGGCCTGCTGATGCTGGTAGGCCGTCGTCGCCGGTTGCTCGACTACCTGAAGCGCAAGGACAAGACCCGCTACGAGACCCTGATCGGTCGCCTGGGCCTGCGTCGCTGAACTAGGTTTATACCTTTCGAGCCTAAGAATTTCCCGATGGCTGCCCATATGGCGGCCATCGGAAAGACCCCCCGTACCATGGTGGCGCGGGGTAACGACGGGGAAGTTTCCCCGGCGCCGCGGCAAGCGGCGGACCGACAGACCGCCGATCGGCCAACCCTGGATGGGAGAAGCGACGGCGTTTCCGGCCACGTGGCCGCGGCTGCGCAATTCCAACCGGCGCAGACCGCCTCCCCGCCGCCCGAGACGCCGTTTCCCAAGAGGGTTTCTCCCTGGCTTCGCCTTGGGAGCAACGCAGATCGTCCGGCTTGCCGTCCGTCCTTGGCGCGCATGTAAAGGACTGAATGCATGTTTAACTACTTCCGCAAGGAACTCGACTGGGGCGGCCGCAAGCTCATCCTCGAAACCGGCAAGATCGCCCGTCAGGCCGACGGTGCCGTGCTCGTCAGCTACGGCGAGACCATTGTGCTCTGCACCGCCGTGGGTGTGCGCACCTCCAAGCCCGGCCAGGATTTCTTCCCGCTGACCGTGAACTACCAGGAAAAGACCTTCGCCGCCGGCAAGATCCCCGGCGGGTTCTTCAAGCGCGAAGGCCGCCCGACGGAA
>CAIYDT010000026.1 GCA_903924985.1 uncultured Acetobacteraceae bacterium
GCTCATAGGAGCGGTCGTATGAGCGCTCCGATCAGGCAAAGGCTCCGCAACCGCCAGGGTGTATTCGCTGTCGATCATCATGGACGTAGGGGACCACAGACCGGGGGCGAAACGCTATGTGGGGGCGGGGCGACGCTTACCCCCGAATTGCTGAGGGCCTCGCACATAAAGCCGTGGGCCGGGAGTTCGGATCGGGAGCGTTTGGACCCCTTCAACGGGCTGCTGCTCGCCGTTCATCTCGATGCGTTATTCGACCGAGCGCTGATGACGTTCGGCGATTCTGGTGATGCAATGGTGTCGGATGCACTGTCCGAGTGCGACCGAGCTGTCTTCGGATTGGCCTCTGCGCTGCCAAAGCTGCTGCTGAGCGCTGCGCACCTCGACTACATGCGGCACCACCGGGAACGGTTCGCGGCCTCGCGGCAAACCGCCCCCCACCTTTAGCCCCACACGCAACCGCGTATACTCCCCGCACCGACCCCGCCTCCTCCAGGAGCGTGCCCGATGCCGTTCGACGAATCCTCATCCCCTCGCCGGGGCCGCCGCCCGCCCAAGAACGTCATGGGGGGGGCGCTCGAACTGTGCTCCACCACCCCCCTGACCGGCTTCTTCCGCAACGGCTGCTGCGAAACCGGCCCCGAGGACATCGGCAGCCACACGGTCTGCGTCGTCCTCACCGCGGCGTTCCTGGAGTTCAGCAAGGGCATCGGCAACGACCTGTCTACGCCCCGCCCCGAATTCGGTTTCGACGGCCTGAAACCCGGCGACCGCTGGTGCCTCTGCGCCCCCCGCTGGCAGGAGGCTTTGGAGCACAACGCCGCCCCCGGCGTGGTCATGCGCGCGACCGAGGAAGGGGCGCTCCGCTACTGCGCTCTGGTCGATCTCACCCGCCACGCGATCGATCTGGCATAACCCAGGGTTCCGCGACCCCCAGCCCGCGCACCTGAATGCCGCCCTCCAGCGTCGCTGTGTAGGACGCGTGGTGGTGTCCATGCACGATCAGCCGAGCACCAGCCGAACGGGCGAGATCGTCGATGACCGAGAAGCCGTGCGGGTGGGATGCCGGCGCCTCATGCGTCACCAGTACGTCGAAGCGTTCGGCGGATAGTCGTTCGAAGTCCTCGGGAAACAGCGTATCCCGGTGCCAGAGCGGCAGGCCGCCGCGCCAGGCCTCCTCCGGCCGTAGCGACGCCTGAAACGCCGCCCGTGTCAGGAACCGCGGCGCCCCCTCGTTCGGATACCAGACGCGGGGCTTGAACACCCCAGGCAGCCCGGCAATCCGCACCCCGTTGACCTCGATCACGCGCAGTCCCAGGTCGCCGGACGGGTGCGCTGTGACCAGGTTGTCGAACGCTGCCTCGGTTTCAGTATCATGGTTGCCGAGGACCCAGAGCACGTCCCACCCCGTTTCGATCGCGGGCGCCATGATCGCCGGCAGCGGGGCAGGGCAGTCGCAATCGCCGAGCAGGATGAGCGTCCCGGCCGGCATCCCGAGGCAAGCCCGCAGAATGGGCGAAAAATTCCGGTGCGGGTCCCCGGCGAACAGGATCGGCCCGGCATCCGCCCCCACGTCATCCCCGGGCTTGTCCCGGGGACCAATCGCGGCAGGGTGCTGGAATAGGTCCCCGGGACAAGCCTGGGGATGACGTGGGGGAAGCATCACTTCCCGATCGCCGCCGCCACCCATTGCGCCCAGGCCAGCACCGCCTTGTCGTCGCCGCGTCGCCCCACGATCTGGATGCCCAACGGCATGCCTTCCGGTCCCAGCCCGGCCGGCACCGTCACGCACGGCACGTGTAGCGAGGTCCAAATGAAGTTGAACGTCGGGTCGCCGGTCCACTCCAACCCCTTGGGCGCCTGACCCGGAGCCGATGGGGTGATCAACACGTCCAGCCCGTCCATCGCGTCGGGGAAGGCCCGCTGGGTGCGCTCGAACACGGCGTAGGCGTCTGCCACCTGCTCGCCCGTCCGCGACAGCCCGAATTGGAGGCGTTCCAGCAACCCCTCGCTGATGCCGTCGCGGGCGTTCGCCAGCTCCCAGCCCAAAGCGCGGGCGCTTTCGTGGTTCATGACGATGGGGTGGGCCTCGATCAGATTCGAAAAATCCTGCGGCAATTCCCGGTCCGAAACCCGAGCACCCGCTCGGCCCAGGGCGTTGGTGACGCGGACGCGCAGCGCCTCGGTCTCCGGCAGCGCGGCGGCGGCGGTCGGGCCCATGCAGATGCCCACAATCGGGGCGCGGTCCGGCTTCACATCCGGGTCCCCCAGGTCGCGGAACGACACGGCGCTGGCGAACAGGGCGCAATCGGAGACGGAGCGGGCAATGACCCCGACCGTGTCGAGGGAGCCGGACATCACCTTCATGCCCATCCGCTCAATGGTGTTGTAGGTCGGCTTGTAGCCCACGACGCCGCAGTAGGCGGCGGGGCGGATGACGCTGCCGGCGGTCTGGGTGCCGTAGGCCACGGGAAAGAACCCATCCGCCACGCCCGCCGCCGAGCCCGAGGACGACCCGCCGGGCGTGTGGCCGAGCCCGGCCGGGTTGGCGGTCGGGCCGGGCTTGCGGGTGGCGAACTCGGTGGTGACGGTTTTGCCCATGACCACGGCCCCCGCCGCTTTGGCCCAGGCGACGGGGGCGGAGTCCGCCCTCGGCCGCCAGCCTTCCCAGATCGGGGAGCCATAGCCGCTCGGCATGTCGGCGGTATCCAGCACGTCCTTGACGCCGATGGGGATGCCGTGCAGCGGGCCGGGGTGAGCGTTGGCGGCCTGCTTCCGGGCTTGGTCGGGGGCGAAATAGTGGAACGCCCGCACAAGCGGTTCCCGCTCGGCGATGCGGGCGAGGCAGGCCTCGGTCAGGTCGATGGGGTTCAGCTTGCCTGCGTGGATCAGGCGGGCGGCCTGGGTCGCGGTTAGTTTGTGGAGGTCGGTCATTGGGTGGGGTCCTGTAATACCTGTTCAGCCCATTCCGCCGACAGCGCCTCGGCTTGTTGCGGTACATTCTGCACGGCGGCGTCCTGGAGATCGGGTGGATACCCATATCGCCGCAAAATGCGCTTCACCAGACCCGCATCCGCGCGGCGGGTGGCCTTGTTCTGGATGACGGTGAACTGGTTCACCGCCAGCCAGTCGTTGGCGTCGGGGTGATCGAGGTCGATCAACCGCGCCTGTTCGCCGCCGATGGTGCCGTCCGGGCGCCGCACCTCGACGAGGACGCCTTCGGTCAGATACTGGTGCAGGCGGCGGTTTTCCTCGATCAAGGATGGCACTTCGCTGTTGACCACCCTGGCCAGAACCGCGGCCTGGGTTGTCGGCGGACAACGTGGGGTTCAGCCGGGCGATGGCCTCGCGCAAACGCTTCAGAAGCAGCACCTCGCCGTGGTTGGCACGCTCGGGGGTGGCGCTGTCCGGTCCGATGTCCGGGCCGTTGGCCGTGGCGTAGCCCAGCTCGGCGAGCCAAATCAGGGCGGCTTCCTCGACGTGGCTTTCGGCGATTCCCGCAGTCATGGCTTGTGGCTCATGCGTTGAACGCTATGCGGTTTGTGTATCACGAAAGGCCCTTTCATGATACACAAACCCGGTTGTGGTGTATGGATGAGACTCAAAACACATCCCGCCCTTCGACGATGTTCAACAGTTCCGTCAACCCGTACACGGCCGCCCGCCGTCCGCTGGCCGGGCGGAACTCCCGCAGCAATCCGTGGGCGCGGACTTCCCGCAGGATGCGGTTGGCGGTGGGCCTGGGAATGCCGGCCGAAGCGACGAAATCCGAGCTTTTGAAGATCGGCCGGTCGAAAATCCAGTCCAGCGCCCGTACGGCGAACTGGGAGTGTGTGGCCTCGGCGATCCAGTCTTTCCGGTCCCGGTACAGCGTCAGGATTGCCTGCGCCTTGGTACGGTTGGTTTCCGCCTGCGCGATCAGGCCGCGCAGGAAGAAGGCGCACCAGCCGGTCCAATCGCCATCGCGGGAGATGGCGAGCAGGCGGTCGTAATATTCCGCGCGGTGGCTTTCAAGATATTCGCTCAGGTAGAAATTCGGTCGCGACAGCAGGCCCTTGGCTTGCAGGAACAACGGCACGATCAGGCGGCCCAGGCGTCCGTTGCCGTCGAGGAAGGGGTGGATGGCCTCGAACTCGGCGTGGACGACGGCGAGTTGGACCAGCAGGTCCGGCGCCGGTGCGTGCAGATAGTCCTCCCACGCGTTCATCGCCTGTGGCAGCTTGTCGGCACCGCAGGGGACGAAGCGGGCGGCTTCGATGGGGCTGCCCTCCGGCCCGATCCAGTTGGGAATCCGCCGGTATTCGCCGGGGTCCTTCGAGCGGCCGCGCACGCCCTGCATCAGGACGGCATGGGTTTGCCGGATCAGACGTTGCGACAGCGGCAGGGTTTGCAGGAGCGCGCCCGCGTTGTGCAAAGCAGCGCGGTAGTTCAGGACTTCGCGGATGTCCGCCAGCCGGGGCGTGCTTTCATCGGCGGTGCCGCCCTCGGCCTCGTATTCCAGCACCTCGCCCAGGGTTGCCTGGGTGCCTTCGATGCGGCTGGACAGCACGGCTTCCTGCGACGTCAGCGGCGAGAGCAGCACGTCGGGGTTCGGGACACCCTGCAACACGCCTTCGTACCGGGCGATGGCGGCGTTGGCCGGGCCGATCAGCGGCAAGAGGTCCGTCCAGTTGACGAAAGCGGGCGGGAAACCGCCGTCGTGATACCGGACGGGGGCGCCGTAGGCGATCATAAGGCGGTTTCCAGGGCGCGTTCGGCGTCTTTGAGGCGGATTTCGCCGGACATAAGTATGGGGAGGAGGAGGTCTCGGGTGGCGGCGAGGAACAACTGCGCCTCGAAGCCGAGGGTCGCCCCGTTCGCACTGCCGTTGGTCGTCTTGGGGCGTCCCCGTGCCATGATTGTCCTTTCGACGGCCGCCGGGTTTTGGCTGGTGCGGGCGTCCTGCCGAGATTGGCGCTTGGACCCAGACCTTCCCGCAGCGGAAACGGCGACGCAAGCCGGCATGCGTGTGCCGTGGTGGCGGGTTGCCGGACGATCGAACGAGGGCGCGGCCAACCCCGCCACCCAAGCCTTGCCGGACCGCACCCACCGACCGATAAAACGCTCGCGCGGCCGGACCGGCGAGCACCGGAGCAACCACCATGCGGACATTGCGGCTTCTGTTGTTGGGCGGCTGTTGAGCGGATGCGCGGCCCAGCCGCCACCCGATTGAACAACCTGTGCGCCCCGCCACCCCCAGGAACCCTGTCGGTCCATATGGGTGGACAGACCGGCACGACCGTGGGCGCCTGGGGGCGATAGAGCGTGATCGCCTGAGGTTGACCCGTCGAAGGCGTGAATCTCGCGATCAAACAAAGAATTAGACCATGATCGGACACGGCGGTTGATGCAACCTCAAACGATCATGGTCTAAGGTCCGCGATGCCGTCATGGTTTCACCTGACCACTCCCGCAATCCCCCTGGCGCCAGCCCCCCGCCGGGTCCATCTTCTCCCCCATGGAACCTCACCCATCCATCCGTGTCGGAACCAGTCCCGACGGATCGGTCACCTATCTGGTCGCCGTGCCGCCGGAGGCGTTGCCCCCGGTGGGTAAACGCGACCTCGAACTCGCCTGGCACACCGCCCGCCGCGCCGCGCTGCACCAGCGCTGGGGAGTGGTCCGAGGGTTCCGGTTCAACCGGCCGGACGGCACCCACACCGATCTCGCGCTCGCCGACCCCGACGCCGCGTGCTGGGTCGCGGCGATTGACGGGGCGGTGGGCCTCGGCAGCAGCCACGGCATGTCGCTGTGCCTGCGTCTGCTGGCGCTGATCGAGTTGCTGGCGCACGCCAGCTGGGCTCGGCCTTTGTTCACCCTTGACCGCGGCGGCGCCGACCTGCATCCCGCGCTTCTGCGCACCGCCGCGACCATTCCTTTGACCAGGGAGGCCCGCTTCGACGAAGCTGGTTTCCGCCTGTGCCTTTCCCGGTACGTTGCGGGCTTCGCCCTCGAAGCACCCCGCCATACCACTCAATTAGGAGCCTGACGTATGAACCGAACCGCCGCCGTCCTGCTGACCTGTCTGGCGTTGGCCAGTTGCGCGCCGTCGGAGGGCGGGTCGACTCGCGCCGACCCGGGGACGCAGGAAGCCTGCCGGGTGCAGGCCGACCGGGTCTACGATAGCCAGCACCGCGCCGACATCTTCGCCCCCATGTCGGGCGTCAACACGCCATCCTCCAACAGCTACGCGCCGGGTGCGGACAGTCCCAGGTTGGGTCAGATCTTCGCCCGCGACAACATGATCCGCGACTGCGTGCGCCGCGGCGGAGTCAGCGCGGATCCCGACACGCAGGTGCAACCGCCAGCCGGGCGCTGACGGACGCGTGGCCAGCCTATCCGCGGTTAAGGGCGTCTTCGCCCAGCGCAACGCCCAGATCTTCTATTCTGGTAGCGTGGTGTGCTGGACGGGGTCCTGGATCCAGCGGATCGCGACGGACTGGCTGGCGTGGCAACTCACGCACTCCGTGATGTGGGTCGCGGTCATCGCGTTCTGCAATCTGGTGCCTTCGGTGGTGATTTCGCCCATCGCCGGGGCGGTCGCGGACCGGATGGACCGGGTGCGCCTGACCATGGCCTCCCAGTTCGTGGCGGCGGGGCAGTCGGCGATCTTGGTGGTGCTGGTGCTGACCGGCACCATCCGGATCGAGTACATGGCGGCGCTGACCTTCTGCAACGGCGCGGCGGAGACCTTCGCCCAGCCTGCCCGGCAGTGCATCATCCCCGGCCTGGTGCCGCGCCAGTTCCTGCCCGGCGCGGTGGCGCTGAACTCCCTGACTTATAATCTCGCGCGCTTCATCGGCCCGGCGATCTCCGGCCCGATGATCGCCGCCTGGGGGGTGGTGCCGTCGATCGCGGTGAACTGCCTGGCGTTCCTGTATGCCAGCTTCACCATGCTGATGCTGGATCTCGACCCGGCGATCAGGCGGTCGCAGCGCTCCACCGGCAGCGTGCTGCACGACGCGATCGAGGGCGTGCGCTACGTCACCCGCCACAAGGGCATCGGCCCCATCATGCTGTTCGCCGCCACCATGGGCATGCTGTTGCGCGCGGTGCCGGAGATGCTGCCCCCGTATGTGGAGGACCTGTTCGGCCGCGGCGCCGAGGGCCTGGCGACGCTGGCCAGCGCCATGGGGTGCGCCGCTTTGGTCGGTGGATCCTACGTCGCGATTCGCGGCCGGCTGCAAGGGTTGACCCGGGTGGCGCTGCTGGCAGGCCTGTGCCTGGCGATCGCCACCGCCGGCTTCGTCGCCACGCACTTCTTTCCGGTTGGTGTCGTCTGTATCGCCGCCATGGGGATGGCGACGACCATGCACGGCATCTCCATCCAGACGCTGCTGCAAAGCTCCTGCTCGCCGCTGATGGTCGGACGGGTCCTAAGCCTGTGGGGCATGATCACCCGGGCGGCGCCGGCGATGGGCGCGCTGGTCTACGGCGCGGCGTCCGAGGTTGTGGGGCTGCAAATCCCCGTCCTGGTCGGGTCGGCGCTGTGCCTGACCGTTTGGGTCCGTACCTGGCGCTGCCGCGCCAGCATCGCGGCGGCGCTGGAGGGCGTCTGATCGCTCGTACCCGAACAAACCGCATTGCGTCCCCCGCCCTGTGGCGCTAATCTGCCCAAATCATGGGCAACTGTCGTTCGCAAATCACACACCCTGCCCTCGAACCCATCGAGCTCGGTGGGGGCGTCCGCATCGACACGCCGGTGATCCTGGCGCCGATGTCCGGGGTCACCGATCTGCCATTCCGCCAGACCGCCAAGCAATTGGGCGCCGGGATGGTGGTGTCGGAGATGATCGCCTCCTGGGCGATGATCCAGGAGAATCGCAAGACCATCGACATGGCGGAAATCGACGGCTGCGGCGGGGTTTCGGCGGTGCAGCTCGCGGGTTGCGACCCGGTGGCGATGGCCGAGGCCGCCCGCATCGCCGTCGATAAGGGCGCCCATCTGGTCGACATCAACTTCGGCTGCCCGGTCAAAAAGGTCGCCGTCGGGCAGGCCGCCGGCTCCGCTTTGATGCGCGATGAGGCCGCCGCACGAGCGATTCTGGACGCGACGGTGAAGGCGGTGAGCGTGCCGGTGACGCTGAAAATGCGCATGGGCTGGGACCACGACAGCCTGAATGCCCCCTCTTTGGCCCGAATCGCCCAGGACGTGGGCATACGCATGATCACCGTGCACGGCCGCACCCGCCAGCAGTTCTACACCGGCACCGCCGACTGGGGTTTTATCGCCCGGGTCAAGGACGCCGTCTCCATCCCAGTCATCGCTAACGGCGACATCCTGACCGAGGACGATGCCGCCGAGGCATTGCAACGCTCCGGCGCCAACGGCGTCATGATCGGCCGCGGCTGCTACGGTCGGCCCTGGTTCCCGGCGCAGGTGGCGCACTTCCTGCGCACCGGGGCGAAGCTGCCCGAACCGACGCTCGCCCGGCAAAAGGCGATCCTGCTGGCGCATTACCACGGCATGCTCTCGCGCTTCGGCACCAACGCCGGGGTGCGCCTCGCCCGCAAGCATGTGTCCTGGTACTCGCGCGGCCTGCCGGGTTCGGCGGAATTTCGCGCCACCATGAACCGCCTGCCGGACGCCGAACCGGTGCTGCGACTGATCGACGGCTTCTACGACCGGCTGATCGAGCGTGGCGTGGTCCGCGCCGGCTCCTGGCAGCGGGACGAACCCATGATGGCGGAAGCGGCGTGAGTTCCTTCGCCTCCCGCCTGCTTCCCAGCCGCAATCGGGCGCCCGACATGAGCCCGCTTCACAGCGCGATCCTGGGCGCGATGCCGGTGCCGGTGGTGCTGATCGATTCCGACAACGGCTTCCGCTACGTCAACCACGCGGCGGAGCAGTTCCTGGGCATGTCCGCCGCCAGCCTGGCGCAGCTTCGGCTGACCGATCTGGTGCAGCCCGACAACCCGCTGTTCCTGCTGATCGATCAGGTGCGCCGCACCGAAGCCACTATCTCCGACCACGACCTGACCCTCGAAAGCGCTCGGCTGCACAAGACCGGGATCACCGTGCAAGGCTCGCCCGTGCCGGAAGAACCCAATTGCGTGCTGCTGGTGCTGCAGGACGCGTCCGCCGCCCGAGCATTGGACCGGCAATTGGCGTTTCGCGGCGCAGCCCGCAGCGTGACCGGCATGGCGGCGATTTTGGCGCACGAGGTGAAGAACCCCCTGTCCGGCATCCGGGGCGCTGCGCAACTGCTGGAAGCCAGCGTCGGGCCGGACGACCGCGAACTGGCGGAGCTGATCCGCGACGAAGCCGATCGCATCCGTGCTTTGGTCGACCGGATGGAGGCCTTCGGCGAGAAGCCGATCGTCCGCTCCGCCGTCAACATCCATCGCGTGCTGGAACACGTCCGCAAGCTGGCGCAATCCGGCTTCGCGGAACACGTCCGCTTCCATGAGAATTACGACCCATCCTTGCCGCCGGTCTGGGGCAACCGCGACCAGTTGGTGCAGGTGTTTTTGAACCTGGTGAAGAACGGGGTGGAGGCCGCCAGCCACGGCACCAACAACCGCCCGGAAATCACCCTGATCACAGGCTTCCAGCACGGCATGCGCATCGCCATTCCGGGCACGACCGAGCGGCTGGATCTGCCACTGTTCGTCACCGTCCGCGACAACGGGCCGGGCATCCCGGACGACATAATGCCGCATTTATTCGAACCCTTCGTTACCTCGAAAGCCGCCGGTAGTGGGCTTGGATTGGCCTTGGTCGCCAAAATTATCGGCGATCATGGCGGGTTGATCGAAGTTGACAGCCGGCCCGGGCGCACTGATTTTCGGCTGCATCTGCCGGTCGTTACGGAAAAGGACGCCCACCAGTGACTTTGCCGACTATTCTGATCGCCGACGACGACCGGTCTATCCGCACGGTGCTGACCCAGGCGCTGGGACGCGCCGGGTATCAGGTGCGTAGTTCCTCCAATGCCGCCACGCTGTGGCGCTGGGTCGAGGAAGGGGAGGGCGATCTGGTTATCACCGACGTAGTGATGCCGGATGAGAACGGGTTGGACCTGATCCCTCGCATCAAGCGGATCCGTCCCGACCTGCGCATTATCGTCATGAGCGCGCAGTCCACCCTGATGACGGCGGTGAAGGCCGCCCAGCGCGGCGCGTTCGAGTATTTGCCCAAGCCGTTCGACCTGCAGGAGCTGTTATCCGTGGTCGCACGCGCGCTGGCGGCGCCGTCCGAGCCCAGCGCGACATCGTCCGAACCCCGCGATGCCGAGGAACGCCTGCCGCTGATCGGCCGCAGCGCCGCGATGCAGGAAATCTACCGCACCATTGCCCGCCTCACGACCGCCGATCTGACGGTGATGATCAACGGCGAGTCCGGCACCGGGAAGGAACTGGTGGCGCGTGCCTTGCACGATTACGGCAAGCGCAGGTCCGGCCCATTCGTGGCGATCAATATGGCGGCGATCCCCCGCGAACTGATTGAAAGCGAGCTGTTCGGGCATGAGCGCGGTGCCTTCACCGGCGCCACCAACCGGTCCCAGGGCCGGTTCGAGCAAGCCAACGGCGGCACATTATTCCTGGATGAAATCGGCGATATGCCGCCGGAAGCCCAGACACGCCTGCTGCGGGTATTGCAGGAAGGCGAGTTTACATCCGTCGGCGGGCGTCAGCCGATCAAGGCCAATGTACGCATCATCGCCGCCACCCACCGCGACCTGCGCAGCGCCATCCGGCAGGGTCAGTTCCGGGAGGATCTGTTCTACCGCCTGAACGTTGTGCCCATCCGCCTGCCGCCGCTGCGCGAGCGGGTCGAGGACATCCCCCTGCTGGCGCGCCACTTCCTGGACCGCGCCCGCGACGACGGGCTGCCGTCCAAAATGCTCGATTCCGGCGCGATCGACCGGCTGAAGCAGCACAGCTGGCCGGGCAATGTGCGGGAGCTGGAAAACGTCATGCGGCGTCTGGCCGCGCTGTGCCCGGACGAGACGATTTCGGCCGAGACGATCGCCGCCGAACTGACCGAATCGGAATGGTCCCCGCCAGCTGCCGTCCCCAGCGCCGCCCCCGCCGGACCGGAACCTTTGGTCGTCGCGGTCGAACGCCACATCAAGGAATTCCTCGCCGCCCATAACGACGGCATCGGCGTGACCGATATCTACGACCAGATCATCGCCGAGGTGGAGCGTCCGCTGATCCGCATGACCCTCTCCGCCACCCGCGGCAACCAGATCAAAGCCGCCGCCATGCTCGGCCTCAACCGCAACACGCTGCGCAAGAAGATTCGCGACCTCGATATCCCGGTGGTCCGGGGCCTGATGTGAGGGGGGCAACACAGCGATCCCCATGAACGCCTCTCCGCCACTCGAGACCCTGCAACCGCCCCGGGAGGTCGCTCCATCCTCCCCACGCGTGTGGCTGTCGCGCGTCGGGGAAGCGGTGGTCGGCAAGGTCGCTACGCTGATCCTGACCACCCTGGCGCTGGCGGTGGGGCTGGCGACGTTCATTATCCTGGCACGCGGATCGCCCTTCGGATTGCAACCGGGTCTCGGTGTGACCCTGGTGCTGGGCAACCTGTCGCTGCTGCTGATGCTGGGCGCGGTGATGGCGGTGCGTCTGACGCGGGTGTGGGTGGAGCGGCGGCGTGGGTCCGCTGGGTCGCAACTACATGTGCGGCTGGTGATGCTGTTCAGCGGTGTGGCCGTGGCGCCCACCATCGTGGTCGCCTGCTTCGCCGTCGCCTTCTTCCATTTCGGCATCCAGTCCTGGTTCAACGACCCGGTCCGCACGGCGCTGTCGGAGTCGCTGCAGGTCTCGCGCGGTTATTTGGATGAGCATCGCAACAACATCCGTGCCGTGGCGCTGGAGATGGCGAACGATTTAAGCCGAGCGGGGCGTTTTCTGTCGGGCGACCCGAATGCGTTCGCGGAGGTGCTGGATACCCAAACCACTCTGCGCGGCCTGACCGAGGCGGTAATCTACGAACCCACCACCGGGCAGATTCTCGCCGCGGCCGGTCTGTTCGTCGGCATGGGGGTGGAAGCCCCGCCGGCATCGGCGACGCAACAGGCGCTGGGCGGCGATGTGGCGGTGCTGAACGGCGGCGATGGCACGCGGGTGCGCGCGGTGGTGCGGCTGGAATCCACCCCACCCTTGATGCTGATGGTCGGCCGCCCGATCGATCCCGCCATCCTCGGCTTCCAGCAACGCACCGAGCAGGCGGTGTCCGCGTACCAGCGCCTGGATGAAAACCGGTCCTGGCTGCAGATCGCCTTCGCCTGGATTTACGCCATCGTGGCGCTGCTGGTGCTGCTTGCCGCCGGGCTGATCGGGCTGGTGATGGCGAACCAGATCGCCCGCCCGGTCGGCACGCTGATCAACGCCGCCGAACGGGTGCGCAGCGGCGATTTGACGGTGCGGGTCGCCGAGATCGCGACCGGCGACGAACTCGCGGGCCTTTCGCGCGCGTTCAACCGCATGACCGGCCAGTTGGCCGCGCAACGGACCGAACTGATGGAGGCCTACAGCCAGATCGATGAGCGCCGGCGGTTCACCGAAACCGTGCTGTCCGGCGTGTCGGCGGGTGTGATTGGACTGGACGCCGCGGGCCGGGTGGAACTGCCGAACCGCGCCGCGGATGAGTTGCTGGGAATGGATCTGCTCGCCGCGATCGGCCGCCCCTTAGCCGAGGTCGTGCCGGAGTTCGCCCCTCTGCTGCGAGCCGCCGAAGCGGCGCCGGAGCGGGCGCGCACCGCCGAAATCCAGATCGGGCCGCCCAACCTGCGGCGCACTTTGCTGGTGCGCATCGGCGCGGAGCTGTCGGCTGGGCGCACCGCCGGGTTCGTGGTGACCTTCGACGACATCACCGAATTGCAATCGGCGCAGCGCAAGGCCGCCTGGGCCGATGTCGCCCGCCGCATCGCGCACGAGATCAAGAACCCCCTGACCCCCATCCAGCTGTCCGCCGAACGCCTGAAGCGCCGCTTCACCAAGGAAATCCAGTCCGATCCCGACACCTTCGCGCAATGCGCCGACACCATCATCCGCCATGTCGGAGATATCGGGCGCATGGTGGACGAATTCTCCGCCTTCGCCCGCATGCCGCAGCCGGTCATCAAGCCCGAGGATCTGGGACAGATCGCGCGGGAGGCGCTGGTGCTGCAAAAGACTGCCCGCCCGCGGATTACCTGGACCACCGATATCCCCGAACGCGGCCCGGTCGCACCTTGCGACCGCCGCATGCTGCGGCAGGCGCTCACCAATCTTTTGCAAAACGCCGCCGATGCGGTCGCGATGCGGGAGGGGGCGTCTCATATCGCCCTGACCGTGGCGGCGGCAGGGCGCGAAGCGCGCCTGACAATCGCTGATGACGGAATCGGTTTACCGAAGGATGATCGCGCTCGGCTGACGGAGCCCTACGTTACCCACAAGCCGAAGGGCACGGGTTTGGGATTGGCGATCGTGAAGAAAATCATGGAAGAGCATGGCGGCGCCCTGACGTTGGACGACAACCCGGAGGGGCCGGGCGCGGTGACATGTCTGGTGCTACCAATGGCCACAATGGATCGGAACGAAGTATCGCATGGCGCATGATATCCTGATCATCGACGACGAGCCGGACATCCGGCTGCTGATCGAAGGTATCCTGAGCGACGAAGGATACGAGACCCGCGGCGCCGGAGACTCCGATGCCGCGCTGATTGCCTTCCGCACCCGCCGCCCGTCTTTGGTGATCCTGGATGTCTGGCTGCAAGGTTCCCGCATGGACGGCCTCGGCCTGCTGCAAAGCTTCCACAGCGAGGAACCGCATGTTCCCGTCGTGCTGATCTCCGGCCACGGCACGATCGAGATCGCGGTCGGCGCCATCCAGCAGGGCGCGTACGACTTCATCGAAAAGCCCTTCCAATCCGACCGCCTGCTGCTGGTCATCCGCCGAGCGCTGGAGGCCGCCGCGCTGGCGCGGGAAAATGCGGAGTTGCGGTTGAGGGCCGGGCCGGAAGCCACGCTGACCGGCGAGTCCCCCGCGATGCTGCACTTGCGCGGCGCTGTCGAACGCGTGGCCCCCACCGGCTCTCGCGTGCTGATCCAAGGCCCGGCTGGGTCCGGCAAGGACGTCGTCGCCCGCATGATCCACACGCGGTCCCGCCGCGCCGACGGCCCCTTCATCGCCTTGAACTGCGCCACCCTGAACCCTGCCCGGTTCGAGGAAGAACTGTTCGGCATGGAAGCCGGCCCCGACTCGGTCGCGCATCCCCGCCGTGCCGGCGTGCTGGAACGTGCCCACGGCGGAACCCTGCTGCTGGACGAGGTGTCCGACATGCCGCTGGAAACCCAGGGCAAGATCGTGCGCGCCCTGCAGGACCAGACGTTCGAGCGCCTGGGCGGTTCGGCCCGCGTCAGGGTGGATGTGCGGGTGCTGTCGGCGACCAACAAGGACTTGCAGGCTGAAATCGCCACCGGGCGGTTCCGCGAGGATCTATTCTATCGCCTGTCCGTGGTACCGATGAAGGTGCCCGCGCTGAAGGAACGGCGAGAGGATGTGCCCGTTCTCGCCCGTTATTTCATCGCCCGTTCGGCCGAGAGCTCCGGTATGCCGGAACGGGAGCTATCGGCGGACGCATTTGCGGCGCTGCAGGCGTACGACTGGCCGGGCAATGTGCGGCAATTGCGGAATGTGATGGACTGGCTGCTGATCATGGCGCCGGGCGGAGCCTCGGAACCGATCCGAGCGGAGATGCTGCCGCCGGAGATCGGTTCGCGCGCGCCCGTTCAGCTTCAGACCGACCCAGGCGCCGATGTGATGGCGCTGCCGCTGCGGGAAGCGCGGGATTTGTTCGAGACGCAGTACTTGCAGGGGCAACTGGTGCGGTTCGGAGGGAATATCTCCCGGACGGCGCAGTTCGTGGGGATGGAGCGAAGCGCGCTGCACCGTAAGCTGAAGCAGCTTGGCGTGAATTCGGATGAGCGGGTGGCGGGGTAGTTAGGCCGCTGGGTTGGGGAGGATGCCGCGCAGGTGAACCTGGAACAATACCACTGATCACGGCCGCGACCTTCATGCGCTGAACGTAAACCGGCTCCCTGTCGTGCAGAGGATCAGTTTCTCCGGCATCTCCCGCTTCGCCAGATCGAGGAAATTGGAGCCGCTGCAATGCATCGGGATCAAATGATCCAGGTCGAATTTCTTCAATTCTCCCATGATTTGTTCCAGATACGGCTGCTGTGCCGGGGCAAGATGAAAGCCGCCGACCAGAGCGTGGATTTTCTCGATCCCCGTAATTTCCTGCGCGCGGCGTAACGTGTTGATAATGCCGCCGTGGCCGCAGGACGTGATCACTACCAGGCCGCGGTCGCCGACTTTGTAGCACGTAGCATGCTCGTGCCAGTGCTGGTCGGGTACCGGGGTGCCGGCCAGTTCCTCGGCGGTAAAATGGTGGTCGCCGTAGCTGGAGGTGTTGCAGCCGACGCCGTCCTTCTCCCCGAACACGACAAACGTATTGGGCAGCACGCGCTCGACGCTGGTGCGCGGCACGATGCCGGTGGTGAAGGCGTGGCCCTCGATGGTAATCGGCAGTTCCGACAGGATGGGCTGCACTTTGGCGGCCTTCAGGTCGCGACGATCGATCACGCCGTACGCCATGAAACTGCCGTCGTCCTGCTTCTGCACACGGTGGCAGAACGAGTCCTCACCGCCAACGTAAAGTTTCATGTCGGCTTTCATGGCGGAACGATGCTTGGCCAGAAAACCCAGCATGCCACCCATGTGGTCGAGATGTCCGTGGCTCAGGATCATTGCGTCGATCGCGGGCAGATCGACTTTCAGAAGCTCCAGGTTGCTGTTCAGCACATCCGGTGTAAAGCCGTAATCCAGCATGAAGCGCTTCGTCTCCGCCCCCTTGGTGGAGGTCAGGTGCAGCGACAACCCCCATTGGCTCTCCAGGGTGCGGCCTTTGAAACCGGCCGGGGAGCGCACTCGCTCAATCCCGACCCCCGGCACCTGCGCACCGCTGATGAAGATGTCGTGGTTGGTGTCCAGCACGACCTGGATGCTGAGTTTGTCCACGGTCGGCGGGGTAATCCGTACCGGTGCGGCGTTGGCGGAACGATCCGCGACGCCGTAGCAGGCGAGGAACGAGCCGGTGGCGGCCGCGGATTGCAGGAATCCGCGGCGGTTCAGCGTGTTGGACATCGTTGATCTCCCCAATTTTTATGTCGTTAGGCCTTCGGCGGTATCTGCTGTCCGAGCCGCGGGGGCGCGCTCTGCTGGGTTGCCCCAACCACCGCCGCCGCCCGACAGCACATGTATCACGCTTCCTGTCGGAATCGGAACATTGATTTCCTTGCTTTTCAGCTTCCTCGGCTCGGCTCCCGGCGAAAGTAACGTATAATCGTGCGGCGCGCCGTCGTGTCCGCCCAGCATGCCACGGGCGCCGTGCACCACGCCCTCACCGGCCATGTTGGCGACCGTGTTGCCGACTGCTTCCACCCGCAGTCGCATATCCCCGCCGTAGCCGCCACGGAATTGGCCGTCCCCCGCTGAGCCCGGTCGGTATTCGTGCGTTTCGAATACCAGCGGAAACCGCGTCTCCGCCACTTCGATCGATCCGAATTTGATCCCGCCGGCTGAGTGCCACTCGCCGATGGTGGAATACCCGTCACCCGCCGCCGATCCGCCGCCGCCGGGGCGGGCCTGGAACATGTGCCAGATGAAACGACGGCCTGTGCGCGGGTCCTGCCCGTTCAACGCAATCCGCAACCGCCGCCCCCATCCCCCCATCGCCCGCTCGGGGCAGGCCTGCGACAGGGCAACGATAATCGCCTCGATAATCTCGTTGGAGCAATGGCTGGTGCACATCGTGACCGGTGCGCCCTCCCGCGCCCAGACGATCGTGCCTTCTTTCAGCACCACTTTCAAAGGCCGGAACGCGCCGTCATTCTTGGTAATATCGGGATCGAGCAGGAAGGCAAACGCCATCGCCACCGCCGATTGCGTGTTGGCGAACGACGAGTTGATGAACCCGGTGACCTGCGGATCGGACCCGGACAAATCCACCGTCACGTCGCTACCCTGTTTGGTCACGTGCGCTCTGATAACGATGTTCTCCAACCCGAACCCGTCGTCGTCCAGCACCGCTTCCCCGTCGAACACGCCATCCTTCCAGGTCGCGACGATGCCGCGCGCGTGGCGTTCGGCGGCGTCCAGCATGGCCTCGATCGCGGCGGATAGCGTTTCTGCCCCGAATTCGGCGATGACGGCGTTCAGGCGCTGCTCGCCCAGCTTGGCCGAGCCGATCTGCGCCGCGAGGTCGCCGCGGAAATCGCGGGGGTGGCGCACGTTCAGCGCCAGCATCTCCAGCAGGTCTTCGCGCAGCACGCCGTTTTCCGTCAGGCGGATGGGGGGCACGCGCAGCCCCTCGTGCCAGATTTCGGTAGCGGCGGGGTTGTAGGCGCCATGCGTGGCCCCGCCGATGTCGGAATGGTGCGCACGAACCACGGACCAGAACATCAGCCGCCCGCCACCGAACACCGGCACGAAGGCGGTCAGGTCGGGCAAATGCGAGCCGCCCCGGTAAGGGTCGTTCAGCAGATACACATCGCCCGGCGACGGGTTGGGAAACCGCGCCGCCAGCGCCTTCGCCGCCCAAGGCATGGCCCCGACATGCACCGGTATGTGGTCAGCCTGCGCCACCAGCCGGCATCGCGCATCGATCAGCGCGATGGAAAAATCGCGGGAGGAATTGAGGATTTGCGAATAGGCGGTGCGCAGCATCGCCTCCCCCATTTCCTCGGCGATGGCGTTAAGGCGGTTTTGCAGCACCGCGACGGTGATGGGATCGATCATGCCGGGGATGGTGGCAAATTTGGCCCAAGGAGGGAAGGGGGCCGGTAGTGGGTCAGTTTGAAAGTCGGGTACCGACCCATTGCGGACGTTCGCCATCGTGAGCCGGAGGTCCGGTTTTAGCCGGAAGCAGTCTGGCCGTTATAGGGCGAAGGATGGCAAGAAGCGGACGTTCACGTCCGCTGGGCCAAATTGCCTCAGTCGACCCTTACCGGACCCTCGAGGAATATTTCACGTCGTCACCCCTCGAATGAGGAATAAAAACCTTGATCACTTTTCCAGCTTCCGTGCCGGCTCGTTAACTCCGAAGACGTCGACCGCGTGTTTCTCGACAACCCATGAGCCATTTTTGTGGCAGAGGCGCACGTCACCGCTACTCGCCGGGTTTCCGACAGGCGAGAAGACATTTGACCTGAAGTCAGTGATTCGCTCGGCGCGAGGCTTACCGGTGAATAGGACTTGGGGTCTGGTGTCCATATGTCTTACGCCTTCAATATATTGTGAAAACTCATCAGACGGCCTGTGCATGTCGCCGGCACCATGTGAGAGCAAAAAGAAGGATTCTGGTTTCGCCAGCGGGCTTTTCGCCTTTTGTAAAGCTCTGTAAAAATACGCGTTGGCGCCACCGTGGTGTGCCACCTGGATGATGGCGAGGTCATCTAAAACACCGACTAAACGAGCATGGAACTCCTTGGAGCGGGGTTTGATCGGAAAGTCCACAAATCCAGTGTCGCCCGAGATGAGGATGCCTTGTCCTGCATATCTGATGACGAAGGCGCTGCTCAATTGGTTGCTCGGCGTTATGGTCTTCATCTCGAGACGATTTAACATTGCGTAGGCCGCGTAGTCGGCCAAAGGTAGGCGGGCTCTGTGCCGCTTGATGAGTCCCATAGACGGCCCAAGCAACGTGAGCAGAACTTGGTCCGACCTACCTGGGGCCATTTCGAACCTGCGGGTCCGCTGGCTCCATCGAAAATGACGTGGTTCGCCATCATCGATGTAGTGACAGCGAATTGGCACGCTTTTCTTGTGCAGCGCCGCGACCAACACTCGAAGGGAGGTGGCGTTAATGCCTTCAACAGCTGCGCGAAGTTGCATGCGTGCAAGGCTCCGAATTATCGGGGCGTCTGCACCCTCGTCTGACAACCCATCTCGGAGATGCACTTCTAATGACCGACGGCCTCCCCAACGCCATGGCCAAAAACGCGCCAACTCGCGAGATATCTTGCGAGCACTCATTTCAACTTGAGCGTCGTCGTCGGCGTGGGATTCACCAGTGGTTCCCAGGACTTCCCGGGCCCGACGTTCATGGCACTTAAAATATCTTCGTGCGGTACCAAGCCACCTCGCCTCATCACCGTCCCCAAGTTGCGGCAACTTTGGCTGATCATCTCGATCATCGTCTGGAATGTCACGATTCGATTTTATCGAGGTGATGCACTGGGCGAACGTGTCGCAGACGGAAGCCTTGGCCACGAGGTATCGACTGCACGCTGCGCCACCACGTGAACCGCCGAACTTAATCGGGAGCATGTCAGAGGCCTTCGGCATCCCGTCGATCGCATGCAAGACGGAGTCGTCCGCCACGGGAGGAAGCCAAGCCTCACCGATCTCGAATGCTCCATCCTCCACAATCGGTACCAATCCATCGAGATGGTCCGCGTCGTAGTGTGTTCCGACCATCAAGTCGATCCGTTTGGAGGCCCATCCAAAGTGGGCTAACGCGTCGGGGAGCCTTTCCTTCCCGAACTTTCCATCCAGGCCGCCGTCTGCCAGGACTCGGACCACCCCGCCATCTGACTGTCGGAATTGCAGGAGAATTGCTGCCCCGAGGCCCACATCGAACATGTCGACCTGTACCGTCGGTCGCTTTTCAGCGCGCCTAACCCATCTTATTCACCGCATAGCAGGGATTCAGAAACGGGCATGGTACAACCATCTGGAATCGCTTAGAGATTGGGTGCTGACGCCACTCTCCAGCCCCGGACAGAATCTGCCATGCCCGCCGCCGATGACGATAC
>CAIYDT010000027.1 GCA_903924985.1 uncultured Acetobacteraceae bacterium
CAATCGGTCCAGATACAGATACACCACCGGTGTGGTGTACAGCGTCAGGATCTGGCTCAGCGCCAGCCCCCCTACCATGGCAAAGCCAAGCGGCCGGCGCAGTTCCGACCCCGCCCCCGTTCCAAGCATCAGCGGCAGGCCGGACAGCATCGCCGCCATCGTCGTCATCAGGATCGGCCGGAAGCGCAGCAGGCAGGCCTGTCGGATCGCGTCATGTGGCTTCATCCCGCCATGGCGTTCCGCCGTCACGGCGAAATCCACCATCATGATCCCGTTCTTCTTTACGATGCCGCTCAGCAGGATCACACCGATCAGCGCGATCACCGACAAATCGAACTTCGCCAGCAGCAGCATCAGCAACGCGCCCACTCCCGCCGACGGCAGCGTGGAAAGAATGGTCAGCGGCAGGATGTAGCTTTCGTACAGCACGCCCAGGATCAGATACACCGTGATCAGCGCCGCCGCGATCAGATAGGGCTGGCTCGCCAAGGAGCTCTGGAACGCCGCTGCCGTGCCCTGGAACGTGCCGGCGACGGTATCGGGAACCCCCATCTTCGCCATCGCCGCGTTGATCGCCGTCACCGCATCGCCCAGCGCCACGCCCGGCGCCAGATTGAACGAGATCGTCACCGCCGGAAACTGGCTCTGATGGCTGACCGAAAGCGGCTGCACCGGCACGGTGTCCAGCTTCACGAAGGTGGACAGCGGCACCGCCTGGCCGGCAGCGGACTTCACATACAGCTTGTCCAGCGTCTTCAGATCGCCGACCTGATCGGGCAACACCTCCAGGATCAGGTGATAGGAATTCACCTGGGAAAAATACTGCGTCACCTGATTCTGACCGAACGCGTCATACAGGGTCGCATCGATCTGCGCTGGCGAAATTCCGAACCGCGCGGCCTGGTCCCGGTCGATCGTCAGGCTGGCGGTGGTGCCGGCCATCTGCTGGTCGGTCGTCACGTCGCGCAGGGCCGGCAGCGTGCGTAATCTCTCCAGCACCTTGGGCGCCCACTCGTACAGCTCCCGCAGATCGGCATCCTGCAGCGTGTACTGATACTGTGTGCGCGCCAGCCGGCCGCCGACATTGATGTCCTGCGCGGCCTGGAGATACAGCGCCCCGCCCTCCACCTGGGCAAGCTTCGGACGAATGCGGCTGATGAAATCCTGCGCCGTGCCGCCGCTGCGCTGATCCCACGGCTTCAGCGCAATGAAGAACCGCCCGTTATTGCCGGTCTGCCCGCCAACGCCGGCGCCGACGGTCGATGCATAGGCGTCAACGTCGGGGTCGGCGCTCACGACCGCCCCCAATTTCTGCTGGATGCGCGACATCTCCGCGAAGGACACGCCCTGCGCCCCTTCCGACAGCCCGAACACCACACCGGTATCCTGTGCCGGAAAGAACCCTTTCGGGATGATGATATACAGATAGACCGTCAGCCCCATGGTGGCGAAAAACACCATCAACGTAATGAACTGGAAGCGCAGCACGATGTCCAGCGTACGCCGGTAAAAACCCAGCAGGCCGTCGAACATCGCCTCGATCGTGCGATAGATCCAGCCGTGCTGGGAATGGTTATGCGACAGGAAGCGCGAGCACATCATTGGCGTCAGCGTCAGCGAAACGATGGCCGACACCACCACCGCGATCGTCACCGTCATCGCGAACTCACGGAACAAACGCCCGACGATCCCCCCCATCAGCAGCAGCGGGATGAACACCGCGATCAGGGAAAAGCTAATCGAAACAATGGTGAAGCCGATTTCGCCCGCGCCCTTCAGCGCCGCGTCCATCGGCTTCATGCCCTCCTCGATATGCCGGTAGATGTTCTCCAGCATGACGATGGCATCGTCCACGACGAACCCCACCGAAATCGTCAGCGCCATCAGCGTCAGGTTATTCAGGCTGTAGCCCAGCAGGTACATCACCGCGAAGGTGCAGACCAGCGCCACCGGCACGGTCAAAGATGGAATGATCGTCGCCCAGACATTGCGCAGGAAGACGAAGATCACCAGCACCACCAGCCCGATCGACAGCATCAGCGTGAACTGCACGTCCTCCACCGAGGCCCGGATGGTCCGCGTGCGGTCCATCACAATGCTGGTGTGCACCGATGGCGGGATGGACGCCGTCAGCCGCGGCAGCGCCGCCTTGATGCGCTCCACCGTCTCGATCACGTTGGCGCCGGGCTGCTTGAACACCAGCAACAGAATGCCCCGCTTGCCGTTCTGCCAGCCGGCCAGCTGCGCATTCTCCGGGCCGTCCACCGCCTGGCCGATATCGCGCACCCGCACCGCCCCGCCATTGCGGTAGGCCAGTACTACGTTGTTATAGTCCTCGGCCCGCGTCAGCTGGTCGTTGTTGTAGATCGCATAGGATGTCTTCGGCCCGTCGATGGTGCCCTTCGGCTGGTTCACCGTGGCGCTGACTAGCATCAGTCGAACGTCCTCCAGCGTCAGTCCCATGGCCGCCAGCTTGGCGGGATCGATCTGCACCCGCACCGCGCGCTTCTGCTCGCCGCCGATCAACACCTGCGACACGCCGGAGATCTGCGAAATCTGCTGGCTGAGAATGTTGTCGGCGTAATCGTCCACATTGATCAGCGGCATCGCGTCGGACTGCACCGACAGGATCAGGATCGGGCTGTCGGCCGGGTTCACCTTGCGATAGGTCGGCGGGCTCGGCAGGTTCTTCGGCAATTGCCCCCCCGCCGCCTGGATCGCCGCCTGCACATCCCCGGCGGCCGCGTCGATGTTCCGGTCCAGATCGAACTGGATCGTGATCTGCGACTGGCCGAGCACGCTGATAGACGTAAGCTGAGCCACGCCGGCGATCTGCGCGAACTGGTATTCCAGCGGTTGCGCCACCGACGTCGCCATCGTCTCCGGGCTGGCGCCGGGAAACTTGGCAGTGACGTTGATCGTCGGGAAATCCACCCGCGGCAGCGGCGCGACCGGCAGGAATGGATAGGCCGCCAGCCCCACCAGCACGAACGCCGCCATCAGCAGCGACGTCGCGACCGGACGGCGGATGAATGGGGTCGAGATGCTCATCAGCTGCGCGGCCCCACCGGCTTGGCGGGTCCCGGCGTTTCGGTCTTGGTCTCCGTCGCCGCCACGCGCATACCGGCCTGTAGCCGGGACTGGCCATCGATCACCACCACGGCGTCCGCATCCAACCCCTTCGCCACCACGGCCAGCCCGGCATCGTCGTTCGACACCTCCACCGGAAGGCGCGCCACGGTGCCGTCCGGCTTCACCGCATAGACATACAGCCCGGACGGCCCGTGCTGGATCGCCGCGGTCGGTACTGCCACCACATTCACCAGCGTCTCGATCAGCAGCCGCACATTGACGAACTGCCCAGGCCAGAGCGCATTATCGGTGTTCGGGAAGGTCGCTTTCAGCTTGATCGTTCCGGTCGCCGGATCGATCGAGTTGTCTGGGGTCAGCAAGGTTCCCTGGCCGAGCAGCGTCCTGTCGTTGCTCGCATAGGCCAGCACGGTCAGCGTGCTAGTTGCCATCGCGGCGTTGATCCTCGGCAGCACATCCTGGGGCAGCGTGAAAGTGGCGGAGATCGGCTGCACCTGATTGACCGACAGGATGCCGGCGCCGTCGCTGGCGCGGATCATGTTGCCGGGATCGATCAGGCGCAGCCCAACACGCCCCGGATTCGGCGCCGTGATGTAGGCAAATCCGAAATTGAGCTTGGCCCCCTCCACCGCCGCATCGTCACCGACGATCGCCGCGGTGTACTGGTTCACGATTGCCTGCTGCGTGTCGACCTGCTGGCGGGACGCGTAGTCCTTCTGCGCCAGGCTGGCATAGCGCGCCTGGTCAAGCTTCGCATTGGCCAGCAGCGCCTGATCCTGCGCGCGCTTCGCCTCCGCCTGATCCAGAGCGGCCTTGAACGGGCGCGGGTCGATCACCGCGATCAGATCACCCTGCTTCACCGTTTGCCCCTCGGTAACGGCCACCTGCTGCAATGTGCCGTCCACGCGCGACCGCACCAGAACGGAAGCGGAGGCCTGCACCTGGCCGAGGCCGCGCAGATAGACCGGAAAATCCACGCGCTTTGCATGCGCCGTCGTGACCGGCACCGCCGCCGGTCCAGGCGGCGTCTGACCGGACGCGGTACTAGATCCCTGAGCAGGGGCCTGCGCCTGCGCCGGGACAGCGCAACAAAGCGACGCCAGAACAGACAAACAACCTGCCCAACGTGGCTTCCGCGCGAAGCCGGTCCGTTTCCGTCCATGGTTCATCGTCTGCAACCCGTACTAGCACCCCTTGGCGCAGACCAGACTAGCCGCTGACGCCACGATGCACGAGCCCTCGCCCCGCACCTCTCGGGGTGCTGGGGCAGCTGAACTCCCATTCTCACCAGTTTCGCCGAAACCGCGTCTGCCCGCCAGTTTTTAGTTGGCGAAGCCGCCGATCTGGCTCAATTTTAATTCCGGGGCAGGTTTTGAGGCAGGTGTCGAGGCCGGTTCAAAGGTAGGAACAGGAGCCGAATCAGACCTCCGCAACCCCAAGGGCGGCCTGGAAGCGATGCGTCAGATACGCGCCGTCGCGCGGCGGCAGGAACCGCGTGACCTCGGCCGTGGAGATCTTGATCACCGCGAACAGCTTCTCCCGGCGCAAGCGGGGCGCCAGTTGCCCGACCCCGGCCATCGTCGTGACCGTCTCGGTAGCCGGCCAGCCGCACGCGGCGGCAACCGCGGCCAAATTCGTCCCATGCCCGGTATGGCTGCGCTGCGCGCCGGTTTCGCCGAACTGGCCGTTGTCGAGCACGACGACGGCCAGATTATCCGGTGCCTGCGCCGCGACGGTGGCTAGCGAACCCATGCCCATCAGCATCTCGCCATCGCCCGTGATCACCAGCACCCGCTTCGCCGGCTGGGCGATAGCAAGCCCCAGCCCGATCATCACCGCTCCGCCCATCGCGCCCCAAAGATAGAAATTCTCCGGCCGGTCGCCCGCCGCACCCGCATCATAGGTCGCCGAGCCCAGCCCGGTGACAACCAGAAGATCGCCCGGATCCTTCAGCAGCGTCGCGACGACCGCGCGGCGGTCCAAATTTCCTTCGCTCATGCCCTGTTCTCCACTCGCGCTTCGTTGCCGCTCATTTCACCCACACCTTCGCGCCAATAAGCCGCTGCGACAGCAGCACCGCCACCGGAATATGACTGTCGAACGCCAGCGCCGCGGCCGCCGCGACCATCTCCGGCACTTCCTCGGAGTGCTCGGCCCGCTTCACATGAACGCCGGCCTTTTCCAGCACCCCCTGCGTGGCGGTACCCATCGGCACCTGCCAAGGGTTGAACTCGCCCCACTCGCCACGCATCGTCACCAGCATCAGCAAGGGCATGCGGCAATTGATCGGCAACGACAGCATGTTGATGCAGTTGCCCACGCCCGACGACTGCATTAGCAGTACCGAGCGCTGCCCGCCGAGCCAGGCACCCGCGGCCAGCGCGATACCCTCTTCCTCGGTGGTCATGACCACCGGGCGCATTTCGTTATCGGCATGCGCTGTCTTGATCAGATAGGCGTGTCCGGCATCGGGCACGTAGCTCAATTGCTTCACGCCGGCGGCTTTCAGGGCGGCGTATACGCCTTCCTGCCAGGTTGGCTGTTCCATGAGGTCTCCTTGATTTGCGGCGGAGACTGCCCCGAGATGCGACGCAGAGCAATCGGTGGAAGAAGGCCATGGGGCTCTGCCCCTTGGAACCCCGCCAGGGGACAGTCGTCCCCTGGACCCCTCGGACGGATTTGTCGAAGAGGGGGCGCAAGCGACGGAACAGCTGCAACCAGCACAGCATGCCCCCTCTTCGACAAATCCCATTCAATGGGACGCAAGGGACGAGTCCCTTGCTGGGGGTCCAGGGGGCAAAGCCCCATGGCCTTCCGCCCTTCCACCGCCGCCCGCGATTTGCCACCATCCGGGCATGACCGATCCAATCACGACCGCCGTCCTGCAAAACCGCCTCGCCGCCATTGCCGAGGAGATGGGCGAGGCGATGCTGCGCACCGCCTACTCGCAGATCCTGAACTCCTCGCGCGATTTCTCGATCGCCCTGATCGACGCGCGATCTCGTCTGGTGGCGCAGGCCGACCACATCCCGGTGCATGTCGGCGCCATGCCCTGGGCGGTGAAGGCACTCGTGGAGGTGTTCCCAAACCCCTCGTCCGGCGACGTCTACTTGCTCAACGATCCCTACCGCGGTGGCTCTCATCTTCCTGATCTTACGGTATTCGTACCCGTATTCGGTGCAGGCAAGCTGCTGTTCTGGTCGGTCGTCCGGGCGCATCACAGCGATATCGGCGGCGCCACCCACGGCGCCTACAACCCCGGTGCCACCGAGATCTACCAGGAAGGCTTGCGCATACCGCCGATGCGCCTGACCGAGAACGGCTTACTGCGCGAGGATCTGATCGACTTCCTGGCCCTGAACGTCCGCCACCCCCGCGATTTTCGCGGCGACCTCGCCGCCCAGATCGGCTCCGCCCGACTCGGGGAACAGCGGCTGAACGCGGTCATCGCGGAATTCGGCGGCAATGCCCTGCTCGCCGCCATCGAGGCGATTCTGGACGCCGCCGAACGCCACGCCCGCACGATCGTCACCACCTGGACCGACGGCGTGTACGAGGGCGAGGCGGTGCTGGATGACGACGGCCATGGTGCCACGGACATCCATATCCGCGCCAAGGTCACCAAGACCGGCAGCGACGTCACGGTCGATCTGACCGGTTCCGACCCGCAGGTGACCGGCTTCGTCAATTCCTCGCACGCCAACATGCAATCGGCCGTGGCGATGGCCTTCGCCTTCCTGCTCGACCCCGACATCGCCCGCAACGAGGGGGCGTTCCGCCCCCTCACCGTTATCGCCAAACCCGGCACCATCGTCTGGGCGCATCCCGGCGCGCCGGTGACGATGTGCACCAGCCACTGCTCCAACGAAATCGTCGAAGCGATCATCGTCGCCCTCGCAGCTTCCTGCCCGGAACGGGCGATGGGCGGCTGGGGCCGGCGCTTTCGCATCGCCATCGACGGCAAGAACCCGCATACGGGCCGGCGCTTCATCTGGCACATGTTCCAGGCCCGCCCTGGCGGCGGCGGCTCGTCCGCCGGCGACGGGTTCTCCACCATCGGCGAATGGCACTCCGTCGGCGGCATCAAGTTCGGTTCGATCGAAGTGGCGGAGACCCGCTTCCCCCTCGTGTTCGAGGAACACGAGTTCCGCCCGAAATCCGCCGGCGACGGCAAGTCGCGCGGCGGCTATGGCGGAGTGCTGCGGCTGCGCGTGGACACCGACTGCCCGGCCCGCGCCAACACCGCCGGCGACGGCATCCGCCACGGCGCGCGCGGCATGCTCGGCGGGAAGGACGGCGCGCCGCATGACTACACCCTGATCTATCCCGATCCCACGGCATCCCCACGAAACCTGCGCACCAAGGAGGTCGGTGTCGAAA